>CAVRJJ010000003.1:0-13512 GCA_963721685.1 uncultured bacterium
AGCTTTAAAAAGCTTCGGGTAGTGAAGTAAATGCGTTCATACGTGTTTTCTTGCCTACACATATCGTCTGATCACAGATCAGAATGCATAGTAGGCAGTTGAAAACAGTATTCACGCTTTTAAGCCATTACCCGGTGCTTTCAGCGGTGAGGTCACACCGGTTCCCATCCCGAACACCGAAGTTAAGCTCACCTGCGGCGATGATACTGCATTAGCGGGAAAGTAGCACAGTGCCGGATTATCAAAGAGACGCCCTGAAAAGAGCGTCTCTTTGCGTTTGAGTTTAAATTTATGGTACCGTTCAGCTATGGACAATCAAGATAAATCCAATTCGAATGCGCCCGAAGCTAAGCAATTACCGGTTGGCAAGGGCTTTGCAAAAGCATTATTAGTAATATTTTGCTTATTATTAATTTGCTACCCTGGATACTGGATTTTTAAGTTATTTTCAAATGCCGGACCCGGCAGCGAATTTATGATTCTGGCACTTCCCGTATTCGCTGTGTTTATTATTTGCGGACTTATGGGGCTGATGTCGCTGCTTCGAGTAGAGAAAGGTGCTACCCCGAGTAAGTTAAAGTTTGGCTCAGTTCAAATAGCGCGAGGAGTAATAATTGGGCTAACGACAGTGGCCGTAGGCTTTGTGACTCTTGTTGTTTACGCTATTTATCAAATCTTCGGCCCTGGCTTTTAATATCCCTCCCTACGTTTGACAGGCAATTATCAATCCGCTAAAGTTTACTCACTTCGTCCACATTCTCCAAGGGGGAAACGTGCCGGTCGACGCACCAAGAAGCATCACCATTCCGCGAGACAGTGTTGAACGCGCGGAGATGATCTCGGAGATGAATCGCTGCTTCGAGGATTCCGATGATCCGACTGCCTACTACACAGGAATGCTGCTCAGGCTCATGCTCGAGCAGGACGACTCGGTTGAGGTCTTCGAGCGCGACGACTTCATGAAGCAAGTCGCACCCACGTGCCGCGATATCACCGCCGAGGACATCAAGTACATGGAGCAGGCCTGGAGCGGCGTGTGCAGCTCCTACGCCGGCCCCGACCACGAGCTGTACGCGCCATCGGCCCGTTAGGCCAAGAAGGGGGTGTGAAGTGAGCAGGACAGAAGGGATTAGTGCGCGCCGCGCGGCACACCGGCCGTGGTGGCGGCCACAGCAGGCGCAGGAATGCTTCACCATCCTCGTGGTGATTGCCGTGGTCTTCATGGTCGTCGGAGGCATCGCGATCACATACCTCTAGCAGTTCCTGCGTACGGGGTACATCAATGGGGCTGCCGCGTATATTGCGCGGCGGCCTCTCAGACCGCAATTATCAAAATTAGTTAAACAGTAGTGTATATAACGCAACGCCAGTGGCAACACTAACGTTCAGCGATTCTTTGTCTCCGCGCTGGGGAATCTCAACTACAATGTCGCAGGCCGCGATTGTATCGGCGCTGAGGCCATCCACTTCGTTGCCAACAATAAGTGCTATGGGGCGGGGCGGGGGAGCGAGCGTTAGTATATTTTGCGCATCGGGAGCCTGCTCGAGCCCAATAAGTATCCAATTCTGGCTTCGGCAATATGCAAGCGCAAAGGCTGTATCATTATAGTGTTCAACCATAACCGTTTTCTCGGCACCCAGGGCGGTCTTGGCAATTTCCCTGGTGTTGCGCGCAGAAATTACCGGGTCCCTCGTATCATTCTCCACCTTAGGATAAGGAGTAGTACCGCAAGTGAACACCTGATGTACTCCGGCCGCGTCGCAGGTTCTGAGTATGGCGCCAACGTTATAAGCGCTGCGCAGGTTGTCTAAAATAAGCGTAAGTTGAATCATTTGCTTGTTCAGTTATTTTGTATTCACCCAGTATAGCGTTAACGCATACAAAAGCAGTACATTTATTCATTGACAGCGTAAGCGTATTGTGCTACTATCTTACATAAGGTGAAGCCGCTTATGTCGGTTCTAACAAACTTTCTTTACGGCCCCCGTAAGCAGTTTGTGGGAACAACTAAAGCGGTTTCTATGCCCCTAAGGCATAATTAACCTTAAGGAATTAAAGGAGATTAACTCATGGCAGGAACAGCCCGCGGCGGTCGTAAAGCCGCTGCTACCAACAAGATGCGTTACGGCGCAAACTTTTATGAGTCAATCGGTGCCCTGGGGGGTCGCAAGAGTCGCGGAGGTGGTTTTGCAAAAAACCCCGACCTGGCTCGCGAGGCAGGTCGCCGTGGCGGAATGGCATCACGCCGCCGCAAAGCTTCAGCATCTAGCTAAGCATCATTGATTCAATCCTAAAAAAGACCCTTCACGGGTCTTTTTTAGTGCACTTATATTGGTAGCAGATTAAATCGGAAGGGCTGAAAGCTTCTTACGGCTGCGGTAGTAGGCGAGCGCTGTCATGGCCATCAAACTCATTGCTACAACATTTACAACACCTGAACCGGTTTTAGGGGTTTGGGTAACCGCCGGGGGAGTTGGGCTGGTGGCCGTGGCTTTTGGCTTATCTTTGCTGGCCTGGGCCTTAGTGTCGGTTTTAGCTTTATCGTTGGTCGTGGCGGCCGTTGGCGCAGGGGCCGGGGATGGTGATTCCTTGGCCTGTTCTTGCTTAGCCGCGGTATTGTCACTTGCTAGCTGTTTTTTGCGTTGTTCATCGCCATACATAAAAGTCCCCACAACAACAACGGTGACTAACAAGATTCCGCCAATGGTGGTAAGTACGTTTCGATTCATGTTGGGCCCCCTATATTAAGTTTCCTTAACGCACCCTCTTAGGCGTCAGTATAGCCAGGTGGAGCCTAATCTGCAAGCATTGCTGCGCTCAGATGGGACGTCACCCACGGGAAATACAAGGAGGTGAGCACTCATATTACCTTAGTGGTTGACGCCCCATCTGACGGTCACCAATGCCATTAGTGATAAACAATAACATAAGTAGCTATTATTGTCAATCATAAACTCTACATTTTATTGAAATATGCGGTAGGGACGTTATACTACATCCATGCATATCGGCGTCGACATTGGTGGTTCAAAGATCCTGGTAGTTGGGGGCACAACCGCCCATGAAATTGTTCGTCAGTCCAAGATCAAAACTCCGGAGACCGGTCTGGAGGGGATGAATGAGATTATCCGCATGATTGAAGAAGTGGCGGGTAGTGATAAAATACGCGCAATCGCGGTGGCTACCGCTAGCCCGATCGACCGAAAGCAAGGACGTATTCTCGAAAGCGCTCCTAATATGCACGGCTGGCGCGGCACTAATTTAGTGGACCCGATTAAGGCGCGCTTCAAGGTTCCGATTTACCTGGAAAACGACGCCGCCGCCGCCGCGCTAACCGAGGCCCATATCGGCGCCGGACGAACTTATCCCTACGTGCTGTATGTAACTATCAGCACCGGCATTGGCACGGCGCTGGTAATTAACGGACAGCCCTACCGGGGCCGCGCGGGGAGCCTTGAGGCGGGCCACATGATAATTGATCCTGAAGGTCCTCTTTGTGGCTGTGGCGGCCGCGGGCACTTTGAAGCCATGATTGCCGGCCCGGCTATTCGCAAACGTTATGGAATGTATGGTTACGAAATTACCGATCCGGCGGTATGGAATGAAATTGCCGGTGTTTTGGCAATTGGCTTTTATAACCTTATCCACGCTTTTGCGCCCTCGGTAATTGTGATTGGCGGCGGGGTCGGCGTCCACTATGAAAAATTCCACCCGCACCTGGTAAAACATCTTGAAAAGCTGCACCCGTTGTATCAGCTGCCCCCGATTGTTCCGGCTAAATATATCGAAACCGCGGTTGGGTACGGCGCCCTGATTTTGGCCTCCCAGCTTTGATTGCGCTAATGCTTGCTGGCGCTAGTCATGCGGGAGTAGTATAAGTCACAGTAAGTCAGCGTGGGGGAGGGTTATTTGGAAGCAATTACAAAAGATTTTCCGCAGTTCACGTTTGTGCCGGGAAATTTTTTTATGTGGTCGCCCCAGGCCAAAGCCATCCATTATGATACACGGCGAAAAAAGACTAACGAGGGCAAAATCGCTTTAGTCCATGAAGTTGGGCACGCCTTGCTGGGCCATCGTTTATATAAATACGACATGGAACTTATTAAGATGGAAATGGACGCCTGGGACATGGTTCGGCGTTTAGCGCCCAAGTATAGCCTTTTCGTTGACGAGGAACATATTGCCCGGTGCATCGCTACCTATGACGCCTGGCTAACCAAACGCGCCACCTGCCCCGATTGCCAAAACTTCAGCCTGCAAAAAGGGCGTGACGAGTATGGCTGCTTTGCCTGTGGTTCCATTTGGGAGGTCAACTGGCGCAAAGATCGGCGGGTAACCCGCAAAGTTTTGGAGCGCTACGAACACCCGCACCTCGGTCACTCCCAACTATCCTCCAGCAGCTAGCGCTCTGCAATTATCAAAACAAAACCGCTGATACTTCTTCTCAAATTGACTACTATGCATTCTGATCAATTTTGATGAGACGATATGTGTAGGCAAGGGAAGAACGTATCAGCGTGCCACTGCTTTACCCAGAGCCAAAAATCAGATACAATATAGGTAATCATTTGCTCGCGCTGTGAGGTGCGACGATGAAATCTTTTTGTATAGGGAGGCCTACGTGCCCACGAAAACTGCAACAAAAACGTCCGAAGACATGACTATGGAGGAGCTGCTGGCCGAACATCAAGTTGCCGGCATGGCGGCTGGCGACCTGGTTGAAGGGACGGTTATCGCCGCCGACAAACATGAAATCTGGCTAGACCTTGGCGAGAGGGGGACCGGCTTGGTGGTTGGCCGCGAGATCGAACGGGCCAGCGATATTAGCCCGGGAGATCTAATAAGCGCCAGTGTGATTGAGCCTGAGGCCGACGAGGGCTATGCCTTACTAAGTTTGAAAAAGGTCGCTAAAGAAAAAGGCTGGGAATCACTTCAAGAGAAGTTTGAATCGGGTGAAGTATTTGCCATTACCCCGTTTGATGCCAATAAAGGTGGATTACTGGTTGAAATCGACGGCATCCGCGGCTTTCTTCCCGTGAGCCAGCTGAGCGCTGAAAACTATCCGCGGGTTTCCGGTGCCGACAAAGACGAAATTCTCCATCGGCTCACAAACCTTGTCAGCAAGCCGCTTAATGTTCGTGTTTTAGACGTGAACCGGCGCGACAATAAACTTATTGTTTCGGAAAAAGCCGCCCGCCGCGAGGACACTGAAAGTAAGGTTTCAAAGCTTCAGACCGGAGAGGTTGTCGACGGCCTGGTAACGGGTGTAGTTGACTTTGGCATTTTTGTAAACGTCGATGGGATTGAAGGGCTGGTCCACATTTCCGAGATTGCTTGGGACCGCGTAGACAACCCCGGTAAGTACGTTAAGGTTGGCGAAAAAGTGAAAGCTAAAATCATCGCGATTGACCGCGATAAGCTTTCCTTGAGTATCAAGCAAATGCAGGAAGACCCTTGGATTGGGGCGGTTAAAAAGCTGAAAGTTGGCACTGAAGTAGAGGGTAAGGTTACCCGCATTACGCCGTTTGGGGCATTTGTCCAGGTGACCCCGGTTATTGAGGCGCTGGTCCACATTTCCGAGTTAAGCGACGACCACGTTGAAGACCCAACCAAGCTTTTAAAAGTAGGGGAAAGCAAGCAGTTCCGCATTATAGCCATTGACCCCGACGCTCACAAATTGAGCTTAAGCCTTAAAGCACCTAAAAAGACGGCTGAAGAAGCTAAGGAATAACGTTATGGACGGCCCTGTCCGGATGTGCCGGGTGTGCCGCGCGCGCCATCCGCAATCGGAATTGTCCCGCTGGGTAATCCGGAACGGACAGCTGGTCGCGGACCAGGCACGGCGCTTCGGCGGGCGGGGCATCTACAGTTGTAGCGAAACCTGCGCGACCCAGCTTCAGGGCAATATTCCATCAATCAAACGAAAGAGGTAAGTATGGCCGAGACCGAAACAGTATCTGAAATCAAGTCTGTCGAGATAGCACCCGTGGTGGGTGTGGGCGCCTTTGCCGAAAAAATGGGCCTGCCGGTTACCGGCGTCATTGCTGAACTTATGAAAAACGGCGTCATGGCAACCATAAATGAACAAATTGATTTTGATACGGCGGCCATTATTGGTGCCGACTTAGGGTTTGAAGTGATTCCCGAGCCTGAAGCGGCGCCGGCCTTTGCGCCTAAAGCCAAGCTACCGGAGGGCGAAGGTACCGTCCGTCCGCCCGTGGTAGCGGTGATGGGCCATGTTGACCATGGTAAGACCAGCTTACTCGACGCTATCCGCCAAACCAGTGTGGCTAAGGGGGAGGCCGGCGGCATAACCCAGCACATTGGTGCCTACCAGGTAAAGCGCGCCAACCGCTGGATCACTTTCTTAGACACGCCCGGACACGAAGCTTTTTCAGCTATTCGCGCCCATGGCGCGCGCCTCACTGATGTGGCTATTATTGTTGTGGCGGCCGATGATGGCGTGAAGCCCCAAACCAAAGAAGCCGTTCGTTACGCCCAAGAGGCCGGCAATAAAATCGTTATAGCCCTTAACAAAACCGATAAAACCGGAGCCGACCCAACCCGGGTACGCCAGGAACTCAGCGAAAAGCTTGAACTGATGCCCGAAGAATGGGGCGGCAGCACCGTAATGGTGGATGTATCAGCCAAGAGCGGCGACGGGGTCGAAAAACTCCTTGATATGGTCTTGCTGGTGGCTGATGTTGAGGATTTGCGGGCACGGCCTACGGGGCCGAGTGAAGGCGTAATTATAGAAACCCATCTGGAAACCGGCCGCGGGGCGGTTGCAACCGTACTGGTTCAAAATGGCGTCCTCAAGCCAGGTGATTTTGTGGTAGCCGGCGACACCTATGCCAAGGTTCGCAGTTTAGAGGATTGGCGCGGTAAGAAAATCAAGCACGCCGACCCCGGTATGCCCGCTGTTATCACCGGCCTTAAGTCGGCCCCGGCGTTTGGCGACGCTTATTACGCGGTAGCCAACGAGCGCGCCGCCCGCGACCGTTCGGTGGCTAACCAGCGCCAAGCTTCAATTAAGAGCATGACCAAGGTGAAGAAAATTGGCATTGATGAACTTTCCAGCGCTATCGCCGCGGGCCGGATCCAGGAGCTAAATGTAGTGGTAAAGGCCGATGTGCAGGGTTCGCTGGAATCATTGCTTGATAGTTTGAGCGCGTTGGGCAATGACGAGGTGGCCATGAAGGTGGTTTCCAGCGGTATTGGCGATATTAACGAGTCCGATGTCGCCTTTGCCGCTACGTCCGGCGCGTTGTTGCTGGGATTCAACGTGTCGCTTACTACCAAAGTAAAACAACTGGCTACTCATGAAAAAGTCCAAATCCGCCTTTATAAGGTTATTTATGAACTGCTGGATGATATGCGCAGCGGTTTAAGCCAGATGCTCAAACCCGAGGTTATTGAAACGGTGATTGGCGAGCTTAAGGTCCTTGGTGTCTTTAGGACCACCAAGTCAGCCGTGATTTGCGGCGGTGAGGTGTTAAGCGGCAAGGCCAGCGCTCCTAGCCAGGTACGGATTAAGCGGGGCAAAGAGGTTATAGGTGCCGGCACCCTGGCCGCTGTCCAGAAAGAGCAAAACAAGGTTTCCGAAGCGGTGGAGGGTGAACAGTGCGGTTTGAATGTAACTACGGCAACCGCTATTGAAGTAGACGACCGCCTGGAATTCTTCACCACCGAAGAGCGCCAGCGCAGCTTGTAGCGGGGGATCCTTAATGTCCCAACGCACCCAAAAAGTATCCAGCTTAATCAAGCAGCTGGTTGCGGCTGAACTGACGGTTTTGCCGGAATCAGCCTACCTAGCCGTTACAAGCGTCGAGGTATCGCCGGATTTGCGCCAGGCGACGGTGTGGGTGGGCGTGCTGGCAAAAGGGGATGAAGAGGCTACCGCGCTGTTTAAATCGGTAGAAAGCGCTCAAAAGCGTCTCCAGGGGGCGGTGGCGAAAGGTATGACCACCAAGTTCACCCCGCGGCTAAGTATTAAGCGTGATTCCAGCGGAGCTTATGCTGAAGGAATAAGCCGGCTTATTAAGGGGTTGTAGGAATTAAGTTATTGGGCGACTTTTGGCGGGTTTGCTCGATATTCATCAAGTTTTTCCTTAACCGAATCAAGATTCGAGATTATAATATTGTCACCACTATATCTGTACGCGGACTTATCCAGTCCAATCCAGAACGCCAGTTTATCGAACCCTTTTTGAGCGGCTCCCAAGTTAGGAGTTGAGTTTTTCATGTTATCAAAATAGGAGGTAAATAATTGTTTAAATTGATCCTCATTGCCTGCTTCAATGCGTGAAACGGGCTTAATGGTTTCCATGAGTTCCTCAATGCTCGATGTGCGAATCAGGTTATTTACTTCTTCGTCGGTAAAGTTATCGCCGGCGTATGCCCCTTTACCGGTCAAGATTTCATTTACATATCTTCTGGGAGACGAGTGCATTCTGGTGCTTACCCTGCCAACAACGTCTAAGTTTGGCATCTCTCCGTCTCCGCGGAGCATGGTAATCTTTTCGCCAATATCTAGATCTTCCCCGACGGTTCGTGTTACATCATAGCCACCTATTAATGCGTATGCCTCAAGGCTGTAAGCGGTGTTCCAGCCATGAGTATAGACTCGATTCCACGAAAAATTCCAGTCCGGATTATTCTCCGGCCGATACTCCTTTTCGCTCCAAATCCGTGCCGAGAAATCCCATAATCTTCGAGAGAGGAATAAGAAATCATTTTCCTTTAATATGCGCGGATCCCTGTCGTCCTGACCCTTAACGGCATCAAGGTGGGGGTTTTCATCCATCTTCGTTATAGCGTTGATGATTGTTCTGCTGCTTATCCGTGTCAGATCCGCATCTTCGGTTTCAACGTAGAGGGCACTTTCTTGATTTTCGCGTTGTAGGGACCTTAAGAGCACTAGGTCGGTTATTACTTTTCTGGCATTGCCGACATTGTTGTAGGGTGGATCGAATTGTACGTCGATGTAGTTAATGTTAACGTTGATCCCCTGGGCTGCTTTGTCGGCTATGAAGCGTTGGATTTCCTCAACACTGTTATCAGGTTCTGAGCCGGTTTTTCGGTTAATACATATGTTGAACTCGTATAGGTTTGGATTTAGGGGATTTCCCTCCTTATCAGTTTGTTGGCTATACAAATCCAGGAGATTATAAATATTGCCCCCTTCCATCCAGGCCGGAATAATTACGGATATTTTGCATTCAGGACTCATTTCCGAGACGGTAGATAAATTAGCTAGTTGATCGAGGTAAGATCGATACTCAGGGTGAGTGACGCCAATCCTGTCGAGGTAGGCTTGCGCTGTTTGGCGCTCTCGGTCTACAGATCTTGCAACTTCACTGCCATCAGCTTCAACCCACATTTTTTTGCCATCTTGGGTGATTTGGCGGCGGGGTCTTAAGGAGTCCGGATTTTCCTTCACCCATTCTCTTAAACTAGCAATACTTCCACCCGCGTATCCGTATTCTCTGCCCGTAATGGGAGTTAAAGTTTCGACATTTTTTGCCGGTTCCATCTCTTTGCGCCAGGTGACAGGTATAACCGGAGGGGCATCAACCGGAACCCGTACTTTCGGGATGTGGATTTCTGTTACTCGCCGGTGGGTGATGCTTGTTTTGGTAACTTCATGCTGCATGCTATCGACGCCCTCGCCCTCATAGGTAGCGAGGAGCTTTACTTGGGTGCGCCCATCTTGATTGCCAACCACCTGGGCAACTTCGGCGTAGCGCCCCCGAAAGACGGCGCGGCCATCTTCATTGCTAAATAAGGAGCGGCCGGCCACACTGTCCTTCGGAATCTGAACATTGCCATTCGCGTCGATCTTATAGCTAAAGGGGTGGGTTTGGGTTTGCTCGTTAGCGGAGAGCAAAATGCGCATATTCCCTTCACGAATCTGCTCCCGGGCGTTAACCGAACCGGGAGTATGATATGAGCCATCAGGAGTCATTTGGGAAACATTGAATTGGTAGTTGCCGCCTTCGGTTAAGCCGTTTTGTCCACCCCACCATAGGCGGAGTTCGTTTTTATCAAATACAGGAGCAGGGGTATCATTGTCATACCAGAGCGTGCGCTCTACATGGGCCGATCCTTGTCTGTGTTGCTTGAAGTATTGTTCCGCGCTGGTTGTTTCCATAGAACGGGTCGTATGCTCGATAGGGCGGCTTAAATGGTCATCCGATAGTATGCCAAGCTCTCGCAGCGCTTTCTCAGATTCCGGTGTAAATCCTTCGTCGGTCATATGCAAGTCGCTTACAATGGTTTCATTGCCATAGTCGAGTGACATCATACCTTCGTCGCCATGGTGCTTTAGTCTGAAACCTTCCGGCAGCTTAACGGTGTTATGCCCATCGGTGCGTTCATAGTGGGACGGACTGGCAAGGGCTTCATCTGTCCCATATTTCGCTACGGTCTCTTCACGGAAAAGGCCACGCAGGAATGTTTGGTGTGAATTGGGGTTCGGCTTATCATTCTTCCAAAGCGATTCCAGCACACCCTGTTTGCCATCAGTTGCTGTTGCTGCCACTTCCTGGGCTGCTATGCCAAACGTCAAACCAGTAATTACGCCCTTTGCTACGGCTTTGCCAACAGCGGCACGTTTCATATTCTTAAATGTCTTATCAACCCCCCTCATTTCTTCGGAAAGGGTTATTGCCGCGGCTTCTTTTTGGAGGCTTAGCGCGGTATCCAGGTCGTTACTACCAAGAACTTGGCTTCGCTCGGCGTCACCTGCTGATGATATCCATCTGCGAAGGTTAGCCATTGCCGTCGCGGCTGCCAAATCTAAAGAGGTGCGTTCCGGGTCAACGTTCTCCAGTGAGCTAAACGAAATAAGGTCAACGTTGTGCGTGTCTGAAATTTGTTGCCGCGCCTTGATTTCGGCCAGTTGCTGAAGCAACTCTGATGCTCGGTGGGGAGTTATGTCTTCGGGATTGACGGATAAAGAATCGGCTAAGCTGGTTGCTGATTTAGCTTCGTAGACAGCGCCATCCATTTTCTCCCGCCGCTCCGACCCTTCTTCAAAGCTGGCTCCCTGGGCCCGCTCACGCATATGTTGGGCACGTTCTTGTTTGAAACGCATATTTTCGCGTAATCCGGCAAATCCGCCCGCCACAATTCCGGGTGCAATCGCCGACGCGGCAGCCCCGGCTGCCCGCATACTAAATACTTTGGATGTTGAGACGGCAATCGACACTCCCAGTGCCAAAGTGGTTTCGTTTACCATGGCGCCAATCCGGGTGCCTTGAAGCCGACCAATAATACGATCGACCGCGTTATGTTGGGTTTCGGTGCGCACACCTGCCCGAGCTTGGTCGTGGTAGAAGTTGATGGCGTTTGTTATGTCTTCGATGCTGCGTCCATGTTCTACAAGAGCTTTTGCTTGCTCGGCCACGCCAATAAGGTTGTCTGCAACTACCCGCGCGCCGTCTATAAGATCCGGGTATTGCTCATGGAGTTGGTCAAGTAGGCGCGTGCGGGCTTCATGCAACGCTTCGGCATCAATATGGCCTTCGGCGTAGCGGCCGATGATACGGCGCATCCCGTCTTGCAGGGCCGTTTCGCCTTCAGTTTCGCCCATACGCTCAACGCGCTCACCTTGCCCAAGCTCCACGTCCGGGTTCTGCTCGGAAGCGATTAACCGATCAATAAGCGCGGCGGTAGCACGTTGGTGCGCTCGGCGATCGCTTCCCTCTGGGGCGAACTGGTTTCCGCCGTCCTGCCGCATTTCGGCCTGTGCTTCCTGTGCGTATTTCTCGCGGTAATATTCATGCGCGTAGGTGCCCTTCCAAATTTGGCGCGCAAACCGTTTTATTCGACCCCCCTCCAGTGCTTCTTCTTGCAGGCGTTTTTCAGCCACTTCCAACGAACGCTCGCGGATGTGGTCGTCAATGCCAGCCAGGTGGAGGTCCAGCTTAATCTCCGGTTTCTCGGGAGCATGTGTTTCGTTAGTGGTGAGGGGCGGTACATTGTCGGTTGGCTGGGCTTGGGCCTCAGTAGCAGGGGGAACGTCGATAACTTCAGTCGGTGCTTCCGATGGTGGAACTTCTATGACTTCAGTGGGAGCTTCGGAAGGCGGCGCGTCCATGGGTGTGGCGGGGGAGTCAAGGCTGCTTGCGGCGGGTGTTTCTTCAAAATTTACATCTGCTTCAGTGGTTGCTACTTCGGGTCCAGCTGCCTCCCAATTTCCCTCGTTGTTGACAGGAGGAACGACAATCTCATTTGCTTGCACTGGAGGAATGGCGGCATGGACTTCATTATGGTCCGAATTTAGCTCAGAGTGGGCATGGTGGTCGGGTCGGCGCTTCAGCGAGGGTTGGAGGCGTGCTGAAGGATTAAAGTTTCTTCGGTGGGTGGCTTGGCTTGTGGTGCCGGGTCGCCGATCAGCACGGTGGCGTCTGTGATCGGGATCTCGTATGACGCTGTCTGACTCAATAGGGGATGTAAACCGAGCGGATGACGCGTCAGCCGGTTCTGCTGTGCGCTCCGCCGCCATAGCTAAGCGCCTAGGTACTCATTACGAAACTGCAATAAAACGCGGGCAACAACTTCTTCAGAATTGGGAACTGCCTGCTGTACGTAATTTTGAATATCCTGCGAAGTGCCGTGGCTTAATATCCGGTCAAAACGCTCAACTTCAGCGGCCGGCATCTCTGCCAACAGCGCCGCGTTAATCAAGTTCTCTATCCGTTCTGCAAGCTGTGCTTGGAGCTCGGTTTTGACATCATCGGGCGTATCCTTGAGCTCAGGTTTTTGCTCAATAACCCAGGCAACATATGACGGTAGGTCTTTGGGTGGCATGATTTGTCCTCTACTTAAAGCAATTGTAGCGAAGAGCCAGGCAATTATCAAGCTTATGCTTATCTTATTTGTACAAAGCTTGCTTTTTTCAAGGAAATAGTGTATTATCTTGAAACCTGATCACCGAACGAAGGAGTTGTACAGATGGCTCAGAGGTTGATTCAGAAGTTGTTGTACCAGTTCAGCACGCTCGGCGCGATCGGCCTCCTGCTCATCGTGCTCGGCATGGGCATCTTCCTGGGGGGGAAGAGTTCAAGGGGCTCCTCATCACGTTGCTGGGCATGACGTTGTTCGCCATCTTCTTGCTCACCGAGCTCGGACGGCGTGGCAAGCCCTTCACCTACGTGGTGATTCCACCCCAGCATGATGCTGGGGATGATCCGGCCACGTGGAAGACGGCCGTGATCCAGATCGACGGCCCCGCTGAGCTGCCGCTCGATCTCGGCTACATCCGCAAATGGTGCAGCACTGACCAGAGGACCTTCCGGGTTCGCGTTGGCAGGGACGGGATGTGCCTGGGGATCACGGGAGCCAACAGCGCTCACATCGTCGCTGTGACTTCCGCGGGTGACCCGCACCACCAGGAGCCGCTCATGTAACTGTGATGTTCTCCAGAAGAACATACAGCTACAACCGGCCCGTCTTCTACAGACAGAATAGTCCGTAGGAGGCGGGCTATTTTGCTTTTTTTGTCT
>CAVRJJ010000004.1:0-12127 GCA_963721685.1 uncultured bacterium
TCAATCCGCTAAAGTTTACTCACTTCGTCAGCCTCGAAGGAGGAGACGTGGCAGTACCTCGGCGAGAGGACCAGGGCATTGTTCTACGTGGCGCCGAAGATCATGCGTGGCGGTGCAAGCTCACGCTGTTGGGAGGCCGTTGTGCTAACCGCGCAACTTCAGCTGATCTCAGCGACAACGATCAGGATGAGGCCTACTGGCTTCTTTTCCTGGTGGTTCTCATGCTCAAGCACGAGGCCGGCACGCTGACCCGTAAGGAGTTCATCTCGGGTACCGCATCGGAGTGCCAATCCACTACCGGTGAGAGCTTGAAGTCCAAGGAAGCGGCCTGGGAGCTGGCCAGGGGCATCGACTTCTCGGCGGGAATCTCTGATCCATGGGGGAAGACTGATCGGCATAAGCCAAGGAAGGAGGTGAAGTGAGTCGTTTCTTTTTCGGGGTGATCGGCCCAGCGCTCTTCCTCTGCGCATTTGTTGCCGACATGTCTTCGTTTGGCCAGGCTCAACATCGTGAGTAAGGGGCTGTTGCGTTCGCGCGGCGGCCCCTGCTCGTCCCGCAATTATCAAATTATCATTAAAGAGTGATGTATATAATGCTACGCCGGTGGCGACGCTAACGTTTAATGATTCTTTGCTCCCGCGCTGTGGCGTCTCGACTACAGTGTCGCAGGCCGCGATTGTATCAGCGCTGAGGCCGTCCACTTCGTTGCCGACGACCAGCGCTATCGGGCGGGGCGGGGGAGCAAGCGTTAGATATCTGCGCGTCGGGAGTCTGCTCGAGCCCAATGATTATGCAATTTTGACTTTGGCAATATGCAATCGCTGAGGCTGTATCATTATAGTGTTCAACCATAACCGTTTTCTCGGGCTACGCAGGGCGGTCTGGCAATTTCTCTGGTGTTGCGCGCAGAAATTACCGGGTCCCTGGTTTCATTCTCCACCTTAGGATAAGGAGTCGTACCGCAAGTGAACACCTGATGTACTCCGGCCGCGTCGCAGGTTCTGGTACTGACGCCAACGTTATAAGCGCTGCGCAGGTTGTCTAAAATAAGCGTAAGTTGAATCATTTGCTTGTTCAGTTATTTTGTATTCACCCAGTATAGCGTTAACGCATACAAAAGCAGTACATTTATTCATTGACAGCGTAAGCGTATTGTGCTACTATCTTACATAAGGTGAAGCCGCTTATGTCGGTTCTAACAAACTTTCCTTACGGCCCCCGTAGGCGGTTTGTGGGAACCGTTAAGGCAGGTTTTTGTGTCCCCTGAGGCGATAATTAACCTTAAGGAATTAAAGGAGATTAACTCATGGCAGGAACAGCCCGCGGCGGTCGTAAAGCCGCTGCTACCAACAAGATGCGTTACGGCGCAAACTTTTATGAGTGGATGGCGGGAAAACTGCCCCTGGGGGGTCGCAAGAGTCGCGGAGGTGGTTTTGCAAAACCCCGACCTGGCTCGCGAGGCAGGTGCCGTGGGCGGAATGGCATCACGCCGCCGCAAAGCTTCAGCATCTAGCTAAGCATCATTGATTCAATCCTAAAAAAGACCCTTCCGGGGTCTTTTTTAGTGCACTTATATTAGTAGCAGTTAAATGGGAAGGGCTGAAAGCTTCTTACGGCTGCGGTAGTAGGCGAGCGCTGTCATGGCCATCAAACTCATTGCTACAACATTTACAACACCTGAACCGGTTTTAGGGATTGGGTAACCGCCGGGGGAGTTCGGCTGGTGGCCGTGGCTTTTGGCTTATCTTTGCTGGCCTGGGCCTTAGTGTCGGTTTTAGCTTTATCGTTGGTCGTGGCGGCCGTTGGCGCAGGGGCCGGGGATGGTGATTCCTTGGCCTGTTCTTGCTTAGCCGCGGTATTGTCACTTGCTAGCTGTTTTTTGCGTTGTTCATCGCCATACATAAAAGTCCCCACAACAACAACGGTGACTAACAAGATTCCGCCAATGGTGGTAAGTACGTTTCGATTCATGTTGGGCCCCCTATATTAAGTTTCCTTAACGCACCCTCTTAGGCGTCAGTATAGCCAGGTGGAGCCTAATCTGCAAGCATTGCTGCGCTCAGATGGGACGTCACCCACGGGAAATACAAGGAGGTGAGCACTCATATTACCTTAGTGGTTGACGCCCCATCTGACGGTCACCGAATGCCATTAGTGATAAACAATAACATAAGTAGCTATTATTGTCAATCATAAACTCTACATTTTATTGAAATATGCGGTAGGGACGTTATACTACATCCATGCATATCGGTGTCGACATTGGTGGTTCAAAGATCCTGGTAGTTGGGGGCACAACCGCCCATGAAATTGTTCGTCAGTCCAAGATCAAAACTCCGGAGACCGGTCTGGAGGGGATGAATGAGATTATCCGCATGATTGAAGAAGTGGCGGGTAGTGATAAAATACGCGCAATCGCGGTGGCTACCGCTAGCCCGATCGACCGAAAGCAAGGACGTATTCTCGAAAGCGCTCCTAATATGCACGGCTGGCGCGGCACTAATTTAGTGGACCCGATTAAGGCGCGCTTCAAGGTTCCGATTTACCTGGAAAACGACGCCGCCGCCGCCGCGCTAACCGAGGCCCATATCGGCGCCGGACGAACTTATCCCTACGTGCTGTATGTAACTATCAGCACCGGCATTGGCACGGCGCTGGTAATTAACGGACAGCCCTACCGGGGCCGCGCGGGGAGCCTTGAGGCGGGCCACATGATAATTGATCCTGAAGGTCCTCTTTGTGGCTGTGGCGGCCGCGGGCACTTTGAAGCCATGATTGCCGGCCCGGCTATTCGCAAACGTTATGGAATGTATGGTTACGAAATTACCGATCCGGCGGTATGGAATGAAATTGCCGGTGTTTTGGCAATTGGCTTTTATAACCTTATCCACGCTTTTGCGCCCTCGGTAATTGTGATTGGCGGCGGGGTCGGCGTCCACTATGAAAAATTCCACCCGCACCTGGTAAAACATCTTGAAAAGCTGCACCCGTTGTATCAGCTGCCCCCGATTGTTCCGGCTAAACATATCGAAACCGCGGTTGGGTACGGCGCCCTGATTTTGGCCTCCCAGCTTTGATTGCGCTAATGCTTGCTGGCGCTAGTCATGCGGGAGTAGTATAAGTCACAGTAAGTCAGCGTGGGGGAGGGTTATTTGGAAGCAATTACAAAAGATTTTCCGCAGTTCACGTTTGTGCCGGGAAATTTTTTTATGTGGTCGCCCCAGGCCAAAGCCATCCATTATGATACACGGCGAAAAAAGACTAACGAGGGCAAAATCGCTTTAGTCCATGAAGTTGGGCACGCCTTGCTGGGCCATCGTTTATATAAATACGACATGGAACTTATTAAGATGGAAATGGACGCCTGGGACATGGTTCGGCGTTTAGCGCCCAAGTATAGCCTTTTCGTTGACGAGGAACATATTGCCCGGTGCATCGCTACCTATGACGCCTGGCTAACCAAACGCGCCACCTGCCCCGATTGCCAAAACTTCAGCCTGCAAAAAGGGCGTGACGAGTATGGCTGCTTTGCCTGTGGTTCCATTTGGGAGGTCAACTGGCGCAAAGATCGGCGGGTAACCCGCAAAGTTTTGGAGCGCTACGAACACCCGCACCTCGGTCACTCCCAACTATCCTCCAGCAGCTAGCACACAGTATTCTAGTTATGGTATAATTTAACCGTTTCGTTCATCGACAGGAGATCGGAGGATCTCATGCAGTCAAATTGGGTGCGAGGGTTGTTGCTCGGCGCAACCGCGTCATGGGTGGTGCTCTTCATCGCCTCTGACGGGTCGATTCTTGCCGTCCTCGGCATGCTCGGCGCGGTGGTCACGCTGTGCCTCCTCACCGTCGCAGGCGAACTCGAATGGCGCCATGTCATGGTGCTCGGTCTCGTCTACCTCGCATTGATTGGCCTCTTCGGAGGTCCGGTCGCCTACGACAACACGATCATCTGGCCGGCGCTCGTCGTCACCGTGATCGCGCTGTTCTTTTTCGTCATCGACACGTTCGGTGGCAGACGAACGGTCGCGACGCGCTGAGTTCGTTCTCGGTGTCGACCTGAACATCGTGGCGCAAGCTTCGGCTTCGCCAGTCCGCCCCCAGGCTTCCCGGCCCGGGGGCGGACGCTCTGCAATCATCCAAATCAATAACCCAGTTTAACTGCTTTACCCAGAGCCATAAATCAGGTACAATATAGGTAATCATTTGCTCGCGCTGTGAGGTGCGACGATGAAATCTTTTTGTATAGGGAGGCCTACGTGCCCACGAAAACTGCAACAAAAACGTCCGAAGACATGACTATGGAGGAGCTGCTGGCCGAACATCAAGTTGCCGGCATGGCGGCTGGCGACCTGGTTGAAGGGACGGTTATCGCCGCCGACAAACATGAAATCTGGCTAGACCTTGGCGAGAGGGGGACCGGCTTGGTGGTTGGCCGCGAGATCGAACGGGCCAGCGATATTAGCCCGGGAGATCTAATAAGCGCCAGTGTGATTGAGCCTGAGGCCGACGAGGGCTATGCCTTACTAAGTTTGAAAAAGGTCGCTAAAGAAAAAGGCTGGGAATCACTTCAAGAGAAGTTTGAATCGGGTGAAGTATTTGCCATTACCCCGTTTGATGCCAATAAAGGTGGATTACTGGTTGAAATCGACGGCATCCGCGGCTTTCTTCCCGTGAGCCAGCTGAGCGCTGAAAACTATCCGCGGGTTTCCGGTGCTGACAAAGATGAAATTCTCCATCGGCTCACAAACCTTGTCAGCAAGCCGCTTAATGTTCGTGTTTTAGACGTGAACCGGCGCGACAATAAACTTATTGTTTCGGAAAAAGCCGCCCGCCGCGAGGACACTGAAAGTAAGGTTTCAAAGCTTCAGACCGGAGAGGTTGTCGACGGCCTGGTAACGGGTGTAGTTGACTTTGGCATTTTCGTAAACGTCGATGGGATTGAAGGGCTGGTCCACATTTCCGAGATTGCTTGGGACCGCGTAGACAACCCCGGTAAGTACGTTAAGGTTGGCGAAAAAGTGAAAGCTAAAATCATCGCGATTGACCGCGATAAGCTTTCCTTGAGTATCAAGCAAATGCAGGAAGACCCTTGGATTGGGGCGGTTAAGAAGCTGAAAGTTGGCACTGAAGTAGAGGGTAAGGTTACCCGCATTACGCCGTTTGGGGCATTTGTCCAGGTGACCCCGGTTATTGAGGCGCTGGTCCACATTTCCGAGTTAAGCGACGACCACGTTGAAGACCCAACCAAGCTTTTAAAAGTAGGGGAAAGCAAGCAGTTCCGCATTATAGCCATTGACCCCGACGCTCACAAATTGAGCTTAAGCCTTAAAGCACCTAAAAAGACGGCTGAAGAAGCTAAGGAATAACGTTATGGACGGCCCTGTCCGGATGTGCCGGGCGTGCCGCGCGCGCCATCCGCAATCGGAATTGTCCCGCTGGGTCATCCGGAACGGACAGCTGGTCGCGGACCAGGCACGGCGCTTCGGCGGGCGGGGCATCTACAGTTGTAGCGAAACCTGCGCGACCCAGCTTCAGGGCAATATTCCATCAATCAAACGAAAGAGGTAAGTATGGCCGAGACCGAAACAGTATCTGAAATCAAGTCTGTCGAGATAGCACCCGTGGTGGGTGTGGGCGCCTTTGCCGAAAAAATGGGCCTGCCGGTTACCGGCGTCATTGCTGAACTTATGAAAAACGGTGTGATGGCAACCATAAATGAACAAATTGATTTTGATACGGCGGCCATTATTGGTGCCGACTTAGGGTTTGAAGTGATTCCCGAGCCTGAAGCGGCGCCGGCCTTTGCGCCTAAAGCCAAGCTACCGGAGGGCGAAGGTACCGTCCGTCCGCCCGTGGTAGCGGTGATGGGCCATGTTGACCATGGTAAGACCAGCTTACTCGACGCTATCCGTCAAACCAGCGTGGCTAAGGGGGAGGCCGGCGGGATAACCCAGCACATTGGGGCATATCAGGTAAAACGCGCCAACCGGTGGATTACCTTCTTGGACACGCCCGGGCATGAAGCATTTTCAGCTATTCGCGCCCATGGCGCGCGCCTCACTGATGTGGCTATTATTGTTGTGGCGGCCGATGATGGCGTGAAGCCCCAAACCAAAGAAGCCGTTCGTTACGCCCAAGAGGCCGGCAATAAAATCGTTATAGCCCTTAACAAAACCGATAAAACCGGAGCCGACCCAACCCGGGTACGCCAGGAACTCAGCGAAAAGCTTGAACTGATGCCCGAAGAATGGGGCGGCAGCACCGTAATGGTGGATGTATCAGCCAAGAGCGGCGACGGGGTCGAAAAACTCCTTGATATGGTCTTGCTGGTGGCTGATGTTGAGGATTTGCGGGCACGGCCTACGGGGCCGAGTGAAGGCGTAATTATAGAAACCCATCTGGAAACCGGCCGCGGGGCGGTTGCAACCGTACTGGTTCAAAATGGCGTCCTCAAGCCAGGTGATTTTGTGGTAGCCGGCGACACCTATGCCAAGGTTCGCAGTTTAGAGGATTGGCGCGGTAAGAAAATCAAGCACGCCGACCCCGGTATGCCCGCTGTTATCACCGGCCTTAAGTCGGCCCCGGCGTTTGGCGACGCTTATTACGCGGTAGCCAACGAGCGCGCCGCCCGCGACCGTTCGGTGGCTAACCAGCGCCAAGCTTCAATTAAGAGCATGACCAAGGTGAAGAAAATTGGCATTGATGAACTTTCCAGCGCTATCGCCGCGGGCCGGATCCAGGAGCTAAATGTAGTGGTAAAGGCCGATGTGCAGGGTTCGCTGGAATCATTGCTTGATAGTTTGAGCGCGTTGGGCAATGACGAGGTGGCCATGAAGGTGGTTTCCAGCGGTATTGGCGATATTAACGAGTCCGATGTCGCCTTTGCCGCTACGTCCGGCGCGTTGTTGCTGGGATTCAACGTGTCGCTTACTACCAAAGTAAAACAACTGGCTACTCATGAAAAAGTCCAAATCCGCCTTTATAAGGTTATTTATGAACTGCTGGATGATATGCGCAGCGGTTTAAGCCAGATGCTCAAACCCGAGGTTATTGAAACGGTGATTGGCGAGCTTAAGGTCCTTGGTGTCTTTAGGACCACCAAGACAGCCGTGATTTGCGGCGGTGAGGTGCTAAGCGGCAAGGCCAGCGCTCCTAGCCAGGTACGGATTAAGCGGGGCAAAGAGGTGGTTGGTATCGGCACTTTGGCCGCTGTCCAGAAGGAACAAAACAAGGTTTCCGAAGCGGTGGAGGGTGAACAGTGCGGTTTGAATGTAACTACGGCAACCGCTATTGAAGTAGACGACCGCCTGGAATTCTTCACCACCGAAGAGCGCCAGCGCAGCTTGTAGCGGGGGATCCTTAATGTCCCAACGCACCCAAAAAGTATCCAGCTTAATCAAGCAGCTGGTTGCGGCTGAACTGACGGTTTTGCCGGAATCAGCCTACCTAGCCGTTACAAGCGTCGAGGTATCGCCGGATTTGCGCCAGGCGACGGTGTGGGTGGGCGTGCTGGCAAAAGGGGATGAAGAGGCTACCGCGCTGTTTAAATCGGTAGAAAGCGCTCAAAAGCGTCTCCAGGGGGCGGTGGCGAAAGGTATGACCACCAAGTTCACCCCGCGGCTAAGTATTAAGCGTGATTCCAGCGGAGCTTATGCTGAAGGAATAAGCCGGCTTATTAAGGGGCTGTAAATTGGCTTTAGGTGTTACGATCGGTAACGTCTACAACTAGCACTGACTTATCAGCACCGTGATCTCCAGAGAGTCCAAGTACAGCCTGAGTTGCTTCTGTCGAGCTCTTGCCACTTATTAAGCTTTTAACTTGGTCCAACATAGCGCTTTCATCCCAGCCCTGGTCATACAATACGGCCCTGCTCATCATAACAAACCGGCCGCCAGGTTCAACCTTTTTAGTACCAATTTGATGGTATTTAGCTAACTCTTCTTGAAGTTCCCGCTCAATGCGATCTTGCTCTTCCGGCGGCTTACCTTCTTTTTCGGCTCGCTTTCCTTCTAGTATGCGACGTATTGCCGTGCGTCGTTTGGGAGCTTTTGAATCCTCAATATCCCCATGAATGGCTCCGATACTTTGATTTTCTGTTAAGTATTCGGCGTTACCACTCTCACTAATATAGATAACCGCCATATTGCCGGTGGCGAAGATTTCGGCCGTTTCGCGCTTGCGGTCAAGGCGGATAGCGGCCGCGTTCATTCCCAGATCTTCTCTTTCCTGTAAGTCGCCATTTTCGTGACGAAGCCTCGTGATCACGTCTTCAATCTCTCTGCCCATAGTTTGAAAAACGCCCTGGCCTCGCTGGGATGCGAATTTGCTAATAATTGTTTCTCGGACTGTCTGGGCGGCCTTTGGTCGTAAATCTTCACGACCAAAGGTACTGGTGACGCCAAACACGTTTTCGTAGCGGTCATATATTAAGTCGTCCAATGAACCTGAATTATCGGCACGCTCGGCACTAAACTCTTGCTCGAAATCAATTGGTATGTTTAGTTCTTCATTTTCAATCTGGCGCTGTTGTTCCCGCAATTGCTCAAATACAGCTTGATAACGCTCTGCTCCGGATTTTAGACTAAACCGCACGTTATTATCGCCGAGGTCAGGATTGTTTCCGTCATGTAAATCAATAATATTACTGCCAACTAAGTCGGAGATAAGTTGGTTTAACCCTGCCCGATCTAAGCCTCCTTCAACACGCTGTCGAATTTGCTCGAAGTAGCGGGCGGTATCAAGTTCGGCATTTTCAATCCGCCTCTGGGCTTCTACCAGTTTTTCAAATATATCCTTATACTCTTCCGGGGCATCGTCTTTGAGCTTTAGGCGAACGTTATTTTCGCCTAAATCGGGATTATCTCCCTCTTCCATGTCTATGTAGCCGTTGTTAAAGAGATCGGCAACAACTTCATTAAACGTGGCCCGGTCATTAATGTTATTAAATAGTCCGCGCACTCCATCCCACGTTTCACGACTATTGTTGACACGCTCGGCAACGCTTTGGCGAAATTCTTCAGTTCTTCGATTTGTTTCTGTTCCAGTTCCTGGTCCTGGCGGGGGGGCGGGTGAAGGTTCGGGAGTCGGCGTAGGTCCAGGGCCAGGGCCTGGGGTGGGTGCCGCGCCTCCCGGCTTTACTTCTAACTCTCGTCTGCCCGTGAGGAAAGGTGCGACTATCGGCGGGGTAAAGGGCTCTACGCCCGTCGGGCTATGAATCTCTTTCGTGTGTGTTTCGGTGCCCCCTGTCGACTTTTCAGGAATAACGATATCTAGACGACCTTTACCGTCGTCACCGGTTGGATCAAACTTGGTGGTAATGCCCAAATCATGTAGCTTTTGAAGTGAATCAGGGGTTAACCCCCCGGGGCCTTGTGCTAAGCGATCGGCAACCACATTGCCATAGACGTCTTGAAGCGTAATGTATCCGGCATTACTATTTTGATCATGAATTTCATGTACGAGCCGAAAGCCATTTGATATCGACGTTAAATAGCCTTCATGAATCCGCTCGTAATGCTTCCCTCCGTTATACTCGTGGTAATTCCAGTCGGGGTCGCTGCGGTCGACCGCAATTTGATTAGGACCATTGGGATGGGTAACTTGTACCGGCTCACTGCCATCCGGGCCTGGACCAAAAATTGGTTGATCAGGTCCGCTTATGCCGGGCGTGGTTATGGTATGCGTTTCGGACCCATTCCAGATTCCACTGCCAGCAAGCACATTTCGGAGCCATGTACGATCACCGGCACCTGCCGGACCTCCCACGGCTAATCCGTCAGCAACGCCTTGGTAGTCCGAACGTATTCCAGCGGAAGCCTCCTGAATGGTGGTACCTACAACCAACCCGACTAAGGCTCCTTGTATCATTGCTTTGCCCACGCGCCGGTTGCGAAGTTTGCGATAAGCATCATCTTTGGCTTCAAGCTCATTGGTAATGTTCCCCAGGGAATAAAGTTCCATTGTGGGCTGTTCACCAGTCTCAAAAGTGCCCATACGGTCACTTACATAACGCTCGGCTTGAGCTCTTAACCTAACAAGATTAAAACGCTCGGTCTCTACGTTTTTGGAACCGCTAAAACTAATTAGATCTATACCATTTTGCACACCAAATATTTCACGTGCCTGTATTTCTTGGACAATGCTATTGAGCGTCTTGACATCAGCTGGGCTAAGGTCATCAGGTGAACCGTTTTCCGGCATCAAAGTCTCTAACGATTGAATTAAGCCGGAAGCTGAGGCTTTTGTATAAATACTCTCGGCTAGTTCTTGTCGCCGTTTTTGATCTGGTCCGGTAATTGTCTCACCTTTGGCGCTTGATCGCTCAAGGTAGGCTCTTTCCGACTTAAGTGTTCTGGCTTCGTGGACGCCTGCGATGGCAGCGCCGACCGCTCCCGGCACAATAGTGCTGGCAACCCTTCCAGCAGCACTTTTAAGTCCTATGCCAGCGGCCACGGCGGCCGTTATGGCAAAGGTTGCCACTTTAGCGCTAACAACCAGGCCGCGGCGTTGCTCTACCCACTCCAGAGCCCGTTCAGCCTGCGTGCGCTGAAGTTCGGTGCGTACGCCGCTTCTAACTTCAGCTTCATAAAATTTAATCTCACTAAGCATACTTTCGAGAGTGCGTTCCGCTGATTCTTTTTCTTTGATATTGGCGGCCAAAGCTTGAATTTCCTCAATACTAAAGCCTGCAATGGTGTCGCTATGTGAGGCGTGAATCGCTTCTTGGATAGCATCGAGGTCTGCTTGAAGTTGAGCGGCATCGGCGTTATTAACATGGTGTTCAATATAGGCTTTTACTCTTGCTTCTACTTCGGGGGCAACTCCTTCGCGCTGCTCTTCGCCTTCGTCAACACGCAAAAAACCTTCGGTAACCCGGCCGATGATGGCGTTCATGTCGCGGTTGTGGGCGGCACGGTCGGCGTTTTGTGGGTCATGCATGTTTTGGTTCGTTATCATTGCCTGTTCGGCTTCACGCATGTGGGCTTGGCGGCGGGCGGTGCGGGTAAAGGTTTGGCGCCACACGTTTTGAAGACGACCCATTAGTCGGCTGCCTCCGGTACGATTGAGCATGTCGTGTTGCTCTTGTTGCAAGGTTTCGTCGGCTACATCGTAGGCCTGTTTTCGCACATCGGCCTGATTTATTTGAGCCGCGGTAAAACGAAACTCTGTTTCAGCTGGTTCAGGCGGGGCGCCCGGAGTTTCCGGCATAGTTCTCCCCTAAGTACATTTTGACGAAATCGGTGAGTACTTGAGTAGTTACCTCCTGGCTGTGGGGGACTGACCGCTCAATAAACTGTTGGATTTGCTCATCTGATGCTTGGTCTGTTAAGTCATTAAATTGTTCGAGTTGCTCCGGTGTCATTTGAGCAATTAAGGCAGTATTGACCATGCGCTCAAGTCGTGACTCAAGGTCTTTTTGCATAATAACTTTTTCCGCCTCGGGAATCTTACTTGATTCAGGGCGTTGATCAATGACCCACTTCACAAAAGTATTTATGTCATTAGGCATACCATGCTTCCTCACTCTATAAGCATAAGTGTAATGACGTCTATAGATTAAGTCAACTCAATTCAAGTTGAGAAAACGGAGGACCCGCCGCGCGTGAGCGCGGCGGGTCCCTAGGATTGGGCCCTTGCTTGATGTTGGACGCCTACCAGCTGACACCGTCGGACGTTGAGCCCAGGATGATGGTGCCGATCAGGATCAGCAAGCCGCTGATTCCGGCGATCCACATCCGCCACCTCAGGCTGAGGTTGAGGTTGATGTGTGGGTGGGTCAACAGGGCGAGAAACATCGAGCCGACGAAGCCAGCGAGGATCATGAGCACGCCCAGCACGACGTAACGGAGCTGGAAGTCACAGGCGGATCAGCTCCGGCCTCCGCTCTGAGCCAAGGCAACGGGCGCTGCAATGAGCAGCGTCGCGGCGAGGCCGGTGGTGGCCGTGGCAATGCTCGCCGAGGATCTGGCAGGCGCGGTTCTTCAGGTTCGACATGACGAACTCCTACCCCTATTTAAACCCAGGGCGAGGCATCGATGGACAGGGGAACGAAGACTTTCGTGCCGTTTGACGATTCTATAATAAATTGGTTGCTATGTCAATCTCCAAGCTTCTTTTTTTGTT
>CAVRJJ010000005.1:0-466349 GCA_963721685.1 uncultured bacterium
ACCAGGAGATTAAGCAGGTGCGGTTGGGAATGAAGATCGGCGAGCATGACCTGCAGGTTAAGGTTAGGCAGGCAAAAAGCTTTTTAGAAAACGGTAGCAAGGTTAAGGTCAGCCTCAGGTTCCGGGGACGTGAAGTTACCCATCCCGATCTGGGACGAGCGGTATTGGAACGCTTTTTTAGCCACTTAGCAGAAGTCGCTGTTCGCGAACAGGAACCCTCCTTAAGCGGCCGCGAAATGACCATGATATTGGCGCGGGCCAAGACTAGCAAGCAGAAAGAGGAATAATATGCCAAAGATGAAAACCCATAAAGGAATGGCCAAACGGATTAAGCTTAGCGGCAGCGGTAAAATGCTGCGGCGCAAAGCCTACCGCAGCCACCTGCTCGCCCATAAGCAAACCAAGACTAAGCGCACTTACGTGCAGGAGTTTGAGGTTTCCAGCGGCGACGCCGGCAACATTAAGCGGATGTTGGGAACCTACAAATGAGAATTAAACGCGGTGTAACCACCCACGCTAAGCATAAAAAACTGCGCGCCCAGACAAAAGGCATGAGCCACATGCGGCGTGCCAGCGTCCGGATGGCCCGCCAAGCTGTGTTAAAAGCGCTTTCCTACGCCTACCGCGACCGCCGCAATAAAAAGCGCGACCTCCGCTCGCTGTGGATTATCCGTATAAACGCCGCTCTTACCGAGCACAATTTATCTTATAGCAAGTTCATGGGCTATGCTAACGCGTCAAAGATTCGCTTGACCGAAAGATTCTGGCCGAATTAGCCGTTAATCATCCCGCCGCCTTCAAGGCTGTGGTAGAAAAAGTCAAAACCGCCCAATAACTCGAGTAGCCTTATCCTCTATTACTGCGCAGGTGTATCAGATTTGATGCTAATCTGCGGCAAATCTGATGCGATTTAGCATCAATTTAGCATCAAATCTGCCATAGATTTTAAAAACTTTTAAACACTACCACGAAAATAAGAGCCGCGGCCGCGGGCAAAGCCTGTATAAGCAAAATGCGTTTCATAGCCGTTAGCCCGCCAACCAGCCCAGCGATAACTACACAGGACAGAAAGAAAACTTGAAGCTGAAAGGCCAATGGGTCTGAAACCACCAGCGACCAGGCCAAGCCCCCCGCTAAAAACAAGTTATAGACGCCTTGGTTGATCGCCATGACGTGCGTGGTTGCCGCCTGTTCCGACGTGGTGTTAAAGGCCTTCCTGCCGATCGCGGTGTTCCATAAAAATGCCTCTAGAATGAAGAAATATACATGAAGCAGCGCGATAAGGCCAATTAAAATAATAATGAATGTGCTCATTATTTATTTACTCCCTCCTCAAGCTTTTTGTTTACAAACTGCTGTATCTTCTTAATAAAGATTGCTTGGTCATACCCTTCGGCATGGGTCCGGATTTTAGCGGCCTCATACGACTCCGGTTTAAACGCTTGCAAAGCGACCTTAAGCGACTCCACCGTTTGTTCCGCAAAAAAGCTGCCCGTTGTTCCATCAACAACAGTTTCCAGCGCTCCTCCCTTGGCAAAGGCAATAACCGGCGTACCGCAAGCCATGGCTTCCAGCGGGGTCAACCCGAAATCCTCCTCGCCCGTAAAGATGAAGGCTTTGGCCTGGCCTAATTCTTCAGCAATTTGGGCGTCATCCAGCCGCCCTGAAAAACGGACGGAGGGACCTGCCATTGCTTGAAGTCTAGCAAGCTCACTGCCATCACCAATCACATTTAACGGCAAGTTTAACTCGGTGCAGGCCTGAACCGCTAAATCCACCCGCTTGTAAGGTATGAGCCGCGAAACCACAACAAAACCGCTGCGCGGGCCATGATGCACTTTGAATCGTTTTACATCTATCGGCGGGTTGATCACTTCTGATTCCCGCCGGTAAAATTTAGCAATACGGCTACTAACATACTGAGAGTTAGCCACAAACGCGTCGACCCGCTGAGCAGCCGCGAAATCCCATATCCGCATCCGCCTCACTAAACCAGGCATTACCAGCTTAACTAAGGGCGAAAGCAGCCCAAAGCCGGTGTTTTGACGGTAGTAACTGTAATCGCTCCAATAATACCGGGTTGGGGTATGACAGTATGACACATGCAGGCAGTCCGGTTTGGTAACAATGCCTTTCGCCTCAGCCGAAGAAGACGAAATCACGACATCGTAGCCGCTAAAATCAAACGCCTCAAAGGCTAGAGTGCGCATCCAGGGGAAGAACTGGTGCTTGGTTTTGGCAAGCGGCCAACGTTGCAAAAAGGATGTCCGTACATCAAGCTGAGCGAACTGCGGCAAGGCTTCGGCATTAAAAACCGAGGTGTAAATAGGGGCTTCGGGATAAGCCGTATGCAGCGCCCATACCACACGCTCTCCCCCGCCCTGATTAGTAAGCCAATCGTGGACAATCGCGACTCTGGGTTCAGCCATTAATGCGCTCCCTGGCGGGTTAGCACAATTACAACTGTCCGCAGAATAATCTTAATATCAAGCCATAAACTCCAATTTTCAATGTAATAAATATCTAATTTTGACCCGCTCATCGTAGCTTACGTCGCTGCGTCCGGATACCTGCCATAACCCGGTTAAACCCGGGTTTCAGTGAAAGTAGGGTTGGACGGCCAGTACCATAACGTTCCAGTTCTCCCGGCACGATCGGACGCGGCCCTACCATACTGATATCGCCCCGCAGGATATTCAACAGTTGAGGCAGCTCGTCCAGGCTCGTGCGGCGTAAATACGCCCCTATCTTGCTTACCCGGGGGTCGTCCTTAACCTTTTGGTCGCGCTCAAACTCTTCAACCAAGTCCGGGCGGCCCAGTTCAGCAAAAATCTCCACCTCATTTTTGCCTTTGTATTTCTCGGCCGTGGCAAACTCCTGGCGCATAGAACGAAATTTATATACGCGGATCGACTTGCCTATCCGGCTCAGCCGCTTGTGGCTGTAAAAGACCGGGCCAGGATCGGTAAACTTAATCAACAACGCTATAACCAGGAAAGACTGGCGACAGCACAATCAGCCCAGCCAGCGACGCGACAGCGTCGAACAAACGTTTTACGATCCTGCCCCATCCATCGAGCGGCGTCCGCTTCATGGCTACCATCGGCATGCCAGCCAATGTGCCAAGTTCAGAATGGGTGGCGAACAATCCAAATTGATTGGGCACGAACCGGTAAGTAATGTGGTGGTTAGCGGCGTATTCCACAATCTCAAATACTTCCTCCGGCCCAAGCGATGAGTCGGCCTGGATAAACTCATCGATCTTACCGCCATGTAAGCGATTTAAGCAGGTTGGTTAACGAGAGGTCAACCCGAAAGGAGCTCATTCGTTTTTGAGCGCCTTTAGCGGTATCAATTACGCCTATAACCTCATACCCGGACCGGCTGCGCTGGTTGAGTGCAGCCGCCAGCTGCTGCGCCAAAACCCCGCTTCCGATTATCACTACTTTATAAATACCAACTCCCTGACGAAACAGTCGGCGTTGGATCGCCGCGCACCAATAGCCGCCCTACCACCACCGTGACCAGGCTTAAGCCATAGGCGTAAACCGGCACGGCCTTGGAAGGGAAGATTGGGGCTTCTACTAAGAAAGTCGAGGACTATCATAAACATCACCCCGGACGACACCGCCACAAAGATCGATTTAAGCTCCCACAGCCGACCGCGCTGGCTTGAGAGGTTATAGAGACCATTGACCGCGAAGAACAAAATCCACACCGGAATAACCAACAAGAATATTTGCAGGAAGAATTCAATGCCTAGATGGATTGGCCACGGGACGTTCGTCGATCTTTAACCCGCAAGGCGTAAGCCATCACGAAGGCAGACAGGATTGCCAGGAAATCAATTGGCAGATAGTATAAGGCTGAAAAATAATTCGCTTCGTTTACGCATGGCTTTCTGACATTACGGTAAGCATTTTACACCAAAAAGACCCCTGTTAGGAGGTCTTTTTTAGCTTAAGGTTGCCTGTAAGCCGGATTCTGTCCTCCGCGTAAACGCGGATGTATGGCCATCTATCTTGCCGTGACGTTACCGTCACGGTCACGCGGCACGTACGCTGATTGGAGCGAGCACTCCCCTGTTGCCAGGTGAACCAGCAGCCTTGCAGCAGACGGGGTTTACCTCCCTCCCATGTCACCATAGGAGGCTGTGGGCTTTTACCCCACTCGTTTCACCCTTACCTCACGGGTGTGGGGCGGTATCGTTTCTGTGGCACTTTCCCTAGGCTTGGGCGGCGCTGTTTTCTCGAGAGAAACACCGTCGCTTACTCCCGGTTGCCGTTAACAACCGTCCTGCTCTATGCTGTCCGGACTTTCCTCTGGTGGTTTAAGCCAGCGACCATCCAGCAACCTTAGCCGAATAATAGTAGCAAAAATAGCGCTTTAGCTCAAGTTGTTACGACAATGCTGAGCACCCCGTTAGCCAATGGCCAACGGGGTGCGGTTGACAGAAGGAGACTGCACCTTTCGCGACCAGCAAACAGGTTGGGCAAAAGCGCTTTCAGCGCCGGCACCCATTCGCCATTCCCAAAACGATCCCTCAGAGCCATGGCCGTGGGATCGCCTGGCTTCCGCAAGCGGTCATACTCGGTAAGCGAGAATGTTCTCCCGATAAGATGACTTACACGTCGTGCAGCAGCTTCACACTCTCCGTCAGTGTAGCGTTGATAGGGTGGCCCTGGTAGCTGCGGCTTTAACCCTGCCGCCTCAACCCACCAGTTCCATCCTTCCGCTCGTCGCAAAAGCGACGAAGATGGCCACTCTTTGTGAGACACGCGGAGACGGTCGTAGTCTTTGATACTGATCTGCCCGCCATTGAGGCGAGCGGCTTCCTTCACGGCAGCAATTTTCTGCTCTCTGGTATACCTCGGCGGACCACTGTCCGATCGGCGGTTTGCCCTCCACTGCCGCCACAGGCTCTCCGGGACTCCGGACAGTAGACGTCGAAACTCGGGTTCGACTAGACCAAGCTCGTCCCTTATTTCGCGTTTACTCCAGCGGGCTTCAAGAAGAGCAGCCAAGCGCTCATGGATGCCGGCTTCCGAATCAGTTGGACGTGACGCGGTGATAGCCATACAGGTACTTCCCTTCTGGTCGGGTCAGATAATTATATAGGTTTATTAGGACAAGGGTAAGTAGCTAAATAGCGTTATGGGCGGCTTCGTCGAGGGCTTTGTTTACCTCGGTGTCAGCTAAATGGTTTTTACCCCGTAAAACATGTTCAAAACTTACTTCGCAGCCTTCCGCCAGCTTTTTTACCTGATGAAACAGCGGCTGCAGGTCGGGATGCTTCACCCGATACTGGCCGTTGAGCTGCTTGACGACAAGTTCGCTATCAAGCAGGAACTGAATTGAGGCAGGATGGTATTTCTTGGCAGCCTCGAGGCCAGCAATGACACCGCTATATTCGGCGAAGTTGTTGGTGCCTTCGCCAAGATACTTACCAAAAGATTCTAAATGCCGGCCATCCGGTGTGGCAATTACAACACCAATCGCCGCAGGGCCGGGATTGCCACGAGATCCCCCATCGGTGTTAATTACCAGATTGGCTTCGCGGTTAACCGCGTTAATTAATTGACTCATATCTGGTTATTCTACGATATTTGATCGAAATGGTCAAAAATGGGACAACCAGACGCCTGGTGGAGGCACCGGGAATCGAACCCGGCCGACTTGAGTCGCAATCACGTCGCGACACCAGTCTGTACCCCTAAAAGACACACCGTACCACCAGGCACTTTTATGATATCGATTTCAAATTAAACTAAGATTAAACTGGACGATTTCGTTGAAAAAAATTCCGTGGAGAGCTAAAATAATAATTGACTTGGGTCGCAATCCGGATCGCGGCATTAGCCGTACACAAAAAGAGCAGCACAAGCTGCTCTTTTTTTTATTAATAATTTCATTGGTCGGGGTGACAGGACTTGAACCTGCGACCTTACGGCCCCCAGCCGCACGCGCTACCAACTGCGCCACACCCCGCTAAAATGTCAAAAACTATAAACTCCGCAAGCATGGTAGTACCAGCATCTCTTTCCTGCTACAAAGCAGGTGGGTACCCGCAAGTCTGCCACCTCGGTGGCAGCTAATCTTAGGTTCCCTGGAGATTAATCATACAGAAAAAATAAGCTAGACTACCGATGCTGCAGAGCTATATCCAGTATAACGGCTATTAGTGGCCAATAGAAGGAACGAAAATACCGTAAAACAGCTGGATTGCCCCGCCAATCACTTGCGCGATAAAGGGACTTGCTAGGAGCACTATCAAGAAAATTATCATCAAACCGGCACGCTCCAGGCGGTCAAAGGTGTCCCTTACAAACGGGAAAGCGGCATAGGCAATCCGCGAGCCATCGAGCGGCGGGATAGGCAGCATATTAAAAACAAACAAAGCGATATTGACCCGAATAATAGTATCAAACAATACCTTTGTAGCATCGGGAAGGGCGGCAACATTCGCCAGCCACAGCGCAAAAAAGATAGCCAGTAAAAGATTTGTAAGCGGACCGGCGAACGCCACCATGGCGGCTCCCCATTTTCGGTACTTCAAAGCCCAGGGGTTAAACGGTACCGGCTTGGCGGCGGCGAAAACCGGTAAACCGGCAATAATAAGGAGCAAAGGCAGCAAGAGGGTCGCGAACGGATCAATATGTACGACTGGGTTGAGGCTGAGCCGCCCCTCCTGATGAGCGGTGCGATCGCCTAACCAATGGCCAACCAGGGCGTGCGCAAACTCGTGTAAAGTTAGCCCCATAACCAAGGCAAAAATGAGAAAAATGAGGCCGGTAAGATCAAAATCCATTGGCTTATTGTACCATCCACTTAATTAATGCCGATATGGGAGGAGTATATTCATGCCCAAGCAATGATTATTGCAGTTTAGTATTTGTAGGATACTATTTCTTGGTTAACTTTTGATTAAATGAGCTTAAGAATAGTATCCTAGGAACACTATTTGGTGAAATTGAAGTAGGTTTGGGAGTATGGACATTTGCTTGCAAGAGTCTGCATCCTGGCTAGGAGGTTATTAGGTTTGACCTTCAACCTGATTTTTGCTACTATCACCTGGATATGAGTTACAGTTGCGACATTTGCGGTAAAGGTAAGCAGTTCGGCCATAACGTGCCGTTTTCCCAAAAGAAAACGAACAAAGTGTGGAAGCCGAACCTGCAACGTACCCATTTAACAATTGACGGCTCAAAGATGCGGGTTAAAATCTGCACTCAGTGCATGCGCACGCTAGCTAAATATCAGCGTGCCGCCGACAAAACCAAAACCGACAAGCAACCGGCCCAAACCCCCGCTTCCGTTTAACTGCCTTGACGCTGCAATACTACGACGGTAACTTCGGCCGGTATGTCTTTGGTTGTTACCCGCAGGCGAGCCTGTGGTTCACTGTGCGCGCCAATTTCTTTCAGGAAAACCTCAAGCTTGTCCTGGGGCACTTCGTACTTGGTTTCACCGTCATCGTAATGAGTGGGAATAATATACTTTGGCTCTAACTGGCTGATAATTTGGGCGGCGGCGGTTGCGTCAAGCGTATAGCCATGTCCGCCAACCGGTACAATCAAGACATCAGCCTGGCTGAGCGTCTCAACCTGCTCGTTGGAAAGCTTTGGCTCAATATTGCCTAAATATCCTACGCGAACCCCTTCAACCATGATCATATAAACCGTCGCGGTTGCCGGAGCGGTTGGCTCATCAATATGCAGCCTGGCCGGCACTCCGGTTATCATTGCCCCTTTTATTTCATATTCGCCGGGTCGGTCAATGACCATGTCGGACTTTGCCGAGACTGGAACACCCTCTTTTGCAACTGAAGACAGCAATGTAGCGTTATTGCTGCCCTTAATTTCCGGGAACCCGCTTTCTTTGGCATAGGGATCAATTATTACCGCTAAGTCTTTGGCGGTGATCCGCACACTATTCATCCCAAGGTATGAGATTTCCATTCAATTACTCCAGTTAGTTGGTGTCGGCCCGAATCTCTACCGGAACAGCGACTTCGGGAATGTCATCGGCAAAGGCGGCCGGTGCCGGCTTGAGGTTAGCGGAACGCTCATCTACCAATATAATCTTCTTGGCGGCCATTACGCTGGCCAAAAACCGGTCGTTCAGGCGCTGCCGGTACGAGTACTCTTCCGGCGTCATTACGGTATAGTTAATTTCGCGCCCAAGGTCATGTTCGAGCTCATTCATAAATTTCGCAACCCGGGCCCGGTTTACATCGCCCATGATAAAAAAGTCGGTGCCGGCGGCGTGGTCACGGACAAACGTCCCCGTTTCAAAAGCAATTTGAACATTGCCGGTCGCTTTTAATTTTTTTAGCAGCTCATTATCTTCGCGGGTATCTTTGAGGTCGGTTTCTTCTTCCAGCGAAATATTAGTGAATATCGACCGCAGCGGCGCGTAAAACTGGTACTTTTGGTTTACCTCGTAATAAAGGCGGTTGTTGTTGCTATCTGAGCGCACAATACCAATAGCCAGAAGATTGGACAGCTCGCGGCGCACCGAGTTGATTTGTTCATCGATTTTCCGGGTAATCTCACGGACATAATAAGGCCGGTTGGGATTATTAAGAAACAAACTTAATAATTTTACTCGGGTCTTCGAGCCAAATAGTTGTTCGAACAATGCAGCTCCTCGCGTGGTTTTTACTATCTGTTAAAAGTATACCAAACGATTATAAACCACAATAGTGTTCGTGTTCAGACAGTTAGGCTGCCGGTTTGGAGCTGACTTTAGCCTTAACCGGATGCCATGGCCGGGGAGGTGTCGCTTACCGTATTGGATGAGGCCGCCAAAGCCAATAAGGACCACCATAAATACTACGAAACCGCCAATAAACGGCAGCAGCTCTATTAGGGTTAGAACCAACAGGCCCACGAACGCGTTGGCATACGGATTGGGGCGCCATTCGGCTTTGCCGCTTATCCATTCCCCAATTGCCAGCCCCACCCAAAAATGAGTCAAATAAATTGCAAGCGCGTATAAGCCCGCAGCTATCAACGCCAGCGGGAGTCCAACAAATGAAATCAACATAAGAATGATGAGTATGGGTGTGACCACCAAGCCCAGCACGCCCCATCCTAAAGCGGCTAAAGGACGCTCGGTAAGCTCAGAGGCCACCCCTAGCGGGAGATGCGGCACCAACCAAAGCAAGAGAGCCCCCACCAAGTAAATCGCGGCTAAGCTCCATATTGCCGCGAACACGGTATCGGCCACTTCATTCTTGTTAGATTCTTGTGCGGGACGGTTGTGGCTGGTTTCCCCTAGTACCTGGGCACCACTTTGCCGATGAATAGTAGCACTGCCGTGATAATTGAGGTCGCCACCTATAACTGCCGTTTTTTCCAGGGTGAGATCGTCTGTGCCAACGTACACGTCCTTACCCAGCTTGCCGCTCACTACAACTTTGCTGGCACCCCCCGCTACACTTTTAGCCACAGCGCCGCGAATGACTGCTCTGGATGAAGCAAAATTAAGCCCGCCGGAAATTACCGTATCACCTTCTATAGTCATATTTTGCGCGAACACCGTTACGCCCCCGCCGATCGCGGGGCTGGTTATCCTAACGGTTTGTCCGGCAGTGCGGACTCCCCCAGTCACTGTCCCGCTAATAAACACGTCTTGGCCCGCCGCGAAGACAGATCCATTAACCGTGCCTTTAATTTCTACTGATGATCCGGCGGCGTAAACATCACCATTTACCGTTCCTTCAATGAGGACCTGGTCTCCGGCAATATATAAGTCATCATCAACGGTACGGCCCGCCTCTACGGTGGCGCTGCCTTCATCCGAAGCAACCACTGCCGCGTAGCCAGCCGTTGGCACAATTACCGCAACAAGCAGAGCAAATACTAACAATAGTTTTTTACCCACTAGATAGCTCCGCATCTCATTCTCCGCCTAATACTAGTAGTATCTCCCTTAGCAAAGCCAACTACAAGCATAAGAAATGTGAAGCTTTATTACTGCGGACGGCCAACTGCCTGCATGACGGCCGCTTGCTCTAGCGCGTTATCAAGCGGTTCAAGCTTATTAATGCCGTATTTGCGCTGCAAAGCCGTGGCAAGCAGATGGTCGGCAAACCTGAAATTTTTGGGAAGAATTGGACCATGAAGATAGGTGCCATGCACTTGGTACGTAACGGCTCCTTCGTGCCCGCTATCACCGTCATTCCCGTAACCCTGCACTACCTTCCCCAGCGCTTCCAGGCCAGGTGCCAAGAGCGTGCGGCCGCTATGGTTTTCAAATCCCACCAATTGTCCAAATGAGGATTCGACCACTACGTTCCCAATCATTCGCTCCGATGAGCCAACGGTGCTGGCGTCAAAGATCGAAATGCCCGGGATCTCCGTGTTGTCCAAGGTAGTAAAGCCGTGCCCAAATAGTTGGTAAGTACCACAAATAACCAACATCGGCACACCGGCTTTGGCGGCGGCGTGCAGCGCCTTGGCATGCCGCTGGAGGTCCTTGCCCACGGCCAGCTGCCCCCGGTCTTGGCCTCCCCCGCCAAAAATTATATCGGCGGCGGCGATATCCAACTTGTCACCTATACCCCCAGCCCGAACTACCGGCTTATACCCCCGCCATTTTAAGCGCTGGACCAGTGTGAGAATGTTGCCCCGGTCGCCATACATATTAAGTTCCTCGGGGTAAAGATGAAGGATGGTAATTTCTTTCATCGCCACACCTCTTCAAGATGAGTCATCTTACCCAATTGCTTACGCAAGGCAAGCATGGCGGTATAGGTGGGCACCAGATAGCCAATACCGCCCTCCGGAAGTTGAGCAATAAACTGGTTCAACGCTGCTTCAAGCTCAGATTCGGACGCTTCCACCATAATATCGGCATACTTGAGACGCAGGGCCATATCATTTGAGCGCAAACCGGAAACCGTAATGCGGTGGTCTTGGGGCATTAGCTCTTCGAAAGCGACGTCCCACAGCCAAGATATATCCCGGCCATCCGCGAAGTTATCGTTGATGCAAATCAATAAATGCTGTTGTTGTTTCTGCAACAAGAAAGTTTGAATTATCTGATTAAACCCGGTTGGGTTCTTTACCAGCAACAGGTATATCGTTTTGTTTTGTATGGTTATCTTTTCAACCCGGCCAAAGGCCGCTTCGACGCTAGCTAATGAACGTCCGACGCCCATGTGGGCAAATCCCGCGTCATGGGCAACACTGGCGGCCGCTAACGCGTTGTAAATATTGTAGAGTCCTGGAAGTTGGAGGTGGACTGTTAGCTCGTGCTTAGGCACGGTGATCGTTGCCTCTGCCGACTGATCTCGCAGCTTAACATGGTGCGCGGAGTAGATGGGTTTTGGACGGGCAAAATGCCCTTTTGTACAACTATAGTGCCCAATGTGGCCAAAAAAGTTTTTGGTGTATACCAGTGTTCTACCACACTTCGGACAGGAGTGGGAATCGGATGTTACATCATGAGCAAGCTTTGCGGACTCAGCGTCCTCAACCCCAAAAAATACGGTTCTCTCTGGATCGGCGAAGCTGGCCAAGCCAGCCACCAACGGGTCGTCGGCATTAAGAAATAACTTAGCCTCCGTAGCAGCGATGCCCTTGCCAATTAGCTTAGCAGTCGTATCGAGTTCTCCATAACGGTCAAGCTGGTCGCGAAAGATATTAAGCACCACAATCACCCGCGGCTGCACCAGCTCGCAAACCGCCGGCATAGCTGCCTCATCGACTTCGAAGAGCCCCATCGTCTGGGTATACCCTTTTGAAAGGTTAGCGTGGTCGATTAAAGCCGAAACCACGCCTCGGCTTAAGTTTGAGCCGGCAGTATTTACCACCAGCCTCTCCCCCGCGTCGGTTAATACCTTTGCCAGCATCTTGGCAGTAGTAGTTTTGCCGTTGGTGCCGGTAACAATAATACTGCCATGCGGAATCTGGCGGGCCAGCTTGCGGCCGATTGTTGGATCAATCCGCTCCGCCACTAGGCCCGGGAGAGCCGACCCCCCTCCTTTGCCCAGCAAACGGCTCAGAATAATAATAAACTTTCCGATAGTAATGGTGACAATTAGCGGCATAAGCTTATTCTACCTTATTGATAGTAAGGTTAAGCCGAGGATTACTACCAACGCACCGATTAATTGATAACGCGATAAGCGCTCCTTGAAGAAGTACAAGGCGAGCGCTACGGTTATAAGGGGTGAAACTGATGTTACCGGTGCCACAATCGCCACCAATGATGAAGAAAAACCGTAATTCACCAAAATGGTTCCAATAAAACCAAAAGCAGCGATTCCAATAATGGTTTTATTTATTGGCCTATATTTAGATGAAAAAAATGATTCTTTAGTAATAGTCATAAATGTTCCGACACCAAGAATGACAATGATACCCTGCGCCAACATTGAGTTTTGCCATCCTACCAGATGAACCAACTGGGCAAGGAAAAATAGCGATATTCCGATACAGATGGCTCCAACAAGTGCCCAGTAGACGGTAGGTTGACGCCAAAACCTTTTTTGCGGACGGTGTGTATCGTGACTAACCGAAGCCAACATGCCTCCCAAAACCAAGAAAAATACCGCGACAAGCTGAATTGGACGTAAGCGTTCGTGGAGAAAAACGATCGAAAGCAAGGCTGCGACAAGCGCATAAACGCTTACAAAAGGACTCGCCAAACAAACGGGACCGAGCTTAAAGGCATGAAATATGGCACGTTGCCCTAGAATAAGAAGCCCGCCAGTAAGCAATGCGGGTATAAGAGCCTCGCCAGAAAAATAAACCTTCCAGCCCATAATTACAAAAGCCCCTACAATAAGCGCCAGCATTACTACCCTGGTCCAGAATATTGCCCGTAGAACACTATAATTACGGGCGGCGTGGGCCGCAAAAAAATCACTGACGCCAAAACCTGCAGCCGCGCCAAGACCAGTTAATATACCTAGTGATAGATCAGACACGAGTGTATTATACCTTTCCAGCGACCTGCTTGATGAGGTTGGTTGCCTCGCCATGCGATTTGACCCATTCAATAGCAGTATTACGCTTAAACCAAGTGATTTGACGCTTAGCCAGTTGCCGCAAATGGAGGTTGATGAGGGCTTGAAGTTGAGCGACATTGCCTCCCTTTTGCCGGTATTCGAGGATTTCCCGGTACGGTGGTGTATTGAGCGGCTCAATCATACCGAATGTTGTTGCTAAAACATCAGTTTCTTCGAGAATATTTTTTTCAAACCATTGCTTAGTACGCTCCACGATACGCTGTTCAATCATTTCAATGCCCGGGTTGAGGCCAATAATATAATAATTTTTCGGTATTTCACGGGGTTGGTATAGACTCTCTCCGGAACTGACTGCCCGCTCTAACCTGCGCCGATTGAATTGGTCGCTTGGATTAAGCTCTATCCCCTTTTCATCCAGTAAGACGCGCAATTGATCATCACTGAAGCCAGCCAGCCCCTGCTTCCCTCCTGCCGAGGACACCGGTCGGAAGGAAAAATCATAGAGTAACGCATCAATATAAAGCCCGGAGCCGCCAACTATCATCGGCAAGTTGCCGCGGCCTTGAATATCCCTGATAAATTTAGTAGCCAAATGCTTAAAATCAACTACTGAAAACGGCTTGTCCGGGTTAACCACGTCAATCAGGTGATGCGGGACTATTTGCTGTTCGGCCAGGGTCGGCTTGGCGGTCCCTAAATCCATGCCGCGGTACACCGTCCGCGAGTCGGCGCAGATAATTTCACCCCTATACTGCTGGGCAATTTGGATAGCCAGGGCAGTTTTTCCACTGGCGGTCGGTCCGACAATAAAAATTACCGGAGCCGAATTAGACATCGTCACCTTCCAGTCCCAGCATCGATTGCTTCCCCGGATCCGTTCCCGGCGGCCACCAGATAAGGGATTGGATATCCACCTTATATTCCCCATCCACTTTAACGCCATCAGCCTCGAGGTCGCGTTTGTGGGCATCACGGCCGCCGCTGGTGTAACCGCCAGCTAAACCGCCCTGCTTATTCACCACGCGCTGCCATGGCAAGTCTGGCGGTCCCCAGTGGGCAACCTGGCCGACAATCCTGGCTGAGCGCGGCGACCCGCATAAGGCCGCGATCTGGCCATAGGTCATAACGCTCCCCTTAGGGATTTGCACCACCAGGTCGTAGACGTCTTGGGCAAACTGCCCGTCTGGACGTTCAGGTAAGACTTGAATGGGATGCCCGCTGCTTGATTTCATCTTGCACTTGGATAATAAAACGCTCAAACGACAGTTTCGGCTCACCATCGCCCAGGTCTTTGCGAATACGCGGGCTCACCTCGCCGGAGCTAACTTCCTGTTCGCCCACTACGATGGTGTAAGGTACCTTACCCATGCTGGCTAAACGGATTTTTTTTCCAACCGACTCGGAAGCGTCATCAATATCCGCTCGTATGCCGGCTTTTTTCAACTGCAGTCGCATTTCTTTGGTTTTATCCTGGATTTCCGGAGCGTCACTTACCGTCAGCAAACGCACTTGTTCTGGCGACAACCACACCGGGAAGTTACCAGCCGTGTGCTCAATATAGATACTCAGGAACCGGTCGATTGAGCCCATGATCGCGGCGTGGATCATTACAATCCGTTCTTTTTCCCCGGCTTCGTTAATGCACGATAGGTCAAACCCTTCCGGTTGGTTAAAGTCGAGCTGGATGGTAGCTACCTGCCACTCCCGACCTATGGCGTCGCGGCCGATAAAATCAATCTTCGGGCCATAAAACGCCGCCTCACCAAGACCGTCAAGATAGTCTTCGCCAACCTTTTGCTCAATAATCGCCTTTATTTGGTTTTCGGCCGTGCCCCAAGCATCTGGTGATCCCGAATACGCATCCATGGCGTCAGGGTCATGCCGAGAAAATCGGACCTTTAGATTATCAAAGTTGAGCGTGCTATAGAACCGCTCCACGATGTTCCAAATTTTCAAAACCTCATCCTCAATCTGGCCGTTGCGGCAAAACACGTGCGCGTCATCCTGGGTAAAGGCCCGCACCCGGCTTAAGCCAAATAGCTCACCGGTCTGCTCGTCACGATAACAGGTGGTCGTTTCGCGGTAACGGACGGGCAGCTCCCGGTAGGAGCGGGGCCGGCCGGCATATATTTGGGTATGGTGCGGGCAGTTCATCGGCTTCATCGCGAATTCATGGCCTTCACGGGTAGTTATGCGGAAGAGGTCATCGGCAAACTTTGTCCAGTGGCCGCTAGCTATATAGGCATCTTTTTTAGTTATGTGGGGAATACTGACTTCCTGGTAATCATACTCATCCCGCATTTCCTGCACGAAATTGTCCAGTTGGCGCCGCAAAACCGCTCCCCTTGGAGTAAATAATGGTAGCCCAGGTCCAATGAGATCGGAAAAGGTAAATAAATCCAGCTCTTTGCCCAATTTTCGATGATCCCGCTTTTCGGCTTCAGCCTGTTGAGCTAGGTAATTGTTCAACTCCTCTTTTTCGGCAAATGCCACGCCATACACCCGCTGCATTTGAGGGTTTTCGGCCTTTCCGCGCCAGTAGGCACCAGACACCTTAGTAAGCTTGAAGGCTCCCGCCTGTTTAGTGGTTTCCAGGTGGCCACCGCGGCATAAATCGGTAAAACCGCCATTGGTATATAGGCTTACTGTTGTAATTTTTTCTGCATTGCCAATTCCCAGCTGCTCCCGGTCGATATCTTTGGCAACGGTAGTTCCGTGGGTTTTAAGATCACTTAACAGCTCCACTTTATAAGGCTGCTTGCTCTCATCGAAGTAGGCGACAGCTTTTTCAATATCCATATCCTGGTGCTCAAACCGGTCGCCCGCCTTGATTATTTCCTTCATCTTAGCTTCGATTCGGGGGAGGTCTTCGGGCGTTATGGTTTCCGTTAAGTCGAAATCGTAATAGAAACCATTTTCAATAACCGGACCCACGCCGAATTTTACCCCCGGATAAAGCTCCTGGACGGCGGTCGCCAAGATATGTGCCATCGAATGGCGCATTGCATGCAAATCTTTCTTATTTATATCGGTCTTCTCCTCAGCCATGACTTACTTCTCCTTAATAAACAAAAAACACGCATAGACTTATGCGCGTTTGGACCCATTAATGCGGGCGGTTCCACCAAACTTCCTCCTGAGAACAAGAGGCTCTTGTGTGCCAATATAACGCCATTGGCGACGGGGCTACAGGGTCGTTACCTCCTGATGACTGCCCTATTGAACTTTCAATGGCTTAATATTACCAGATTGACTGGATTTCCTCCACATCCAACGGTACACTTACGGTAATATTATTTTCGCGGAGTATCATGGACTTCTTTAACGTTAATACTATCTTCTTTACAGTCCTTGGTTACGAGATGAGCTACCTTGAGTTCTTTGGTACTGTTTTTAATCTTGCCGCCATTATTTTTGCCGTTCGCAGCAATATCCTCACTTGGGCTTCTACGCTGGTGGCCGTGACCTTGTTTGCCTTTTTGTTTTACCAATTCGAGCTTTATTCAGACATGGTATTGCAAGCCTTTTACTTTGGAAGCGGCATTGCCGGTCTTTATATATGGTCTAAGCGCAGGAAAAGCGCGGTGATTACCGCCAAGCCAATAACCCGCAATACTGCCCTGCAGAATGTGAAGGTAGTTATTACGATTCTGCTTGGTACGGCAGCGCTTGGCAGCTTTATGTCCAATATTCATACCCTGCTTCCTGATTTATTCCCCAAGCCAGCCGCGTATCCCTATATTGACGCCTCCATCGCGGTCATGGCGGTGGTAGCCCAGCTGCAGCTGCTATTTCGTAAGTTTGAGAACTGGATGCTTTGGATATTTATGGACGCTATCGCGATTGGCGTGTACTACTCCAGAGGCATAAAATTAGTGGCACTCCTTTATGTCCTGTACTTTGTGATATCTATCCTCGGCCTTATCCAGTGGCGCAAGGAACTTCGCGGCCATAAGCAGCAAGTGTCCGCGTCCGCTAAGCCGATATCTTTATAGGATTACTTAACTATCCCCAATGCTTCCGCGGTTTTTAACACCGCTTCCACTTGGTCTTCGCCCTTATCAACCAGAAAATCGCTGACTACCGCCAATGTGAACGCGATGGCGTCTATCCGCTTAGTAGCGCGAAGGCGGATATAGGCAGGGTCAGGACCCACGTCATCGCGGTGCCTATCTAGCAAGTCTCCGTCGCGGGCAATGCGGCCTTCAATGGCTACGTCGGAGGGCTCATCCTCGCGGGAATGCCCCCTCATTAAGGACTGGGCTAGGGTCCGCGATGCCTCCTGCAAGACAGAAAAAACTTTTGGATCGTTCAACGACTCCGCGGCTCGTTCGCCATGCTCAATATCTTCCGACTCATCATCTTCCCGTGCCCAGTCATGTCCAATGGCAAAAGCCGCCAATGCCTCATGGTCAATGCTTTCTACAGTGTAATCTAAATCAGCAGGAATTTCTTTGATAGATAATTCCGATAGCCGAGAGGGCAACTGCGTTTCTATAAGGCGGGAGAGCAATTTGATATCAATCAGCACGCGGGTGAAATGGGCTGGACCATGGATCTTTGATTCGCGGTTCAATCGCTCCGGATCATGTAGCCAGGCAGAAATTTCTGGCTGATACTTTGTTAAATCGGCTCGGCTGGGAATGCTTCTACCTAAATGTTCTGATAAATACTGTTGTTCAGCGTATAAATCTACCAGCAGCCCTTCGCGCATAGCTAACTGGCCTTCCAGGGCATCGATTTCCTCAGGCTGCAAATTTAGCCTGCCGCCAATGGCTCGAAAAAACTCAGTATTAACTGGCTGGACAGGTTCCGAAAGCGCCTCAATAACGTCCGCTTCCGTTTGCTCAGCACCAGCCTCAACATTCTCATGCGGCTGTTCTTCTTCATGACCGGGGCTACCAGGAGTTCCTTCAACCATAATCAACAAGTACCTTTATTAGTTTTACGTTTTCCTGGTGGATCTGACAGGACTCGAACCTGTGACCTCTTGAATGTGAATCAAGCGCTCTAACCAGCTGAGCTACAGATCCTTACACAAATGACACGAAAGTATTGTACTATACTTGGTATATTCTTAAGCGCGAGAGGTATTATGCTCATCTATGGAAAACCAGTTGTTGAAAGCCTGCGCGAAGAACAATCCCGGCGGATTAACGCGGCCGGTATTACCCCCAAGTTAGTAATCGTACAATCAGGAAATAACTTAGCCAGCAGCACCTACATCCGGATGAAAAAAGCATACGGAGAATCTATTGGCGCCGAAGTTGAACATATACAAACCGGTAGTACTACTGATGAACTACTTCCTTTAATCGAAAAGCTCAATAATGATCCCAGCGTAAACGGTATTATTGTACAACTGCCGCTGCCCGACATCACCATTACCGATGAAGTGGTGGGCAGTATCGCCCTTGAAAAAGATGTGGACGGCCTTACCGGCAATAGCCCGTTTTATTCGGCTACCGCCATGGCTGTCATTAACCTGCTCGACTTTTACGGTATTGAGATCAATGGCACAAAGATAGCTATGGTTGGTTACGGCCGTTTAGTTGGTAAGCCGTTAACCGCCTTGCTTAAGGAGCGCAACGCCGATGTTACCGTCTGCGATGTGAAAACCCCCGATACCGGTGCGGTTACGCGAGCCGCTAAGGTAATTGTAAGTGCTACCGGCCGGGCCGGGCTGATTAAGCCAGATATGGTAACCGACGGCACCTTCATTGTTGATGTTGGGACGGCCGAGGATAAAGGCTCGATTGTCGGCGACGTTGACCCGAAACTGCTTGATAACGACACGCTAAAGATCACACCCGCCCGCGGCGGTATTGGCCCGATTACCGTAGCAATGCTTTTTGAGCAGCTGCTAAAGGCCGTTAAGATCTAGTTTTTTAAGGTCGGTTTTAAGCTGGGCATGGTTTGTGTATAGAAGGCTGGTAATACCAAGGGCTTCCGCGCCTTCGACGTTTTCTTGGCGGTCATCAATAAAAACCGCTTCCCCCGCCTCCACTTTGAGCCGCTCTAGGACGAGTTCAAAAATACGCGGGTCGGGCTTTAGCACGCCAGCATCCTCCGAAGTCATTACTACATCAAAATAATTGCCCAAATTCTGATATTTAAGAAAAGACTGTAAGAAATTATTGTTAATATTTGAGAGCATACCCAGTTTATAGTGAGGCTTTAAAGCTTGAACCAATCCGAGAAGCGTATAGTTTAAGCCTGAGAGATCCTGCATACGGGCGGAAACCGTAGCCACGTCGTCATGAATTAAGTCCGCTAAACTCTGAAACTTCCGGTTTTGGTCGACCCGCCCAAGATCAAAATCGATTGTCAGCTGATCGTGCTCCGGTGTGGTATGCGTTTGGCGCGCTTGAAGAATATCCAGTTCCGGATCTTTATACAACACCCCAAAACAATCAAAAATAATAGCTTTAATCATAATTCAATAGTAGCAGATTGGTGGGCTCTACAGGACTCGAACCTGTGACCTCTTCCACGTCAAGGAAGCGCTCTAGCCAGCTGAGCTAAGAGCCCGTACCTAAGTGAATATAGCGAACCAGGGTGAGAAAAGCAATCAACCCATAAGTGCCAATATTCTTATGTTATGCAATTATCCAAATTTTAATTTGGTTACGCTTGCTGGACGTCCGACTATCAGAGTAAGCTTATAGGACAAGATTACAAAAGGTGGAGTGCTTGCAAGCAGAATGGTATGTTGACCCAACAAATCGCGGAAGCAATTCATGCCAAAGTCGGGACGCTGGTCAACCAGTCATTATCACTGGTTGATGGCGATGGCCAGATTCTGGTAAGCAACGACCCCCAGGCCGGGAGCAGCTTAATTGTTGAGGACTACCCTAACGCGATTAGCATATCCCACAATGGCCGCGTAACCGGTTATGTGGTGTTAGCCCGGGAAGTTCCCAATTATGATGAGATATCACCCCTTATCCGCTCTATCGCCGAACTGATGATGCACCAAGCACTTCTTATTGAGCAACTTCCCCACCACGAGGAGCAGCTTGATAAATTTGTGTATGACCTTCTCACGAGCAGCAACCTGGACCAGCCAACACTACTGGCCGAAGCGCGGCTGCATAACCTGGATTTAACCCAGCCTCGCATTTGCATCGTAATTTACGTTGACGACCCGGTGCTTACCGGCGAAACCCCCGATGACAGCAACCGTGAAATGCTCATTACCCGTTATAAGTTTGGCATTAACCGCGGTCTTGAATCATATTACACCTCTAGCCGGAACAACATTATCGCTTATCTTGGCCATAACAGCTTTTGCATCTTAAAAGACTTAAGCGGCCCCCAAGATGAGATGCCGCTGGAGGACGCCTTGGACCGGTTTAAAAAATCCATTAATACCATTTACACGATTTTTCGCTCGGAGCTGAAGCAACCCACCACCGTGGGTATCGGCAACTACCATCCGGGAATTGAAGGCCTGCGCAAGAGTTACCAGGAAGCGGTGAGCGCCATTGAGCTCGGCTCCCAGAACTGGTACAAAAACCGCGTTTACCATATTGATGACTTCGGGGTGGTTGCCCCCCTGCTTTCCGGGATTGATGAAAGCAACATCTACTTTAGCCGGGAGCTGCTGGACCGTCTGGGGCAAAGTGAAGGGATTATTCAAACCCTGGAAAGTTTTTTCACCCACAATATGGGATTAACTCAAACCGCCAATGAGCTTGGCATCCACCGCAACACACTGGTATACCGGCTCGACCGCATAGCTGAAACCCTCCAGCTCGACCCCCGTAATTTTGATGATGCCGTGCAAATTAAACTAGCGATTCTTTTTAATCGCTTTGTGGAACATTAAATGCGTCTTACCCCCGGTGTGGCAGCAGAAATTGTAAGCCGGGCACGATTAGTGCTTAAACGAGAGGTTATTGTTACCGATTCCCGGGGCGCGGTCCTTAAAGACGGGGGGCACGAGCACAAGACTATGGTTGACGCCTTACGCGCCTGCCAGGAAGGCCGGGTCATCCGCGCCGAACTTGATGATGAGCTGGTTGCCTGGTGCCCGTTTGTCTACGAGAACCAAACGGTAGGATCCTTTGGCATTGTTGAAGAAAGTGTGAGGATTACCCCGGAAGCGATTGGCTTGCTGCAGGGGCTGGCCGAGGTGATCGTCCACCAGCATTTCTTGCTTGATCATATCCAACCTACCGAAAAAATGCGGGCTACCTTTTTGCAGCAAGTGCTCTCTTCGGGAAAAATTAACAGTACCGAGGCCTACCGCCAAGCCGACATATTACAGATGAACCTGCGGGTGCCGCAAGCAATCATCCTGGTTGAGCTAGAAGGCATTGAGACCACCGCCACAAAAGGATCCCCATCCGCGGAAGCTGCAACCAGCCAAATAGATAAGGAGACCGGAAAGGTTCGCCAGGTTATCGTTGACGCGTTTCAAGATAATGGCGTTATATGCAGCTATAACGGCAAAAACCAGTTTGTGGTTTCAAAAAGCATTACCGGCGAAAACCTCACCACCCGCAATACTACCCGGTTTCTCATGGAAAAGGCCGCCTACTTGTACGATGTCTTACGCAAGGCTTTTCCCGACCGCGTCATAACCCTAGGGGTTGGGCAGTATTATCCTGACCTTGGCGGCTTACGAAAAAGCTTCCAAGAAGCCAAGCTAGCACTGAGCGTAGGCAGCAAGGTGTGGGAAAGCGGCCGAACCTACCACATAAAACAGGTAGGCATGTACGTCACCCTCGCCAATGTGGCACAGGAGCACAAGGCCGAACTGGCCCATCAAATCCTTCATCCCTTGCTGCAGGATGACCAGCTCTATAAGACCGTGCAAACCTTCTTAACTGCCGGCTTAAACTTAACTGAAGCGGCCGAACAGCTCCACGTTCACCGCAATACCTTGATTTACCGGCTCGATAAGACCAAAAAGATTATCGGTTTGGATCCGCGGGTGTTTGATGACGCCCTGCAGATTAAACTAGGCCTGATGTTTTACCAGGAAGCCTAGTTCCCGCCACTTGTTTAACCTTAATCTTTACCAGCTCCCGAACTTTAGCGACATCAGCCTCAAGTTTTTTGGGATCCTTGTTGCTCAGGATACCGTCAACTATTAACCGACCCCCATTACCGGCGAAAAGGGTTACATCCCCGGTTTTGGCATGGGCTTCAAGAAAGACCACGCTTGATACCTTGCGGGCTTCTTCAATCCCCTCAATCGATTGTATGTGCCCTTCTTGATCGGGATATATGTTAATGCCGGCCGCGTGACCAATCGGCTTGGATCCGATGCTGGGCTCGAGTCCAATCTTTACCGCTAAGTCGTTGTAGTAGTGGTCTACACCATAAGATTCCCTATAAAGCGCCTCACGGTAGCCTCCTATACGCGGACCTACTTCAATAATTTTCCAGCCTTCGGGACTCTGAAAAAGCTCGATATGGGCGGTCGACGAGTTGAGGTTAAGCGCTCGGATAGCCGCGATAGAGGCGGTGTTCGCGGCCTCAATCTCCTCCATGGAAAGGCCGGTAGGGATAATGTGGCGATAGCTATAAAAACCGGGAAGCCCGAGCGACTCCGCGGTAATCACCTTAACTAAGGGCAAGCAGTGAACTTTCCCCGCGGCGCTAACATACGCATCAGTCGAATACATATCTCCCTGGATCATCTCTTCTACCAATACACTGGGGGTACCGCGCCCGAGATCACGCGAATAAATAACGGTTATAACCTGAAAGACTTGCTTTAGGCACTGTGAGAGTTCAGTCTCATTATTGCAGCGCGTCACCAAGATCGAAGCAGCCAAGCCGTTCGGCTTAACAATTACCGGGAATCTCAGTTCTGTGACAATAGTCGCCATAGTCTGCCGGGTGTACTCGGTTACATAGCTGTACCGGGGCACGAGGCGGGCATCATAGTTGCGGAGCCTATCGCGCATTAAGTGCTTTTGGGTGGACCAGCGTAAGGAGGATTCGGAAGGAGTCGATACATAAGGCAAAAATGGCACGACCTTACGCAATGCTCGAACCGAGCTTTCATTACGAATGGTAACGGCTAAAATGGATTCGATATGGGGCTTCAAAGCTTTTTGCAAGCTATCGGGGTCATCAAAGTCACAGAATATCTCCTCGAAGAGTCCTGAGGTATCCTTAGCGCGCTCATGGACTGCCCGGATAATTTAGGTCGACCAAGAACTAACCCTTGAAGTTTCTTGCCTAACTTTTTGCTCAGCTTTTTGGTAGCCTCCACCAAGCCCGGCTCTACATCATCAATTGCTAGAATAAGATTTTTTTCTTGCATCCAGATGAGATTAGCATAGTTTAGGGGGTCTGCGCTAGGGCATTTTGCGCCACGCGAAATAGGCCAGAAAGCTCGCCGCTCCAACCGCGGCAACCAAAACCAGCACTGTACTTGGCCGCGGCCAGCCCCCAGCTTGTCGCTTGATTGCGCGGGAAGGCTGATTGCGGCTTTGAAGCAACCTACTTGTCGCGCTTTTAGATGAAGGCTCGCTATAAGCAACCCCTAAGCTATTAGCACTGGCAGTCTGATTTTTTACCGTTGAGAGGCTTGCGCTCGAGGCCGAGTCGACACTGCCATGACTTTCCTCCTTCGGCGACGGCAAGCGATATTCTTCGACAGGTCCAGTCCGGACGAGCTTGCCATCGGACCCCTTATAGGAATAATGATGGGCACTGCCCCCGGCAATCATAGCGACATTACTCATTGCAGTGGAGGCAAGTTCCGTCATATCAAAACCAAATTCATCCTCGGGATCCAAAATGGCAGTGCCTACTCGATACGTCCCTGGCGCTGTCCCCTTCACGGTAATCGCATAATCATCATCCTGGCTGGCAGGAATAATCGCCATCTGGGGCCGTACCGATGGTCCCGAGTAATAGGCTCCTGGTATTTCTAACTTCGTTTCATTAATAGTCTGGCCGTCTTTAGCTATAATCTCGAGCGCTACCGGTCCAGCAGCGTAGACGGTTAAAAAACGTTGTGGCGGCCACATCGGAACAGATACATTTGGTACATATTCGCCCATGAACGTTTGCAGTACAAACGGTGCCGCCGCCGAAACCAGCTGGACGTGGTTAGCCTCAAGCAACAAACTGCTTTTTGCCACGGCCTCGAGACTAGACAATAAAACCGTGTTATCCCCCTTCCCCGATACGGATGCCAAAACGTTTCCATGCGGCCAGAGGGTAGCAGCAATAGCTTCGCTTGTGACGGTGAGCGCCTCTAGGGTAGCGTGCTTGAGCGACCCCACAACGTAAAGCGCCACCCGCTGCTTCAACCGCGTAATTTCGGCAGGTTGGTTCAGCTGTTCCAGGAAGGAATTCGTAGGGTACCCCTCGGGATAATGTCTTCCTGAAAGGTAATTAAAGATTGGCAGCAGCTGCTTAATGGATGGAACCGCCTTGCGCAGCTCCTCTGCTCTCGGTTCGGCAATAGCCGGGTCCGTGAGTGCAAGCGCTGCGATATTAAGCAATTGACTGGTTGAATTGGGCTTAAGAGCCTTAACGCTGCCTCCCTCCCATACCTCGTAGGCGGCTACGGATCCCGCGTTGGGTGTGCCAAGCTGAATGAGGTTGCGTATATCATTCTGGTACGCGGGGCTGGCGATATAGCTCCGCGCGATTAGTCCGCCCATAGAGTGCGCTACCACATCTACTTGGCTGCATTTACATAGCTGCCGGATATCAAACAATTTCTGAAGGAGCTGCGATGCCGTTACGGCATTATCCTGCATCCAATTGTAGGGAAAGACAAATAAACTTTTGTCCGGCACGTAACCGTTATCCTGAAAAGCCTGAAGAAGACCATCATAGCTGTGTGAGATTGGGTCCAGCACCAGCGGGGTTTGGTAGGAGCGGTCCCAGTAACCGGTAAACACATGCGGAAAATAGGCCGCCAAGCTTGCCGTAGTTGGCAAAGACCCAAGTATCCCCGGAATAATGAGAGCCGGCCGATGCACTCGGGGCTGGTTAAGCGAGAGGATGTCATTTACCCATAAGCCATTCTCACCCGCGGCCCAAATCTGGTTACCTGAACTTGCCACCGAAGCTATTTTTGCATTTAAAATACTGCGTGAGGCGCTGCCGTCGTACTGCACCAAAAAGCGGTAAGGAAAACTAATGCTCCAAGCGCCGAAGAATGCCTGGTTGCCGCTCGCTGCCAGCCCGCTTAAATGCATATCCTGGCCATAGTAGGTTTCGTTGATATTGGCAGGGCCGGCCAATCGGTTCCAACTAATGCCGTCGTCATGGGACCGGAAGAGGCCGTCCGGTGAAATTTGCCAAATATAGTCCCCTTCAGCGACCATCCCTACCGTAAAGTATCCGGCGCCGCCCCCTCCTCCCGACCACGTTCTTCCTTGATCGTTCGATTGATACACTCCTCCCGCGGCACCGACATATAACTTCCGCCGCCCGTAATCGTAATCCAGGGCCGCGGTATTATCACTCGGCAGGCCCATATCCTCTGCCTCACCGCTAGCCGCAACCCGCCAGACGCGGACGGGTGTGCTAGCGCCGTCATACATCGCGGCGAAGACGTACTCATCTGTTGTTTGAAGCGCGGTAACGAGCTTCCGATGGGTAGTAGAAGGACCAAACCGTTGCCAACTCATGCCGCCGTTATCGCTGACAAACAAGCCGCTCCCATTAGTGCCCGCATATATTCGGCCGGAATAAACTAGATCGTAAGAAACCGTGCTGGCCGGAACCGACAATAAGCCGGGCACCCAGGTTCTTCCACCGTCATGGGAAAAATGTAGAACACCTTGGGCAATAGCCGCGATTTCCTGCGGACTTCGCTGATTTACCACCACGGCACTTACGGAAGTATTGGGAAATGCCGCCAACTGCCATTCCGCTGCCCAGCCCGTGGTGCTCCAAAGCAGCCCCCCGGTTATTATCAGTAGCACCTTAAGTAAACCGGCAGAACAAAAAGTCACCCTACAATCTCCTGGCAGCCACGCTTCCCCCATATCTGTTATACCTTTCAAGAATTAAATATTTCTTGTGGTTACTACCGCTTGACAGTTCGGTTTTTGTTCGGTATATTCAACGTAAGGGATGCTTCTAAAGGAGTAAAGATGGTAAAATCATCATCAATCAAGCACCTGCGGGTTTACCAGACCAGCCTGCAGCTGGAGGATATAATTCACGAGCTGGTGAAAAAATTACCGGAAAATGAGGTTTACTTCCTAGGTAATGAGCTTCGGCGCAGCAGCACTGCAATTTCCCACCATCTCTACGCGTTTTATCGGCATCATAATTATCGGCTACGGCTCCAAGCGCTCCATTTAGCACGGAAGGAGGCCGAGGGCCTCCAAAAACTACTTCTCACCTACCAAAAAGCCGGCTACGGCCCAATTAGTCATATCGATGGATTTTGCGTAAGCGTAATAAAACAGTGCTGGGGTCTTATTAAGTACTACAAGCAACAAGAGTCAACCCAGCACGCTCGAGCCTCCATTAGGGCGAGCGATGAGCTGGTAGCTGCCCGCGCGTAGCGCTGGACAATGTGCGACCTGCTTATTCGGCACGATCTACGGTATCTTTCACGGTCCAGAGAGCGATTATCCCCATTTGGGGAGACTTTTCCACTCTCTTATTTTCAAGTCATATGACAACATATTGTCATATATTTTAAGAAAAGTATTTACACAGAGCCGCATAAGCACTACTATTAATAAGTGGTAAGGAATGCTCTCGGAACGAAACGTTATAGGCGTTTATCGAACCGGGGGCTTTTTATTAAAAGAAGCCTATGAAATGCCCCTATTGCCGAGCTGAATCAACCGATGTTTTTAACTCCCGTTCTACCAAGTCTGGTAACCAAATCTGGAGGAGACGGCGCTGTTTGTCCTGCAGGGAGTCGTTTACTACCTATGAGGCGGCCGATCTGGGGTTTATGGCTATACGCAAACGCTTGGGCAAACCTCAGCCCTACTCCCGGGCAAAGCTCTTTAGCAGCATATACGGCGCGTTCCAGCTGGCGCCTGCTAATCAAGGCACGGTTGATGCCGTAACCGACACGGTAGAAACCAAGTTACTTGATATGAAGCAGCAGCTCGTTGATTCAAGGGATGTGGCCGAAGTAGTGCTACAAACCTTAAAGCATTTTAATACCTCGGCATTTGTGCGCTATCTGGCCAACCAAACTGACCTCATAAATGAGGCGCAGCTCCGGAAAGAGCTTAAGAAATACTAGTAACTATCCGGTTACTTATCTTACCCACAATGTGGTGGGTTAGATATTAGTTCTGGGATTTGTCAGAGCGGTTTTCCGGCTCTTTGCGAGTTTGCTGGTCATGGCCGTCTTCAACAATAACTTCCTGGTCCTCGGCAACACCTTCCGGCAACTCGCCTTCAACAGCCGCGTCCAGCTCTTCCAGCTCTTCATCGGATCGTGGCGGCGTTACGGTAGCGACAAGGGTTTCCGGCGGCGTCAAAACTTCCACGTTTGAGGGAGTTTTCAGGTCGGCTACGGTAATATTCTTCTCAAAATCATCTAGCACGGAAATATCAACTTCGATATTTTCAGGTAAATCAGCCGGTAAGGCCTCAACCTCTATGGTTTCAATTGGGCGGGTGAGTGTCCCCTCCTGTTGGTAAACGGCGGTTGACTCACCGACAATATGGATGGGAACTTCGGCCTTAATCTTCTCATCCATCCTAACCACCAGGAAATCAGCGTGAAGAATATGACCCGTCCGGCTATCCAGCTGGACATCATGAATAAGAGCATTGGTTTGCTTACCGTCATCTACCTTCAAACCGACAATCCGGTTGCCGCCGGCATGGGCATACGTCTGCTCCAGCTCTTTGGACACCACGCTCACCGCTTGGGATTTGGTTCCGTGCCCGTAAAGAACAGCCGGAGTGGTGCCGGCTTTCCGCAGACCACGGTTAGCTTTTCCCAGTACCTCACGGCTTTGCAATTTAATCGTCATTTTTTCGGCCATAATATCTCCTGCTTGAATCACACACGGTAACCCAAGAAAAAAAGCATCTCTGGATGCGTTACGTAAGAGCTACTATACCTCAGGTTTACCAGATGAGCAAGTTGAACCGATAGCACCAATACGTTCTTCCCTTGTCTACACATATCGTCTGATACCATCCTGATCGGATAATATCAGAATGCATAGTAGTCAAATAGAGAAGAAGGATTGGTACCATAAGTAGTTAACACGGTTGGCGCGCCGTGGTAGAACTTTTATGGCATGTCGTCACCCGGCGTAAGCCATGGTGACCATGCTCAGAAAAGTTGCTCTCCGGTAAGCCTACCCATCAACAGCTTAACGCTTTTTGCTAAACCCGGTTCGCTTACGGCTGATATAGCGGTGGAATTCGGCAATCTCATCGGCTGAAATGGAGCCCATGGAGGCAAACTTAGCCTCTTCGGCTGAGCGGAGGTCGGTTTTCGAGCGCTTGGCGGTTTTACCACTGGTGGCAACGGTGGCTAAAACCGGCAGCGAACATTCATGACAGTTAAGCTGGACAAAGCAGTATTGGTTCAATTCACCCAGGTAGCGGATATCATCAAGGAAATAGCTGGTATCGCAGGAGGGGCACTTATAAAATTCCTGCAGGTTATTGATAATGTCCTGCAAATGCCTTCGACTCATAAGTATCCCCTTCGTTACCCTCCTATTATATCTGGTGTACGAGCGGTTTGGCAATCGCTTGTTCAGCTTAAACAGCGCGATGGCGGCCAATACGAATCAGGCTGGCAATTAAGACCACCATTGTAGCGAGCAGTACAATCAACGCCACCAGTTTGGTGAAGCTTTGGGCCTGGAGCGCGATTACCCCAAAGGTAACCGCTAGCAGATAGAGCGATAAGACTGCGCTGCGCTGGGAAAAACCAGCCTTAAGCAATAAATGATGCAAATGCTCCCGGTCGGAAGTGAAGGGGTGTACCCGGCGCCGCAATCGGCGGACAACCGCCCACATGGCGTCAATGATGGTAAATCCTAATACCAAAGAAAGCGTTGCTAATTTTCCACCTGAATATATGGCCAGCATCGCCAGGGTCATGCCCAGGAAATACGCCCCGCTATCCCCCATGAAAATTTTCGCCGGAAAGAAGTTGAATGGCAGAAATCCTAACGCCGAACCAGCCAAAATAATCGCCAGAAGGGCCACCAGGGGCTGGTCTACTTGAAGGGCCAGTGTGAAGAGAATAAGGGCCGCAATGGCGGAAACACCTCCCGCCAGCCCGTCCAGTCCATCGAGAAAGTTAACGGTGTTAACCATGCCGACCATCCATAAAATACTTAAGGCATTGGCAATCGGGGTTATATGAAAATGAATACTCCCCCAGTCAACCGCGAACCGCCCGGCTGTGAGGTCAATAACTCCGCCAAACGGGTTGGTAATTGAAACAATGCCAATGCCGCCGGCTAAAACCACCCCAGCGGCCAATACCTGCCAAACGAGCCGCGTCCGCGCCTTCAACCCCCTTACATCATCAATAGCTCCCAGTACCGCCAGTATAGTCCCCCCAAGCAATAAGGCGGCCAGCTGGCGGCTCATAGGCATCAAAGAAAGCGTGGCTACTACAAAGCTGGCAAAGATGGCGAGGCCGCCTAAATAAGGGATGATCCGATTATCCAAGGCATGGGATTTAATGCCCGCCGGCTGCGCCACAATTTGGTAGCGCAATGCCAGCGTACGTACTAGCGGGGTTAGGAGCAATGCCAAACCAAAACTTAAAACAAAAGCTACAAGGTAATTCATGAGCGGCGGGATTTGGCGGTAACATTAAAGCCAAGATAACGGCCCAGCATCAAGCGGGTCTGAGAATCAATCGCGGCCAATGCGTTAAACACAATGCCGGTAACCGGAAACAGCACCCATTGGGCAACCATCGCGAGACTGCGGCGGTGTCCGTAGCGGGACGGGCGGGGCGGCAGCGAAATAATACTAATCGATGCCATTACAAATAACCCGATAAGGGCAATGCTTTGAAGATGACTGGCAATTACCGGCAGCTCATGGGCCAATCCGTACTGGCTGAATTGGGGGTTCAGGAATAAGGGTAGCCATGCTACAAAAGTGATTAAAAGGACGGCAGTGGCCCAACTGACATGCCCTTCCAAAAGACGCCCCGTCTGGACCAGCTTACTTCCCAGCGGAATCTTATTGTTACGGATGCAATTACGCACCACGTAACTAAAGTCGGATATGCCGTAAGCCCAGCGGCGCAACTGGATATATTGTGCCTTAAAGGTTTTAAAGTAGGTTTCCGCTAACACCGCGTCCTGGTAAATCGGGATATACAATGGAACCACCGCGTAATCACCGTTAAAAATAAAGTAACTGCGCCAAAACTGGTGGCCATCTTCAACCGGTGAAGTAACACTCCAGTAATCCGTTTCAATTAAAGCCCGAAGCGGTTGGGCGTGGGAGGAAAAATTACGCAGCCGATGTGGGCGCATCATTTCCATTATCTGGAAGAATGAATTACCAGCGGCAATCACCCGCATCGGCGCCGGCGCATCCCAAATATTATTTAAAAACATAGGAATGGGCTGGTACGACTTATGAATACGGTTAGGGTCCAGCGCGTAGACGTAGGTGAGGTAAGAAAAATACTGGGTATCAGGCTTGTTATCAGCATCTAGAGTGGTCACCACAACCTGTTCGGGATCCATCCCATTTTTAATAATTTCCCGGGTCGCTTCCCGCGCAGCAAAGGTTATATTGGCGCCTTTGCCGCGCATTTCTCCGGGCAGGTTGTCGGGATGCATAATAGCGGCGGCATACCCGAAACGGCTGCCGTAAGACGCGATAAGGTCTTTCGCGGTTTGCTTCACCTCGCCCCCCCCGCGCTCCTCATAAGCAATAACAACCATGATCCGCTCTGGCGGATAATCGGCTTCAAGTAATGCCTTAACCGTCGGCTCCAGTACCGTCCGCGATTCATTGTAGGTAGCGATAATTACCAAATGATGTATGTTATGGGGCAGCATGATTGCCGTTTGGTGCGCCTCGATCTCCTTTAATGTTGCCAGGTCGGAAAGCGCGTTCCGATAGATTGTACGCTGCTTAGCGCTGGACCTGCTCCAAAAAAAGCGGCGTTGGACCCGCGGATAACGGCGCAGCAAATCCTGAATACGCCGGTCGGTGCTTTTAATTTGTTTTTGCGGGTCTTCGAGCCAGTTCAGACGCTCGCGCCAATTAACCGCCTGGTGGTGGCGCAAGCGGCGGAAACCCCGCACAAGATACGTGCTCATCCGCAAAGCTTTCATTAGCCAGTAAAGGTCGAAAGCGATAATAAAGTAGGAAATGTACACCGGTAGAAAGAAGCTTAAAACAATTGGCCCCACCAGCAACGTCCAGGTAAGTAAGCCGGGAATAATTTCCAGTACCCGTATAAACCACCATTGGTCGGTTAAATATTTATACTTGGTTTTGGTCTGGACGGATTCGCTCATATAATCGCGGCAAACTCCGAGCCAATCACCAGGCACAATAGCCCAACCGCGACACTACCGATAAGCAGGAAGAAGCTGGTTAACCGGTTACGCTGGAAGCTTTGGGCTGCAAGAAGGGCATTAATAAAAGTAATAGCAAACCCAAAAGCGGCTATCCGATAGTTGTGGTACCACGGCCCCACCTGATCAAACCCGATCAAGTTTAAGTAGTGCACCGGCACCGGATAATCTACCTGGTGGACTTTCGCGAGCATATTTCCCAGCGTCAAAATATTGATAAGCACGCTCAAGCCAAGCGCTACCAAAGAAACCGGATCGTGCATCATCGGATGTTCCCGCACATTACTCGGATGAAGGCGGCGGAGCGCCTGCAGTGGCGCGTTCAGATTCATGGCCACATTATAGCACTTTTTATCTGGAAAAGGCTCATGGTGCCAGCTTTAGGCAGACACATGTTTCCCTGTTCCACACATATCGTCTGACTAGAAGTCAGAATGCATAGTGAACAATAGAAACAGTGTCTGCCTTGCCTAGTAATAACCCCTTATTTTTGGTTTAATACGACTAGTCTTGCCGATGTAGCTCAGTTGGTAGAGCAATGCTTTCGTAAAGCAGAGGTCGGCGGTTCAAATCCGCCCATCGGCTCCAGTTGCGACTGTTATGGCATGCGGGTGTAGTTCATCGGTAGAACGCGACCTTCCCAAGGTTGAGAGAGGGGTTCGATTCCCCTCACCCGCTCCAGAGAAAGTGTCCAAGCTTGTCTTGGGCTTTTTCTCTGTATTGGTAAGAGGAAGCGAACCTCTAGGTTCGGTGGACGAGGAGCGCAGGAAAGCGCGGAAGCTTGCTTGTGCATTTTCCGAGCACCGCAGGGAGGTGGCGCCAGCCACATTCCCCTCACCCGCTCCAATGCACGCGTTGCTACCTTCTCGGATCAATAATGATACCGGCAGGCAATCACCCGCACCTCAGCATCGTCGGCTTGGTATACCAATCGGTGCTCCCCGTTAATTCGCCTAGACCACAGTCCGGCAAAATTGCCTCGCAGAGGTTCTGGCTTCCCAATACCAGAAAAGGGAGTTCTCAAGCATTCTGCAAGCAAGTGGTTGATTTTCTGAACCACTTTTTTATCAGTCTGTTGCCAATACTGATAATCTTCCCAGGCGTTACTAACAAACAGCAGTGTGCGCTTACTCACTAGCCTCAAGATCTTCGAGTATTACTAACTTCGTTTGTTTCTTGCGAGATTGTGCCATCCCCTGTTCGATGCGCTTACGCATGGCCGGGCTCCGGCGCAAGTGTTCAGTTTCGGTCAGGCCGTTATACTCAGCCAAAGGTATGGCAACCACAGTTTCACCATCACTGCGAGTAATAAGCAGTGGATTCTGATCATTAATAATTTGATCAAAATACTTTTTGGTTTCTTTGCGAAAATCAGAAATGGATGTTATGTTCATGGCTGCTCCTATTGTACGTAATATTGTACTTAATTACGTACAGATAATCAACAGTTCGACAGGGATTACGAATAAACGTATGATTACTTAAATGGTTACGGTAAAAGCACAGTCCCAGCAGATCACGAATCATGTAGTCATGGTCAGTCCCGACCAGTTTGGCTTTAACCCGCAAACCGCGGAAAGTAATGTGTTTCAGCACGATTTCGAGGATCAAGGATATTCGCCTACGGACGTGCAGCGACGGGCACGTTCAGAATTTGACGACCATGGTTCAAACACTTCGGGACAACGGCATAACCGTCTCCGTACTGCCAAGCCCCGCTGGCGTTAATGTCCCGGACGCCGTTTTCCCCAATAACTGGTTTTCCCACCACCAGGATGGGAACGCTTATTGTATATCCCATGCTTACGGAAAACCGGCGGGCCGAACGCCAACCTGAGGCAGTGGCCAGCCTTTTAGAACACCTTGGGGCTAAGCCAGCAGAAATTATAGATTTAACCGCGCAAGAACTTAAAGGCAACTTTTTAGAGGGCACCGGCAGCTTGGTATTAGACCGAGTACACAAGGTAGCCTTTGCCATGCAATCGCCCCGCACTACCACAGCGGCTCTGGAGTTATGGAGCAAAACCATGGGCTATGAACCATTTTTATTTCATGCTTACGACAAACATTCCCGGCCGCTTTATCACACCAATGTGTTCATGAATATTGGCGAAGGCTTCGCGGTTGCCTGTCCGGAGTCAATCGCTAGTGACGAAGAACGGCAAAGCTTCATCAGAAAGCTTGGATCGCTGGGTAAGGAGCTAATAGCCATTTCCCTTGATCAAGCCTACGGGTTCTGCGGCAATGTTCTTCAGCTGAAATCAAAAGATGGCTCAGCGAAGATCGTCCTTTCGGAAACCGCATTACACGCACTCTCCACCCATCAGCGGGAACAACTCCGAAAGCACGGCCAATTAGTTACCATTGCGATCCCAACCATTGAAGCTGTCGGCGGTGGCGGGGTGAGGTGTATGATGGCGGAGATATTTCCACCTAGCCCCCGGTAAGCTTCTCTCTCATAACCTTAGAAATGTGGCTGGCAGCCCGCAAGCTTGGGCGGCTTTTGCTTCATTGTTGAACGCTTTAATTTGTCCAGGATCGGTCGTGAACACATAATTTATAGCATTTTCCCAATCGCACTGCATGTTTTCACACTTAATGATTGTGCGCATCAATTCAATCGCTGACTGGTTGGCTTCGCCATACATCCGAACGGTTTTTTCGCCCAACCGACTTGATAACCTATGGTAGATAAGATTGTGTTGCGAGGTAATTTTTCCCGTGGTATTACCGCTAATACCACTTCCAACCGTATCTTTTTCCACAACGACGACCTTCAGCCCAGCCCGCTTTAGCAAATAAGCCGTGGTTAATCCAGCTATGCCGGCTCCCACAATAGCCACATCTACCTGGATCTCTTCTGCAAGTTTAGGGTAAGCGGCGCTAGAAGTGTTAGCAATCAAATATGACTGTTCTTGATCGGGAAGAGTTAACATTTGTTTAGCTTACTTACGTACGTATTCAATGTCTATAACGTATCTAACCATGTTGTAATTTGCACAGGAAATTTAGGATACTTTATTCAGCGCCTGCCGTGAAAGCACGCGCGGGGCAAGTAGCGATAGTAGACCAATGCCACCACCACCACAATCACCCCAAATACTTGGAAGGCACCGAAGTTTCCACCAAATTCAGCAACAACACCATAGGCAAAATAAATGCTTATGGCCATAAGCTCCAACGCGAACCCGCTAACCGAACTAACGGTAGCCCGCAGGCCGCTGGTGATGGCGTGCTGCAATTTACCGTCAAACACAGCCTGCAACATTCTAATTAAGAACGTATAGCCAACAACGAGCAATACGGCAATGCTACCACCCATTGTGCCTAGCCCGCCCAACACACCAGCGCCAAATAAACACATGCCGGCAATCATGAGAACAAGCATAAAATGAGAGGTTGAAAGTTTCTCGTAACGGTACGCGACCAAACTTCCCACCGCCGCCGCGGCTACCGTGGCGCCCACTACCAACGGAATAATCGAAAGCGCCACCCCTATCTCTTGAACAAACAGACCCACATACTCTTCAAGCGAGCCGTAGATAGCCCCAATGAAGCCCCCCAGCAGAATAATCGCTAAGATGGTGCGGTTATGGACCGCCTCCTTAATGCCTCCCCGCAACATGGCAAAATAGCGGGTATCGGCCACTTCGCCAAAGCGCGGGGTCTCCGGCAGCCGCATGACGACAACGGCCGATACGACCACCACGAAAATACTGGCCGCAAACATAAAACCATACCCTAGCAAGATGGCGGCGGCGGCCAAAACGGTGGCCGCCAGGTTACCAGCTAAAGAAAAACTATCGGCCCGGCCAATCACCTTCACATACTGCTTCTCGTGATTAACGGCTTTCAACTCGTCATAAACAAGCGCCTCGAAAGTACCATCAATAAAGGCACCCCCAATTCCCCACAGCACAAACCCTAGCGCGAAGCCCTCGTAGCTGGGAAAGAATACCCAGGGAATAAAGCTGGCGGCCTTCAGCAGCTGGCCAATCCCCAGCAGCAGCTTACGGGAATACTTATCGGCTAATACGCCCATCGGCACATTGGTAAGAATATCGGTAACCGACCACAGGATGAGCAAAGTGGATATTTCAAAGATACTCAATCCCTTGCCAGCCATATAAATGCTATAAAAGGGGTATATCAAGACAAAATCATCAAGGAAACAGAAGAGATAAATTTTGCGAAGGGTAGTTTTTAAGCTATTCGGCATGAATAAACTATAGCAAGAATACTTAAGTTACCTTCAGGCGGTTATATTCCTTGATGCAATTGCTTAGTAAGATATCAATCGTCGTATCATCCCTGGGTCGTTCCCGCTCACCAGTTAAATCCTTGTCCCAGGCCTTGTCCAGCAACTCATCAATAAAGCTGCCGAAGTATATATCGCTTTTTTGGATAAACGCATCCTGGTTCTTGAAATTTATGGTCCAATAGGGTGCCATGGTATTTGATAGCTCTTCCTGAAGCTCATCCGGGATTTCATCGCCAATGCCATAAAGATTTGTCCGGTCTTTCGTTCTAATCGAAAGTATATATCCCTTTTGCGCCTCATCCCATTTAAGGTCATAGGTGAGGTCGGTTGGCCGCTCCTCTTCTTCTCCGCCGTCATCCGCCACACCAGACCGTTCGGGCTTACCTTGATGGAGCTTCTCTAGAATTTTCGCGCGCAACAGTGCAAGCGAGGCGGCCCGCGCCGTACTGACAATTATCCCGTCCTTTTCCGTGCTGATAGTGTCTTTATATAACCACTGGCCATCGGTATCTTGAGCTATTTCCGTTAATTGGGTAGCTTTGCTGCCGTCGGCCATTAAACCCGACCGGCGCATATCCATATAATTGCTCATCCCCTGCAACTCAATCGCCTGGATGTCCATACTCATCTCGGGTGCCTCATCCATTTCCGGCAAAGGCTTCCCCTCAAGATTTTCCTGGTCCAAGAGCATCTGAAAAAGGGCTGCTGATTCTTTATTGCGAACCGAATAATCTTCTGTTGCCTGCGGGTTGCCGGCATCCTCTACAGATAATGAGCCAAAGTCAGCCATGCCCATAGCGCCGGCTTCATATTTTTCGCTTTCATTTTCAGCTGGAAGCATGGTATCCTCTTGGGCTTATATAAATATATGGTACCAGCGTTACGGGCATACATCAAAACAGGGCCATTTTGGCCCTGTTTTTCCCCCGTTGATAAATGTAAGATTAACCCTGGTTCGTTTTCGGCTTTTTAGCGCGGCGGCGCTCATAGCGTTCAGCGAGAAATTCATATTTATTTGAAATCATATCCTTAGCTTCTTCCAGGCTCATATAAAATATATCCGGATCCGCGTACGGATTGGCTTTGAGGGCCTTTATACGGCGACCTCTTGAATGACTCATGTCTGCACCCCTTAATTATGCCCTCAGTATCTTCCAATCCAAGCATCTAATCATTAGCGCTTATTACAAACAAAAGACTGTCAGTTGTGTTAGTTTTGGCGGATTGCGGTAATGCTTTAATACTGGAGATATGATCGGTAGATATAACCGTTTTTACCCTGATAGGTTACGCCCTGCCAGGTAGTATCGGCATCAGCCCGTAACTGGACGGTGGTGCCGGCTTCCAGGGTTCCAATGATTGGGGTAGAAACGCTCTTCCCCGCGCGCAGGTTGACAAAGCTGCTGGTTAGGGCGGTTTTAGCGGTAGTCTTTACGGGTGAAGCTGCCGGAGCCGGTACGGGCTTGGGTACGGCGGTCGGCACCGGTTTGGTGGGCGTTTGCTGGGCCGGGGTAACGGCTGCCGGCTTTTGGGGCGTTTCTTTGGAAATACCAAGCGTGTTTTGAATATCCCCTAGGGATGGTTGAACTACCTGAAGGAATGTAAGAGGCGCGGCCAAGAGACCTATCACCAAAACCAAACTTAAGCGGTCGAGGACAGGATGTGGAACAATGGCCAGCATCTTAGCTTTGGTAGTAACTGAAGTAAATGTAAACGCCTAGAGCAATGATAAGACCAAGCAGGATCAGAAGAAAAAGGAAGCGCCAAAAAGCTGGCCAAAAACGAGACTGCGAAGGAAAAGCGGCGTCGGTATAAACCTCCGCTTCCGGTGCCTGCTTGAGTTTTGGGCGGGGCGGAGCGGGAGCGGCGGGAGCTGGTGCTGCCGGGGAAACCGGTGCTGTTACAGGAGACGGTAGAGCCTCCTGTGCTTGAGGTTGGCGATGTGGTCGCTTCTTGGCAGTCACGGCATTTTTTTCAACCGGAGCGGATGGCTCAGATGATGGCGCCTTTTGCCTAAGGTCAATAACGTGGGCACTGCCCATCGACCTTCGCGGAGGCCTTACCGCCAAGTCCCCTGCGCCAGCTGGCTTTTGGGGTCGGGATGATCGTGATTTACTGTGCTCCATTAGTGATAAGTATAGCCTTCGCGGCATAATTATTCAACTTATGCTTGTGGTATTTACCTGGATTTACCCACAAATAAGCGCCCCGCAAAGGGCGCTTATTTTTACTTAACCAGGTAACTGATTATCGAGGCTGTTGAGGCCGGGCTTCGCTCACAATGATGCGGCGACCGCCAAGTTCTTTTTCATTCAAAAGCTTTACAGCGTTCTGAGCTTCTTCCTCGGTCGACATTTCGACGAAACCAAAACCGCGTGAGCGGTTGGTGTCGCGGTCCATGATGACCTTGGCCGATACCACGGTACCAGCTTCAGCAAAAGCTGCCTCAAGTTCCGCGTCGGTGACGCTGTAGGCTAACGAGCCTACAAATAATTTAGTTGCCATGCTTATTCTCCCGTTTCTGACGAGGTAAGCTGACAACTTAGTCAGTTAGCTGCTCCTCTACACGAAACTTAATGATTTTTTTAAATCTAGACCTGGGTTAGCTTCTTACACTAACATCTGGTAGCAGCTTCTTTCTAGCCCCCATACCGTACCATGAATTGCCTGGAATGCAAAGCACAAGTTTAAATTAGGGCTAATTTCCTACCAGCGCTTTGCTTAATTGGCGAAGCTGGTGCTGGCGATGCTTTTCGTACGCTTCTTTTTTGCTGCCGTGGTGCCGGATAAAGCTGTTTAAGTGTTCGGTCCCAATGAGGTGCGGCATCATCACGTAAGTCGCCCCTTTATCATAGAGTGTCTGGGCGTCCTCATAGGTTGACGCGTGACAGATAAACACACTCGCCGTGTTGTGCTGCGAAATATGGCTTAGAAGCAGGCTATTGGTTTCCAAGCTCGTAATATTACTAATTATCAGTTCCGAGCGGTGCACGCCAATCTCATCAAGCAACTCCGTATCGGTACTGTCACCATAAATATGCGTAATGTGCTGATGCTGCAAAATATCAATGATTCCCGGGTTGTAGTCAATTACCACGTAGCGCTTCTTCATAGCCCGGAATGTGGTTACAAAATCGTGGCCGCCGTTTTGATAGCCAATTAGAACTAAGGGGTAATGTTCCAGCGCGCGCACCTCTTTTTTAGTCTCGGCCCGCTCAAACGGCGACAGCCGCTTTTCCAGCAACCGATAAAGCTTGTGGTCGTAGTTCATGAGATAGGCGGAAACGACAATGGTAATGAGGGCGGTAAGGGTTACGATGGCCGTAATCTCGGGCCTGATAGTGCCGGTTTTATCAGCTAAAACAACTAGAATAATTGAAAACTCGCTAATTTGGGAAAGGTGGACGGCGGTCCTAAATGAGGTTTGTTTGGTATACCCGAGAGCGCCCAAACTTGCCAAAATAACAAATGGTTTGGAGAACAAAATAACCGCCGAAAACAGAAGTGCCGGGACAATCGCCGCCTGGACGTTTCCAATCCCCAACCGGCTGCCCATCTCAATAAAGAACAGCAGCACGAAAAAGTCACGCAGCGGTTTAAGGCGGTTGCTAATTTCTTGGGCGTAAGGCAAATGGGCCAGCGCTACTCCGGCGAAAAGCGCACCTACTTCAATTGAAAAGCCTGCTAGCTGGAATAAACTGGCCACCCCGAATCCCCAAGCCAACGCCAAGATATACAACAGCTCTTGGCTTTCGGCAAATAACTTACTGAAGCGAGGCATCACATACATACCGATTAAGGCCATGCCTCCCCCTAATACCGCCCCCTTCACTAATAGAAATCCAAAGTCCCCCAGAGTAACCGAGTTGCCGGTGCTGGCCGAAACCCACAGCAAGGCAATCGTGGCAGCGATATCTTCAACCAGTAAAATACCAATTGCCAACTGGCTGTACAGCCGTGACTGCTCCTTGCGGTCACTTAAGGCCTTTACCACGATGATGGTGCTGCTAAAGAGCAGGGCAACCGCCACAACCAAGCTCTCTTGCGTGGTAAAGCCCAGTAAGGCCGCCGTGGCAAAGCTTACCGCCCCTACACATAGCGTGATCATCATAAACGTCACCAGAACCGGTTTGCCGGTACTCTTAATGATCGCGGCATTAATGCCCAAACCAATCATAAAGAGCAACAGCACAATCCCTATTTCACTAAAGGACGCCAGAATATGATGATCTCCGGTAATGTCGAGGAAGGTTGGCCCCACTAAAAAGCCGGTTATGATGTAACCAATTATCATAGGCTGCTTGAGTGCCTTGAAAATCAAGGACACGACCGCGGCCAACACCATAATGCTACTGAGCTGATAAAACAGCGACTGTTCCATTTAAATTCCGCTTATGGTTGTAGTATGACATAGAGCGGGTTAAATGATCTACACCTAGGGATCAAGAAAGCCGAGGTAATTTGGTTTTTCCAGTGTTAACAATCAGTATTTTGGCATTTTTGGGAACCTGGTTGGCCATTTGCAGCAACAAGGCTAATCCGGCGATTCCGGAGTGTTCCGCCTTAACCTTTTGGGCCCGGGCAAGGCGCATAGCCTCTATTAAAAACGGCTCTTTCACAACATACACGTCGCTTTCTTGCCCGCATGACTGGGCTATCCGATAATTACGAATCCATTGCTCGTTAAAGTGGGCAAATGGTAGATGATGCGAATACAGCTTGTCGGCTTTTGAGTGGGCAAAGTTGGTAGTAGCGCCCATAAAGTTACACTGGCGCAAGACTTTAACATCACCGCTAAACCGGGGGTCGTGCTTGGTTGCCGAAATCTCAATGGCATTAATATTTACAATGTTCTCAAACAGCTGCCCCGACCCAAAAGGGATAAAACAGAAGTCGGGAGAGCTGTTAATAAGCTCATAACTCAACCAATCGTAAAACCGGGTGGTTGGCCCTAAGGCTTCGTCGGAAGTGATATCAACACCGTCTTGATTGTGGGTTAAAGCTAAAATCTCGCCCCAGCTTAACGCCGCCCGCGACAAGTCGGCGGTGTATACCTCGCAGCCGATTTTTTCCAGCCCAGCGATTATTTTTTGGTTAATATTAAAGTCCAGCAGCACCTTTAGGTTGGGCAAGTTATATGTGCGCAACATAGTTTGAACGGCCACGGCCGCCGTGCCTGAAGAAATAATCGACATCTGGGGCAGGTCGCCCTTTAACTTGCCGCGGCGCTTAGCTTGCAGATACTTGCGGTAGGTTACGACAATTTCCCATGCCATGCGGTCCTTGTGCGTTCCGGTTGGGTTATAGCTCTCATCTTTCAGCCAGACGTTGGAAAACCACGGGACTTTTATCTGGTACGTCGGGGTGGCGGGAAATTTAGGTTTGCCCGGCGGAAACTCAGGTTTTTCCGGATCGTTTTCCGATGCTACGACGATGGATTGAAGAATTTCCGCTTCAAGCTCCGAGAGTGCCACAATAACGATCCCGTTCCGTTAGTGCTTTTTATTATAACCAAATGGCTCTAGAATGCTAAAATTTATTGTTGACGGCAAATAATAGGAATGAAAAAGACCTCTTGGCCAAATTCAAGAAAGCCAAAAGGCCTTAAGGGCAGGCGCAAAAAGCGCGTACTTCCCCGCCGAACGCGGGACTGCCCTCGGCTTTACTGGGCACAGCTTAGGAAGTGGCATTGTCACCCCCCGTTGTTCCGAGAGGACGTGCCGGTGATTCCCGATAACAGCGCAGGACAAACTCGGTGGTTACCTCCCATTGATCTTCAGAAACCCGAACCAGAAAACCCTGCCAGTTGAGCCCGTGGAGGTGGAACGGATGATGGTTGAAAGTGAGGCAATATGCCTCAAGCTCTTCGAGGGGGAAGGGTTCCCATCCTTTTCCGCGATCCTGGCAGAACTTGATAATCCACCAAGCGGAAATGTCGCGCAAGGAGTTGTCGAATACCCCCATCAGCTGCTTTGTAACGTCGATATCGGAAGGACTTGGATGTTCCGGATGCATGCTCCCAACTTTCTTGAGACGTGAATGAAAGATTGCAGAACAATCGCATACAATATCATAATATTTTGATAATTACTAGCCCCTCCACATGACGAACCCGCCACAAGCGGGCCGGTTTTAGAAAACCGTTTCGTTGGAAACCAGGTCCAAGCCCCGCTCGAAGACCCGAAACTAATTGCAAAGATGCTTACGTCTATCCCGACGAACTAAACAAACAACTAAGCAACTAAGACAGGTGCAATCGCCGTTACCAAAAATGCCACCACTATTAAGACTATCGCGATTTTTTTAACCATATTATCCTGCTAACGCTTATATGCTCATTGTTGCACCTAATACAAGAGGGTTCAAGCATATTGCATCATGACAAGTCCCGACGGAAGCTGTGTGGCAGCGCAAACTCCGTGGTCATGGTTCCTCCCTTGGTTAAGCCTTATAGCTTCAAACGTTCATCCAAATGCATGATCGGGTCGTACCAACCTTGATCCAGTATGAAAGTTTGTAGCTGGCGGTCGAGACCGAAGGTTATCGCGATGCCCACGATTATCATCAGGACACCCAATCCCCGCATAAACCAGCCGTCCGGGTTGCTTGCGAGAGCCAGTTTGCGGATAAACGCCTGGCCGGCAATAGTTATCAGGAGCAGCATTAAAGCAAGTCCCAAAGCGTATGCTGCCAAGTAAACGAGGCCTTGTGTAAATGATTGCGGCAATACGGCTGCGACAATCAAAGCATAGGTTGGGCTGCAGCTGCTAAAGACCGGCCCCAAAGCCGCCCCTATCAAGACATCTTGGAGCAGCCCCTTTTTCGCATAAGACTTTGTTAGCAATGAATCAGAGCGCAGATTTAATTTGGTTGTCACCATGACCCGCATCCACAGCTGTGGAAATAACAAGTTTAGGCCGAACAGGATGACGATAATACCGGACAGCAAGCTTAAGGCCCAAAACGGTACGCCCAGTAAAGCAGTCGTGGCTTTGAGCAGTAACGTAAATAATACAATCGAGGCAGCAAGGCTGCCGGTAATGACTAAGGGGCGGTACCACTTACGTTCGTCTGAGACCGCAATCGATCCACCCACTATTACCGGCAGGAGGGGTAGGATGCAGGGAGCCAGCACCGTTAGTGCACCTGCAAGAAAGGCTGCAATTAACAGAGTCATTCCAGCAAGTTGGCAGCTACGTTGGCCAGTGTCGGCTTATCATAGGCCACATATTTTTTTGCAAGGTTGCCCTGGTTGTCTAATTTTATTAAAGTGGTTTGAATGGTGACACCGTATTTTTTGCGTAAGTCTTGACTGCTATCATAATCGACTTTAAAAATCGTAACGCCGTCGGGCACTCCACTAGCCTTAATGTCGTTCTCTAGTTTGCGGCATTGGGGGCACCACGGTGCATGGAAAAATAAGATGCTCGTGCCTGCCGTAGCGGCTACTTTGTCCGCGGAATATGCTTCATACGCACCAGGCTGAGTCTGAGGGCTTGATTCCGTCCTTGCCGGTGGTTGCGGCATAGAAGCGGTTTTCTTGGTAGTTTGGGTCGGCAGCGCGTTGTCCTTGGCTGGCTTGAAGCCCGCGTAAACAGCCGCGCTAACTATACAGACAATTGCTGCAACCGCGATAAATGTAAGCTTATTCATGCTTAAATGATAACAGATCAGATTTTCACGGTATTGAAGTTACTACTCGGAAAAACCTAAACTAAGACGGGCGCAGTCGCCGTTAAAAAAGCTAGCAAATGATTTCAGGCTTGCACGAAAGGGCCTGGGGCCGGCACCGGAATAACTTCCGATGCCGACGCGCTAGCGAGTATTAATCTACCAGGCCTTCTAGCTGCCTCAACCGGGTGTAAAGCCCGTTTTGGCGTTGCAACTGTTCGTGGGTGCCGATCTCCTCGATCCGCCCTTGCTTCAAAACAATTACCACATCAGCCTTGGCAATCGTTGAAAAGCGGTGGGCAATTACCAGCACGGTCGATTGGCGGCTGGCCGTGAGCTGCTCCAGCTGCCGACTGATCAGCAGTTGGCTTTCCGGATCCAAGCTCGACGTAGGCTCATCCAATACCAGAATTGGCGGCTTGCGCAGCAGGGCTCGCGCGATAGCTACCCGTTGCCGCTGTCCGCCTGAAAGCACAATCCCCCGTTCCCCTACAATGGTCTCGTAAGAGTGAGGGAGCTGCTCGATAAACGTAGCAGCATCGGCCTTCCGAGCGGCTTCTTCAATCTGTTCAGATGTCGCACCTGGCTGAACCATGCCGATATTGGCTTTGACTGAGCGGTCGAACAAGCCGGGCTCCTGAGGAACAGTACCGAGCATAATGCGGCGGTACCGCTTGTCATCGATTTCACGCAAGTCGACTCCATCCACCAGAATACGGCCCTTGGTAGGGTCATACTGGTGAAGCAGCAGCCTCGCGAGCGTTGACTTACCTCCGCCCGATTCACCAACCAGCGCAACCGTAGTGCCCGGCTCGATGGTTAGATTGATGTCGTGAAGAGCTGTTTTCTTGGCTCCAGGATAGCGAAAGCTCACCCCTTCTACCTGAATCCGCCCCTCAACATGCTTGGGCCACTTGGGACGGGAAGGAGGCTTAATACTTGCCTCCGTCTCGAACAACTGCACCAGTTCTTTCAGCGCTTCCAATCCTTCGTTCAAGATGTATTGGAAGGCACCATAGCGCCAGATGTTACCGTAGATGCGTTGCATCCAGGCATTGGCCAAGACGACATTACCGATGCTTACGCCGCTTTTCCAGGCAAAGTAAGAAGCCAGGATGAAGCTGGCCTGCGACAACACGATCAATTGATCTTGCTGCCACACATAGTGCCGGAATTTGGCATGGCGCGGTGTTTCGGTTTCCCAGTGCTCGGTCAGCAAGCGGTCGTGCGCAGAACTTAAGTCGTCCTCAAGCCCCTGCTCTTTAATGACCATAGCTGCCGAAGCAAGCTCGGAATCACTTTGTTCGATCCGCTTAGTGTAGCTACGAAATTCCTTCCGTAGCGGGCTCACTTTTCTTTCGGTTCGAAGCGCCGCCAGCAGGTAGGTTGCGATTGTCAGTACCGCCAATACTCCGTAGAGCCAGCCGATAAAGAAAATCCCGATAGCGACGAAGACCAATCGAAAGGTCATCGGCACAATGTCATAGACGAAGTTGTCGAGCATGTAATCGACCTTCTTGTGGTTCTTTGACAAGGTCGACTCCTTCCGCCCGGTGGAGTTGGCAACATGCCAATCGGCCCCCAATGCGAGCTGCTTGCGAGTTCCATGCCCGTTCAGGATGATGTAGAACAGCCACATCGTGCTATTGCGAACAACATCCATCCGGTACTGCGCCAGGTTGGCAAACGTAAATATTACAATTGCCAAGATGACGGTGGCTCCAATGAAGTTTGTACGGTCAAGCCCGAAGATGAAATGCGCTTCGGCGGGCGCCGAAAGGGCATCGATCAACAGCTTAATCGGATAAACTTCAATGAGCATGAGCAACTCAGCTACCACCAGCCAGAAAAGTGACTTCCAGGCCAGCGGTCGAAATTGACCCAACTTAGCACGGCTAACGGGGTCTTTTCGAAGCGATCGCCACAACCTGCGAAGAATATCCAGATTCATGAGAATCTCCTTTCCGTGGTTAGTTAGACCCGTCTAGCGCAGTGCCTTGGGCAGAAAATGCCGAAAGCACTGAACTAGATAGGTCTTAATCTGGATAAAACGCATTTGTAACGTAATAAATGAAATTTGAATGATGTTAAAGAGCTGTTAGAAACTAAAAAAGCTTGGCGTCGGTGCCAAGCTTCCTGCTAACAGCTCAAAAAGATCATGCTAACTTCAACTAATGCACCTTGCCTTGCGCGCGGCAACCGCGCCCGCTGCGTTGGTTACGCAGAAGGTCGTACCGGTAGTATTTGGTTGGTTAAAAATTATTAACATAGTGGTACAAGTCTATAACATAAGAGCAATTATTGTCAAATTTAGCCGGTGCTAGTGCCATATGGGGAGCTACTTACTGGCACTCACTTCAGCAGGCTCAGGTGCATTGTTGTATGAATCTAGTGACTTTAGAAACACTCCTCTCTCAATGGGATCAGGGATTAAATTTTCGATGCTTCTAAGCACATCCTCCTTAAGCGTAACTTGGTCATTCCTGTTCCAGGATTCTGGCCTATCGACTAAGATTTTTCCCTCCGGATGTGGGGCATTAGAATCCAAATTTGGAAAGGCAGTTAACCTCGATGCAGGCACCATAACGATATCGGAGTTAGCTACGTCCTCTACCTCAGTGGATACTGCAGGATTTACTATTCCGGTAGGCATATCCGATTCTTGAAAAAATCCATCCTCAAATGCTTTTTTACGCCTTTCAGCTTCGACGCTCGTAATGTCCACTATGCGTCCGGAAGTCCTATCTACATGCAAAATAATAGGATATGAAAAACACTTCTTATTATCAACTATTCCCAAGAAAGCTAAGACATTGTCAACGACGGATTTAACTTTTGAAGCTAATATTTCAGAATTATGGTTAAGCGCATCAGCGACCTCCTGCCCTCCGGAAAAAGTCGCTTCTGTGTGCTCATTATTTGGATCTTGTGTTTCGGCCATATGCACTGACTCAATAATATCAACATACTAACATAGGCTTGTTAGGTAGCACCTTATTATACTTTTGACGGAAGAGGCCATATGTAATTTTTCATGGTGGGAGCTTACTGGCGATTTCGAACTTACTGCTGAAAAGTAAGAGGCCCCATGGCCTCACTTTCATGAAAGCCAAAGGGCCTTTTTGGGCAGTGCAGCATCATCGATGTGCTTACTCGCAGTATGCGAGCCTGCCCTTCTTCTGCTTGTCGTCCTAGGCGGTGAATCGCCGCTGAACCACGAACACGATGCGCTGCCTCTTGGGGTCAGCGCTCGATCCAACGATGGTCCCGCCACAATGGGCTCCTAGCCAATTGGTGGCGATTTCCTCCGCCTCGGAGATGGATCCGACGCCGATGCCCACCCTGCCGAGTACCTCGGCGTCATTGATGTTGACGATCGCGGCGGCGTTGTTGTAAGCCATGGCCGTCCATAGGCCAGGACCTCCCTGGAAGAAGACCATAATGGTCGCGATTCCTCTCCCATCGAAGTGATCTTCAGGAATGGTGACCGGTCCCTGATGCCTGACCCTGTCCGAGCCATCAAAGCAGAGAGCAGTAGATGTCATTTTGACTCCAGCAGATTTTTGTCATGCCAGGACTTTGCGGTTTTGATATCTGTGGCTATATATTATAGCATAATCTAATGAATAAGTCCAGATGGCGGGCCCGACCGGATTGTGTCTTCGCCACCTCCGCTCGCCTATCGGCTCGACTACAACGAACCGCGGTTTCGAATCTGAGCTAAAGCTCAGCATGAAACAAAAGCACCACCTGATGATAGCGCACTTGTTTTCATGGCGGGAGCTTACTGACGATTTTCGAACTTTGAGAACAATAAATGCGTAGAGCAACGTAAGAGCCCCATCGGCTTTCGCTAATGGGGCAGTTCTGGGCAGTTGTGGTGAGAGCGGCTGTGAACCGCACTGCTTGGCGAGCCGCCGTACCGGTTGAACCCTCTACGACTGGCGGTAGCGCCTCTTCCTTCTTGTGAGGGGCATGGGCCTCGTACCTCGCGAGAACGCCATCCGCAGTGCATGTCGACGTCCGAGAAGAGCGAAGTTGCCGCCTCGAGATGGCCATCTCCGATAGCTCCGAAGGCGAGCAGCTCGTCGGGGCAAATCGACTTCCGCGCCAGTGACGACAATGAGCCTGATGTTCGTAGGCATGAACCCCGAAACCAGCGTGGGGATTGTAGAGAGGCTTCCTGGTCACGACGGTCAGGGCAACCTGTCGGCTCCCCCATCTTCTTCCAGACCTTGGGGTCGGTGAAGTTGAGGACGAAGCCCCGGTAGAGGGAGCGCTGCACGCCCTCGGTGGAGCGTAAGCCGAGGCCAAACGCCCACCCTCCGAGCTCCTGATGATGGGTGAAGCACCTCCTCGCTCTTCTCGGGAATCCGGCCTTCGGTCTCCATGAGGGGCAGAATGCCTCTCGGGGGGTACAGCAGACCGCCCGCTAGGCCGATACCAATGAATATGTCCAAGCAGGGAACACGGCGTCTTCCTTTCCTCTCATGAGTAGGCGGAAATAGGTACTATATTTATAAAGTTATTACAACCATGGGTGTAGGTGAATGTTAGACTAATCTATTCGGTTGGAGGTGTTTAAATGAATAGCTTTGCGGGGGGGTCATAAGTGCTAGGGCGGGCCCGACCGGATTGTGGCTAGCGCCACCTCCGCTCCCCTATCGGGTCGCTACAACGAACCGCGGTTTCGAATGACGAGCAAGCTCCCGCCATGAAAACAAAAGCACCACCTGTGGGTGGCGCACTTGTTTTCATGGCGGGAGCTTATTAACGATTTTCGAACTACCGGTACAGCTGATTATGTGTGCCCACAGCTACAAAATAAGCAATGTCATCACCTATAATTTTAAAATGTATGCGCAGGTCACCACCAGCGCTAATTGAACGAAAACCTGTCCATTCGCCAGTTAGCGCATGATTACGAAGTGATGGCTCTGTTGGTTCATCTAAAAACAGATCTATAATGTCTATAACTTTGTCTCGGCGCTTTTTAGGGAGCTTTGAAAACTGTTTATCAAAGGTTTTATGGAATTCAGCGTTCACAGAGAGCGCAGGTGCGCGAGCGCTTCTGCTGTGGTTTTAGTCTTGGTGACATTGCGACCAGCTTTATAGTCTGCCTCGGCATCACGCATAATATTTTCTAAGTACGGTGTAGGCTCAAGAGTAGGTGTTAGCACCACACGACCCTCATGCTCGTCCAATGAAAAAAGGCCACGACGCAAGGTCATAACCTTTTTTCATGGCGGGCCCGACCGGATTCGAACCGGCGATCTCCTCCGTGACAGGGAGGCATGTTAGGCCTCTACACCACGGGCCCGCGACCGGATAATCGTAGCATTTTTAAGATAGAGATACAATGAGCCGGCCTACTCCGAGCCGGCAGCTGGTTGCGTCCCCAATAGGTCGCTGGCGTATTGATTGTACTGGTCTACTTTCTCGTTGTATTCAGAAATTAAGCGGTTAACATCCGGGACTAAGGCGTTGTGCATGCCAATCCGGCCGGCCGCCAGGTACTGCTGCATCTGGCGCTTAATCGATTGGATCTCGGCGTCCAATTGAACAATTTGTGTATGCAAGCCATCAAAGCGTTGGTCGAAGGCTTGGCTATAGCTCACAATTTGGGCGCGGTTACTAAAATAATATGCGAAATGTTCCTCCAGCTTACGGCCCAAATCAGGAAATTCAGTCCCCAAAATGGAATGCAGCTCATTGTCTTCCTCTCCTGGCTCTAGCTCCTTATAGATGTCAAGTCGGTCCCGAAGACTCGTATCGGTTATCTTGGCTGCTGCTGCGCGAAGTTGGCTATTAAGCTCACGCCGTTCTTTATTGCTCATACGATCGTAGGCGGCGTGAAGGGTTTCGTGGGCAGCCGTCACTATCTCTTCATCCTTTAGGTCGGACTGCGGTATATTAAGTAAAAAAATTTGGTTGGTGCTGAGATAACAGCCAAGCTCAATGGTGCGCTCCCCTTGCACCCGGCAGTTTTTAACCAAGCTGGGACGGTCGCTCAGCATCTGGGGCTTTGCCCGGTAAAAGAGGCGTTCACCATCTTCGGTCATGGTCGCTTTTTCGGCCAACTCGGCAATCCTAGCGGGTGGGCGGTAATCCCTAAGGTAATACCAGTCGAGAGCTTCATTATGGTTCTGGTAACCAATATAGCTTCCCAGAACTACCGCCGCGATCAGAACTACATTGCGTACAATTTTATACATGTCGCGCTTCTTTTATGTTGAAAACGTGGTGTTACGGGTGGATGAACTGGTTGATCTTAGCTTTATCAACCTGCTCTTTGAGATATTGGTCGAAGTCGACGGTCTTAATCAGGATATGCGCGGCGTGAACCTGTGATTTATCCGCGTTAAATTCTATGGTCTTGATAATATGGTAACCAAATTGGCTCTTTACCAGTTTTGATACCTGCCCTGGCTCTTGACCGAAAGCGGCGTCTTCAAACGGCTTAACCATTTGACCTTTTCCAAAGAAACCCAGGTCTCCACCGTTGGCAGCTGAGCTGTCCTGAGAATACTCTTTGGCAAGCGCGGCGAAATCCCCGCCTTTGGTAACCTTGCCGAGCGCGTCATTAGCTTTGGCTTTGGCTTGCGCGCCTAGCTTAGGGTCGCTTTGAATTTTGGTCGCGACTTTCTGCTGGAGAAGTTGCATGCGAATCTTGGTTTTTAAGTCGTTGACGTCCCAGCCATAAAATTTCTTTAAGACATCTTTAACTTTTTGCTCGCCGCCAGCCGACTTGGTAATTTGCTCCACCTGCTTGTCGACTTCTTTATTACTAACCTTAACTTTCTCCTTAGCAGCCAGTTGTTTCACGACAGCCTCTTGCTGCATTCGCTTAAGTTCCTGCTTCTGGAGCTCTTTCAGCTTCTTTTTGCCATCTGCCGTGTTAAAATCTATGGTCGGCTTATTGTCGGCACCGGTTTGGCTTAAGTAGTAGTGCTTGATGGAGTTCACCTCAAACAAATAGTCGCCGTAGCTTATGAAGCTGCCGTTTACCTTTTGCGCCGGGTAGGGCACCACTTGGGATACCAACTGCACAATCCGACTGCTGTTCTGATACTTATAGATCAGAACGCCAAATACCAGCAGGAAGAGTACGAGGAGTCCCCCAACCGTTCCGCCGATCATCCATGCCATTTTCCGGCTATTTTCCGGACTGGAAGAATTCGAAGGACTCGAAGCCGTTGCGGATAATGGCGCTTTGGACGCGAGTTCGTCTGAATCGTCAGTCGTTTTATTAATTACGGGTGCTTTTACTGTTTTTGCCGGTTTTGCTGACTTAGACGCACGTTTCTTCGCCGCAGGCTTCTTTTCTTCGTCCACCAAAAAACTCCTTATGCTTCCTTTAATGCTACCTTACTTTTGCGGCGGTGTCGAATTTACCGTCCGCGCCACTGCCATGATTTTTTGATGTACCGCCTCGGGCTTATGAACATTTAGGAGTGTCCACTGGCTGGCATAGGTTTCCACGGTAATGTCGCCGTACTTTAACAATGCGGCCTGCATTCCATTAATATGGTAATTGATCGACTGGATCTTATCAAAACCCACCTCGCTGACTTTTCGGTTGAATAAGCCCTTTTGCTTGATATCAATAAGCCGTTGGTCGGTCACGATATAAACGCTGTAATACCATCCTACCCAGTGATAAAACCAGTACAACAATACTAGCACAGGTAAGATTAAGGAAATCTTAAGCGCCGTGTTGGATAACGGCCATAGCATCAACGGCCCCAGGCCTGCCAGGATGGCCAGCATGCCGTAAATTAATTGCTTCCGCAAAACCACCGGATGCTGACGAAACACCAGCACCACGGTCTCATCGGGGTCCTGGCCGGGGAACTCAAGGTTTGCCTTTGTGTCAGATGAAGTAGCCATATCCTGATTATAGCAAACAAGCATAAGGGCAACAGGTGGTATAATTCTGTCGTCCCATGCCTCCGTAGCTCAGTGGATAGAGCGCCTCCGTCCTAAGGAGGGCGTCGGGAGTTCGAATCTCTCCGGGGGCACCAGTACCTATACTTAGCCAAAGCCTACCAGACATATGAAATTTTCAAGATGTCTGATGCCCACCGGCAATATCAATTTTTTTGAGATGACCGCGCTTTGCAAAGCACTCAAAAAATTATATCGCCGATCTCATCACAATTAATAATTAGCTGTGGCGGGATTGCGGCTTGTTGGGCTGGGTATAATCTTCGTGTGCGGCTTCATAGCTGTAAAGCTCATCATCGTTGAACCAAAGCTTGATCTCCTGAACCGCCTCTTTTTTATCGCCAGAGGCGTGGATGAGGTTGGGGATACCGGCGCCAATTGAGTTAGCGTGGCTAAAGCTGATATGGGAATAGTCGCCGCGGATGGTGCCGGCTTGGGCGCTGGCTGGCTCGGTCTCGCCCACCATCTTACGCACCAATTCAACCGCGCCAATACCTTCGAGCACTAAGCCGACCACCGGACCGTTCATCATAAACTCCAAGTTAACGTCAAACACGTCTTGCCCGCGGCGTGAAATAAGCTTACTGATTTCTTCATAGTGCTGGTGGTAGTGCTCGCGATCGGGCCGGACCATCTTCATACCAATAATTTTAAGCCCTACCCGTTCAAAGCGGCTGATTATGTCGCCAACAATTGCCCGCTGAACAGCGTCGGGTTTCAGTATGATAAGGGTTCGTTCCATGATATCTCCATTATAGCTTGGTTTGATGATTAAAAGCTTCAACTGCCGCTTCCGGCTCCGGACTGATGATCCCCAAGCGCAAGCGGTCGGGTGCCAGCATCGCCTGCGCGACACGCGTAATATCGGCGGGTGTTACGGCGTCAATGTTCGACATAACCGCCTCAACCCCACGAATGCTCCCTAGCAGAATTTGCTGGGTACCAAAACGGTCTGCTACTGAAGTATTTGACTCCATCGCCATCTGAAGGCCGCCCCGGATCTGGTTTTTTGCTTTGTTAAGCTCTTCATTACTGACTTTCTCGGTGCGAATGCGCTGTAACTCCTCCATAATAGCAGCGATCGCTTCAGCTTGCTTGGGAATACTGACCCCGGCGTAGACTTCAAACTCTCCGCTATCGACAAAGTTATCCATTCCGGCGCTTACCGTATAGGCCAACCCTTTGCGCTCGCGGACGTTAAGGAACAAGCGCGAGCTTAAGCCACGCCCTAAGATGGCAGTAATGAGCTTAGCAGTCGGATCATCGGCGTGACGGTAGGGATAGGCAACCGTGCTGATTGCCAAGTGGGCTTGGGCGGTATCCTTAGGGTAGGACTTTACCCGCTCCCCTTTAAGAGTCGCGGTAACGGCTAAGGGTTTTTCGGGATGCTTGGATTCCATATCGCCAAACAGCGATTCAACCTGTTTAATTATCGCCTTGTGGTCTACGCGGCCAACAGCTACCACCACCATTGACGCGGGTTGGTAGTGACGGTTCATATAGCCAGCGATGCTGTCCCGGCTGATTGTTTTAATTACCTCTTCAGCTCCAAGTACTTCCCGCTCCAGCGGGTGTCCCGGCCACAGGAGCGGCGGAGTTAAGCGATGCACGTAGCTGGCGGGGTCATCCCGATAAACATTCATCTCTTCAATAACCACATCCCGCTCACGGTCAATTTCAGCCGGATCAAGCAAAGAATTACGAATCATGTCGGCTAGGATCTCAAGCCCCAACCCCACGTGCTCATGGGGAACTTTTACGTAGTAATTGGTTAGCTCATGGGAGGTATAGGCGTTATTCCAGCCCCCTACCGCGTCAATTTGCTCTGAAATGATTCGGGTGGAGGGCCGGTTTGTCGTACCTTTAAATAAGAGGTGTTCGAGAAAATGAGAAACTCCTCCGTTCACAGAAAATTGTTCATAGCGCGCGCCCACCCGAACGAATATGGCGATGGTAGCGCTATAAGCACCAGGCATATTAGCCGTAACAACCTGCAAACCATTCGTAAGGCTATGTTGTTTTGGTTGGAGCGGTTGGTTCGAGAACGAAGGCATAGTAGCCATTATAGAACGGGGAGGGAGGCTTGCAAGCGCTTAAGCTCCGCCACGGCCGGCTTAATCCGGGAATCGGCGTTACGGTTACCAATAACCGCTTCCGGATAAAGCGCTAAGCCGTCACGAATCACTTGGCGCGCTGCCCGGGTATTCTTTTGCTGAATTAATAAGGCCGCTAAATCCACGTAATAATCAGGGTGGTTAAGGCGGTCCAGGCGCAACGCCTGATGGTAAGCGGTTAAGGCAGCTGGGGGATTTCCATCAAGCCGCTCAATCCGCCCTAACAGAAAGTAGTGCTGACTATCTTTGGGGTCTCGGCGGATAGCCTGTTTGGCCCGGTCACGACCCAACGCTAAATAGCTTTTTGGACCGCCAGCGGCTGCCAGGGCATAATAATCAATCCCCTCAGAAGTCCATACATCCGGATCATAGATAGGATACTTATGCGCCTGCTCGTAGGCTTTGGCAGCTTGGGTGAGATCTTGGTTCCCATCATGGATACGGCCCCGCTGGAAAGAGGCATCACTAAGATACATGCTGACACTTAGAAGAAGCGCCGCCGCCAAAGATGCCGGAAGAGCAAGATTGCGCCAGCGGGAAATCGGCCGGCGGCGGGAAGGCTGGTAGGTTAAGCCTACCAACATCGCGAGCAGCGCGACCAAAGCCAGGTAACGGCTGTCAATGTCGAGCCCGAAGTGCAGTGCAAGGGCAATGGCACTAATGGCTACTATGCCCAGCTGTGGCCGGCGCCGTACCCCCCGCCACATTCCTATGGCTATAACCGCGGCCAAGCCCAGGAGGATTGACATGCCCACCACCCCTTGCTCAGCCAGCGTGGCGGCAACTATACTATGCGGATCGTTGGCGGCGCTAATAACCCGCTGCTGATATTGAGGATGTACCGTGCCGTACGTTCCGGCACCACTGCCTAGAACCGGATGGTCCTTCCAAATTTCTAAGGCGCTTTTCAGATAAGATATCCGGTCCTGCGCGCTCATTGATTCGCCAGTAGCTGCTTCTGCGAAGCGTGATCCGGGCACCGGGGCGGACTGGCCACCCAGCTGCGACTTAACTGCGACCACACCGAAACTTAAGACAAATGTAACTACTCCTAAACCGATAATCCAAGCTAAACGCCGCCGGACTTGCGGCAACGCCAGGCAACCGACACCCACTATAGCCGCGACCAGTACCGCTCCACGCGAATCAGTCAGCCAAAAGGCTGTCCCGATGCAAAGTGTTAACAAGCCTGACGGCCACTGCCGGTTGGTTATCCATTTCCACCCACTTATAAGAAACGCCGGCAGCAGAAATGCCGCGCAGGGGTTTGCCCAATAGAATGAGGCGGTTAAGCGGTCATAGTCACCGGAGAGATAAAGATAAAAGCCATAAATAGAAATAACCAACGCGACCCAAAGATAACCTTTTATGGCTTGTTCCTTTTGCAGCAATGACAAGTTTGCTGAAACCAGGAACACAATGATGGCAATCAAACTATAGAGAAGCCATTGCTCGCTTTGGAAGCGGTTGACCGTCCATATCAGCGATGCCGCGCTCCATCCTACCCAAGCAAACGCGAGGAAACGTAAGGCTCCGGAGCTGGTTGTACGGGGTGACACCGTCCGCAGCAATAAAAAGCTACTTACTAGCAAGCCAAAAACTGAAATTAGTACCGCCACGGCTGTCCGGCCGCCTGACATCCAGGGTAAAACCGCCGTTAACAGGCCTCCCACCACAATCAGTGATTTATTCATGGCTTCAAGTATACAGGCGGTGGCCCATATTGCGATATATTGGCGAATAGAAGCCGAAATTTAACTCTCCCCAAAATTTCGAATCGGGGGTCACTTTATTTCATTGAAATAGTAACCGTAGGATACTATTTTTCGATTAACTTTGTATTAAGCAGATCCGAAAAAGAAATAGGCAGCATAGATAGACGCAATTTTGCGCTTATACTTAATTTAATAGAAATTTAACCTGAAAATAGTATCCTCGGAACACTAAATCATTGTAGTTGTAGAAAGGGCCTAGAAACCATGCATATGAAGTTAAGCATGTGGACCCCACTAACACCGACGACCTTATATGCCCTACTGGCTCTTCAAGGTAACGAGCTGCACGCCTACATGGTGGGGGAACAAATTGCCAAGCACTCAGAAGGACTGGTTGCACCCAATCGCTCCACTGTGGCGCGGTTGTTGAAACGGCTTGTCCGCCGCGGCTGGGTGTCTGCCTGGGAACCACCGCCCCACCCTAGCCGCCTCCGCAAGCAAACCTACACACTTACGCCAGCAGGAAAGCGCGCCTTAAAAAACGAGCTTCAAAGGCTGCGGCAGCTAGTGTCATTAACAAGCTGGCTGACAATTTAGCAACAGCTAGCCGACAATGTGGTCCAGCAGCGCCATGCGAATGTACAAACCGTTACCGGCTTGTTCAAAATACTTAGCCCGGGGGTCCGCGTCAACTTCCGCGGCAATCTCGTCAACCCGGGGTAATGGGTGCATAATAATCGCTTGCTTGGGTAGAATGCGCAGCGCTTCCGTGTTCAAGATAAAACCGCCGCCACTTAAGGAGTCCGAGGCGTCCAGGCGCTCTTTTTGCAAGCGGGTCCAATACACCACATCAGCCTCCTTTAGTGCTGATTCCATAGTCTCGCTTTCATCAAAAGTCGTGCCGCTGGTACGCAACACTTCCTTAATGTCATCCCCCATTTGCAATTCCGGGATGGAAACAAACGAAATGTGGTTGTTAGGATACTTCGCGAGCATTTTAGCAAGCGAACGTACGGTGCGGCCATTACGCAAATCGCCACCCATAACTACTTTTAGATTATCCAGGTGGTTAAAGCGACGATGGATGGTATAGAGGTCGAGCAGACTCTGAGTAGGATGCTCCCCCTTGCCGTCACCGGCGTTTATAATGGGCACCTCACTAACCGACGCGGCCTCAGCGACGGTACCGGTTACCGGTTGGCGGATGATAACTGCCGAGAAGCCGTACTGGTTAATCACCCGCATGGTGTCTGCGATTGTCTCCCCTTTAGAAGCCGAGGAAAACTCCCCGGCATTCTCAGTGCTCACTACCCCCATCCCCAGCTTTAGGGCGGCAGCCTCAAAGCTTATGCGCGTGCGGGTGGACGGTTCGTAAAAAAGGCTGCAGATTTGCTTGCCGGTGTGCCTGGCGGCCAAAGTCCGGCGCTTTTCCTTATCGGCAACACCGGCCCGCATCGCTTCGGCCTGATTAAAAAGCTTCGAAAGGTCCGCGGTGGTAAACTGGTCGGCGCTTAACACATGCTTCATACTTTTTCCTCCGTTAGGCTGTGGTTTTGGGTCTTACCCAGAAAGTCCTGCCAGGCTTTAGGCTCCCGTTGCATTACTTTAGGATCCCCGAGGCAACGCAGTAACAATCTACCGGTTTCGGCATTGGTAATGAGCGGAATATGGCTATCAATAGCCAAGCGCCGAATAGTGTAGGCGTCGTTGCTGTCTCGGCTGGACGAGGGAATGCTAATCATAAGTCCAATCTGTTGTTTGGCTATGGAAGTAATAATGCTTGGTTCGATTTTCTCAACTATTTTATGCAGCTTAGTGGTTTCAACACCACCGGCCTTAAGGTAATCGTGGGTACCCGGAGTGGCATAGATTTTCCAACCCTGCTTTAGCAAGTCGGCGGCTTCTTCAATGAACTTATACTTATGCTGGTCCGGCAGACTTAAAAACAAGGTTTTCGTTTTTACCCGCTGCTCAGTAGCCAGCCATGACCGGTAAAAAGCCTCCTGCAGATTATCACCAAAACAGGCCACTTCGCCCGTAGAAGCCATTTCCACCCCCGCCACTGGGTCAGCTCCCTTAAGGCGATTATAGGAAAACTGGGGACTTTTTACTCCTACGTAGTCATACTCAAGCGTTTGGTAGTCGGTGGTGCTCTCAATGCCCAGGATCGATTCCGTAGCGATTGCAATGAAGTTGTGACCGGTTACTTTTGAAACGAACGGAAAGGATCGTGAGGCGCGGACATTGCACTCAATAACCTTAAGGTCGTTATCCTTGGCAATAAACTGGACGTTAAACGGGCCGGTTATATTAAGGTTGCTAATAATTTGCTTGGTTATTAACTTAGCCCGGCGAACTGTTTCCAAATATAACCGTTGGGCCGGAAAAACCACCGTGGCGTCTCCGGAATGTACGCCGGCGTTTTCAATATGTTCCGAGATAGCGTAAATCTGCAAATGCCCGTCTTTGGCTACCCCGTCAATCTCAATCTCTTTGGAATTAGCGATAAAGTGGGAAATAACCACGGGATGGTCGGGTGATAAGGTCGCGGCTTCGGTTAGGTAAAAAGCCAGTTCTTTCTCGGTAGATACAACATTCATTGCCCCGCCGGAGAGCACATAGGACGGGCGGATAATTACCGGATAACCTACTTTTTGAGCGAAGGCATTAGCTTTTTGGAAGGTGCTAACTTCTTCCCAGGTGGGCTGGTCTACCCCCAATTTATTCAGCATGCTGGAAAACTTCTGCCGGTCTTCGGCACGGTCAATCTGGTCGGGCGGCGTACCCAGGATCGGGTAACCAGCTTTAGCCAGGGGCAGGGCTAAATTATTAGCAATCTGACCGCCAACTGAGACTACAATGCCGTCAGGGTGTTCAAAATCGGCAATGTCGCTCATCCGCTCAAAGGTCAGCTCTTCAAAATACAGCCGGTTTGAGCGGTCAAAGTCGGTTGAAACGGTTTCAGGGTTTGAGTTAACCATAATGGTTTGGCGGCCATGGGCTTGAAGGGTTTTAGCGGTGTTTACCGCGCACCAGTCAAACTCCACCGATGAACCGATGCAGTACGGACCCGAACCCATCACAATAACCGTCTTGTTGCCAACCGGCTCCACATCATCACGGTCGCCATGGTAGGTCGTGTACAGGTAATTGGTGGAGGCCTCAAACTCCCCCGCCAAGGTATCAATTTGCTTAATAACCGGCCTAATCCCCTCTTTCAGGCGCCGCTGGCGAATGGCCGCTTCACTCTCATCTTTAAGGTTGGCAATAACGCGGTCGGCAAACCCGGCTTTTTTAGCACGCTCAAGCAATGATTTGGAGAGCGGCTGTTCACGAATATCCTCTTCAAGAATTTGGATGTCCTGGAGATGCCTCAGGAACCAATTATCAACATTAGAGATTTTATGGATGTGCTCAACACTTTTGCCTTTTTTAAACGCTTCATAAATGGCAAACAACCTGCGGTCGGTAGCCGGGTTTATTTCGCTTTCCGGGTCATCTAGCTTGTATGGATGGCTGGTAAGGCCATGTGCGCCAATATTAAGCATGCGAATTGCCTTTTGCAGGGCTTCGGGAAATGACCGCCCCAGCGCCATTACTTCGCCCACGCTTTTCATTTCCGAACCAATTGAGTGATCGCTGGATTTTAGTTTCGCCAGGTCCCAGCGCGGCATCTTGACGGCGATATAATCCAATGCCGGTTCGAAAAAGGCTGAGGTCGTGCCGGTTACCGCGTTGGTTAGGTCCGGCAGGAGCTTGCCAAGCACCAACTTTGATGCCACGTACGCCAGCGGGTAGCCGGTAGCTTTTGAGGCAAGCGCGCTGGAACGGCTTAGGCGGGCATTTACCTCAATTACCCGGTAATCACCATTAGCCGGATTCAAGGCATATTGAATATTGCACTCACCAATAATTTTTAAATGGTTAATGGTGCGGATCGCCACCTCGCGCAAGCGATGGTATTCCTCGTTGGTGAGGGTTTGGGAGGGAGCCACCACAATACTTTCGCCGGTATGGATGCCCATGGGATCCAGGTTCTCCATATTACAGACGGTAATGGTATTCCCGCCTGAATCCCGCACAACTTCGTATTCCACTTCTTTCCAGCCAACCAAGAACTCTTCAATTAATAGTTGCGGCACGGCCTGCAAGGCTTCATTGGCCATACGGGTCAAATCCTTGTCATTATCGACCCTGCCCGAACCGAGCCCGCCCAAACTATACCCGGCGCGCAGCATAACCGGGTAACCAATGATTTTGGCAGCCGCTAAAGCTTCCTTCAAGCTGTAAGCCACAGCGCTACGGGCGGTCTGGGTGCCAATCTCTTTCATCGCGGCCTTAAACAATTGCCGGTCTTCAGTAGTTTTAATGGTTTCCAGCGATGTGCCGGGCACGGTAATCCCCAGCCGCTTAAATACTCCTTTGTCATACAGCTCCAGGCCCAGGTTAAGCGCGGTCTGGCCGCCAAAGCCCAAGAAAACCATGTCGGGCTTTTCTTTTTCCAAAATCTTGGTTACGGTTTCCACGTCAAGCGACTCAAAATATACCCGATCAGCCATATCGCCGTCGGTCTGGACCGTCGCGATATTAGGATTGATGAGAACGGTTGCAATACCTTCTTCTTTAAGGGCTTTAATGGCCTGGGAGCCGGAATAATCAAACTCCCCCGCCTGGCCGATACGCAGGCCTCCCGACCCGAAGATTACCGCTTTTTCAGTGGTTGTCCGCTTCATAAGTTTTTAAAAAACTTTCCGAATAACCAAGCCGTGTCGGTTGGACCGGGGCAAGCCTCAGGATGAAATTGCACCGAGAAAAATGGCTTGGTTGCATGTTCTATGCCTTCCACCGACTGGTCGTTAAGGTTGCGGAACAGTACTTTCCAGCCATTGGGCAGCGATGCCTCTTCAATTGAGTAACCATGATTCTGGCTGGTTATATAACAGCGTTTACTGCCAAGTTCCATACATGGCTGGTTATGTCCGCGGTGGCCATAAGGAAGCTTATAGGTTTTGGCGCCCGCCGCTAAGGCCATGATTTGGGTACCAAGGCAGATACCGAAAACAGGCTTATTCGTAGCCAGCGCTTTGCGCGCAATGGCAATCGTTTGCTGGTAGTCGGTGGGGTCACCCGGGCCGTTAGAAAACACCACGCCGTCATAGTTTTCGTTGGAGTAGTCGTAGTTATGGGGAACCCGCCGCACTCCGACCGGCAACTTCAACAAAGAATCCAGAATATTACCTTTTGCCCCGCAATCCACCAGGATTACCTTCTTGGTTTGCTCTTGGTTGTAGTCGCGGGGTTTATCAATAGAAACAAACTTAGGCTCCATTTGCAGCTTCTTGGCGTCAACCGGCTCGGCGCTAATAGCGCCAACCATCGTGCCAACCTCACGCAAATGCTTGGTGAGGGCTCGGGTATCGACACCGGTTAAAATCGGGATGCCCTGTGACTGCAACCAAGCCAAAAAAGAGCTTTGGGAACCACTATGGCTGCCTAACAGCGCAACCCCGCTGACCACTACCCCGCTGACTTGGATTTTGTCGGACTCAGCATCATCCGGTTGCACGCCATAGTTGCCAATCATCGGATAAGTAAATACCAGTATTTGGTTGGCGTAGGAAGGGTCAGTTAAGGATTCAACATAGCCGGTCATACCGGTGTTAAAGACCACCTCGCCAATGTATTGGCCGGTTTGCCGGTCCGGCGCTAAACCTTCGAAAACCGCGCCGTCACTTAAGCGCAATTGCATGGGCCGGTTTACAAGAAAATCGCCCCTTTCGGAGCGACTTCCGCGCTGTTGCAAACTGTCTTTAAGCTGCAATCCCTGGTCCATATGCATCTGTTTGAATGTACCAAAACGCTGCGTAAAACGCAAGGCCGCTTACGCATGCTTTATAATGAAGCCCTATGAGCACCAACATCACCCTTCCCGGCTTGATCGACCCCCACGTGCACTTGCGCGACCCCGGCCAAACGCATAAGGAAGACTTCTTGAGCGGTACCTCCGCGGCACTGGCCGGCGGCTTCACCACGGTGTTGGACATGCCTAATAATGCAGAGCCAATTACCACTCTGGAGCGGCTGGCAGCTAAGATTAACGCTGCCCAAAGCCAGATTGTGGGCGATATTGGTTTCCATTTTGGCACGCTGGGCGATAATTTTGATGAATTTCCAAATATAATTGGTAAGGTTAAAGGCCTTAAGGTCTATTTAAATGTCACCACTGGCGGCTTTGTTATTGATAAGGCTAAACTGCTGGACATATACAAAGCCTGGCCCAGCAATAAGCCCATTTTACTCCACGCCGAAGACGATGTTTCCGACTTGGTATGGGACGCGCTTAAGTCCACTCGCAAGCCCACCCATATTTGCCATGTCTCGAGCCAAGCCGAGTTAGAGCTGGTCATACGGGCAAAAGAGGCCGGCCTGCCCATGAGTTGCGGGGTGACGCCCCACCACCTCTTTTTAACCGATAAAGACGCTGAGCGGCTCGGTGCCTACGGCCATATGAAGCCCTATTTAAAACCGCGGGCTGATCAGGATTTTCTCTGGAAGCATCTTGACGCCATTGACCTGATCGAATCAGACCACGCTCCTCATACCGTGGCTGAAAAGCAAGGTGAGAATCCTCCTTTTGGCGTACCCGGCCTTGAAACCGCCCTGCCTCTCATGCTTACCGCCGAGGCAGAAGGCAAATTGACGCGATCCCAACTTATTGACCGAATGCATCATAACGCCGCCCGCATTTTCAATATCGAGACCGACAAATCGACTTCTATTGATGTTAATATGGATGAATACGAAATTACCAATGATGGACTCCAGACCAAAGCCGGTTGGACACCGTTTAGCGGCAGGCGCGTTTTGGGCAAAGTAGTTCGAGTTAACCTACGAGGCCAAACTGTGTATGAAAATGGCAAAGTCCTAGCTTCGCCCGGCAGCGCTCAGATTCTTGCCTAAGCCGCTATTGGTATAAACTGAGGCTAATGCAGCGGAAGCCGCCGCCGCTTTTACAAAGCTGGTGGTTAGGTAGCGCCAGCACATTAAGACCATGCGAACGAAGATCGGCGCTTAACTGGGGGGCACGGTCGGACATAATTACCGTTTCTCCGGTACTGACCAGGTTACAGGCTAAGCCATACTTGGCTTCACCTTGATTAACCGGAATAATTTCAACGTCTTTGAGGCCATGAATAGCGGCCTTGCCTTCACTGGTCAGCGCGTCAAAACACACCACTATCAGATTGGGGCTGATAATTCCAATGGCGATATCAAGGTCATAAAAATAAGAGTCCCACAGGCCGGTAACCTTGTTGCGTACCGGCGGCCCAAAACCGCCGAACCGGCGCTTAGGTTTAGCGCGCACTACGATCGGCTCCAAACCCAGCCAGTCGCGGACCTCCCTCGCCACGGCCGCGTCAGAACGATAGCCGTCACCCATCAGTACACGGTTCCCGCCAATAATAAGGGCGTCCCCTTGCCCGCTGAACAATTTTGTTGCGCGGCGGGTTTCAAAGCCGAGTTTTTGCAGCGCGGCTTCGGCATAGGGCTCCTCGGGTTGCCGCAGGTTAGGGAGCCGTGACAGCAAAACCCTTCCCTTCCATGCAAGCCCCCAATTAGCGGTAAAGACGCCATCTTGGCAACCCTCAGGACTGACAATCTGTTCAACCTGAATTCCAGCTTGCTTGTAGGCGGTAATGGCCGCCTCATGCTCGGCTATGCTCGCTGCGAGATCAGGCAGGTCGCCGGTGTCTTCATAGGCGTTAATACCCTTCGGTTCCAGATAACGAGCATCGCTTACCAAGATGCGCTGGTTAAGTTGGATTTTAAAAGAAGCCATTATATTCATTATACGCCCGCAACGTTTTGCTGCGAATCTGCACAAATCTGCATCAAATCTGCATCAAATCTGCATCAAATCTGCATCAAATCTGCATCAAATCTGCATCAAATCTGCATCAAATCTGCCCACAATAGAAAATAGCTGGCAACAAATATTGTGCGACATTGACAGTCCTTCACAGAAGCGGTGTACAATACGGTTATGAGCATAAGCAGTACGCCCCTATCCGACTTGGTAACCGATTACCTTGAGTATTTAGAGATTGAACAAAACCGTTCGCAAAAAACAATCGCTAACTACGACCGCTACTTGCAGCGGCTGGTAGCGTTCAGTGAAGACGCGTCAATAAAAGACCTCACCGCGGACCTCGTGCGAAAGTGGCGGGTCTGGCTGAACCGCCTTACCGACAACAACGGCGACCCAATTGGCAAATCAACCCAAAACTACCATTTAATAGCCCTGCGCAGTTTCTTAAAGTACCTGGCCAAGCGCGACATCGAGGCACTCACCAGCGATAAGATTGAATTGGCCAACGTTAAACGTCCCCAGGTTACCTTTTTAGAAGTTGAAGAGGTTAAGCGCTTGATGGAAATTATCAATATCGAAACGCCGGTCGGTTTGCGCGACCGTGCCATCATTGAGCTGCTGTTTTCCGGCGGTTTGCGGGTAAGCGAACTGGTTAGCCTTAACCGCGACCATATCAACCTTGACCGCCGCGAGTTTAGTATTCGGGGTAAGGGCCAGAAAGATCGGCTGATTTTTATTTCACCGGAAGCGGCGCTATGGATTGAACGTTACTTGGCGAGCCGGCCGGACAACTTTAAGCCGCTATTCATACACTACGGTGGCAGCCAGGACAAACTTGATGACGGCGCATATACCCGCCTCACTGCCCGCAGCGTCCAGCGGCTGGTTGGCCGCTACGCCAAGCTGGCAGGGATTACCAAACACGTCACGCCGCACACGCTGCGCCACTCCTTCGCGACCGATTTGCTGTCCAACGGGGCCGATCTGCGCAGCGTCCAGGGCTTATTGGGTCACGCCAATGTCTCTACCACCCAAATTTATACTCATTTAACCGATCCCCAGCTGCGCAAGGTTCACGAGCAGTTTCACCGTAAGAACTAAGCGCTAATCAAGCCTACACTCCGGAGGCACACTGCTGGGAATCAAGCCTTCTCCGCTGATCGTGTTGAATAAGGTAAATTCTTTACAAACTCGGTCATCGCCAAAGACCGCTTCGCCGCCGTCTACCGGCTTAGGCACTAAGCTTACTTCCTGCTCTATGCGGCGGTAGGAGCTTCCCACCCGAGCCGTCACATCAATAATGGTCCGGTCCAGCGCCACATCCACTGGTTTACCAATCCCATCAACAATCTTCATGGTGTATTGCATAGCGCTGAAGTAGGGTCGCAAGCGCAACACCGTACGCTTGCCCGGGCCACTGGTAGGCATAAAGTTATAAATGGTAGCCGTGCAGCGATAGACCGGCGCGGTGGTACAACGCACCTTCACCCGCCCCCCCTCCGCCCCGCCCAATGCCACATCGTTACAGGTTTGGAAATCGATATTAGGGGCTAAACATTCGGACGACCCGCTAATAATCGGTGCCAGATACAGCGACTTAAGTTTGATATTGGAAGGCGCGATATTGGTAGGCGCGCCGGTATTATCATAATCAATGCGAGTGATTTCCAGGAATGGAGGGGCGGGTGCGGCCTGTTGAAGATCCACAAACGAAGTAGCGGGACTTTCGCTGGTAAGGTCCTGGTTGTCCCATTGGAGTTCTATATAACTAAACTGTTTTTGGCTTAAATCATAGTGGGCGGTGTCGCCAACATTAAGGGTGCTATCAATAAAACTGCTGGCGGTACGCACTCGACGGCAGGTAATGTTATTATTGGCAATAAAACCAGTACCGCCTGGAGCGCCAAAGTTATTTAGAACCCCATCCGCACCTCCGGTTTTATCGCAGTTTTGCTGGACATTAGCCGCGAGCAGCGCCGTGGAACTACCGGGGTTGGCGGCAATTAACTGGCGTAAAGCCAAAATAGCTTCCTCAATTCCCCCTTCTGCCTCATAATACGCTTCAATATTGTTTTCCAGGTCAATCGCGTGACGTAACTCGCCCGTCATCAGCCGTGTAATGGAAATAGTTAAAATGAGGATGAGGATAGCAATAAAGCCCACTGAAATAATGGAAGCGCCGCCGGATTCTGATAACCTTTTCATTTAATGGTCCCCTGAAATAAGTGAGCGCGCCTGCACACCGCTGGTAATCGATGTCATTGAGCAAAACGACTCGCCCTCGTCGCACATCGGCCCCGTAGTGTCGGGATTATCGGGGTCGAAGGGGACAGGAGGGTTCACCAGCTCGTTTGCCAGCGCTCGGCGGGAAGCGATTCGTAGGTGAAAATTGAGCATGGAGTTAAGAGTGACAGGTGCCACAATGCTAGCGGCCGAGGGCTCAAAAAGCGCCACTGACACCTCATTGGAGGTAAGGTCTTGACCAGGACCATAGGCAACATTAGCTGGGTTGCATTGGGTGCTACCATCTAAAGCCAGCAGCGCGTTGGCCGCGTGACGCTTAACTAGCCGACTATCCAAAGGCGGGGTACCTTCAACCGTATACATGTCACTGGGCACTTGAATAAAGGTGTTTACCCGGGAAGCCGAGTAAAACAAGCATATTGAGTTGGTTCCCGCTACAACATAGGAAGCGTTACGGGTTGCCCGGGTAATTTCCTCGGTTATTAAGCGGGCTTGTTGCTGAGTGTCACGAATGCCGACGCTGGCCCGGTAAATCCGGTAAAGGCCGTTTAAACTACCAAGGATAACAAGCATGACAAAGGTGAAAATTGCCATAGCTAACAGGACCTCCACCAAGGTATACCCTTTTTGACTTCTGAGCTTTACGAACATTTCTCCACCTCGTCACAGTCAATCAAGGAACGGTCGGCCCGGCGGTCTACAAGGGTGGTATTGACCACAGCGGTTTCATCGCCTGTACCGCCTACCCTTGTCCAGTTAACGGTGATGGTGTACCTCCTACCCTCACTTCCAGCGGTAGCGGGAAAATCGGTACCTACCCCGGCCGAGGATACGCTCAGGCGGTAGCGCCCGGAGACCCCAACGTTGCACCCTCCGGGCGGGGCGGCGCAGGCAGCCGGAGAAAACCCGGCGGGAGTTCTAACCACCCTGAAATTAGCAAAAGAGCCCGTGGGCACAACCGGATCTGGAGCGCTATTGGTAATATTTTGATCGCGCCAGGCACGCAGCATCTCTGCCTGTTCCTGAGCCAGGTTTGCCGCTTCAATCCGCTCACGCGACTGCACGCCAATGCGATAACTGTTGTTTGCCACGTTAAAAGCGCTCACCAGCGTTACTGAAATAATTGCGATAGAAAAAACCACCTCTACCAACGTGTCCCCTGCCTGGTGGCGGATTGTTTTCATTAATCAAATCTCTTGGTTACGGTTTGGCGGGGGGAGTTGATATTGATATACCCGACATTAGGCTGGCCTGGCACTCGGAATGCAAAGTCTACACCATTCACCGCGTCGGTGGTAAAATCGGGGGTTCGATAGCTGGCGGGGTCCAGCACATCACACGTCCCGGTTACGCAAGCCTCCGGCAAAAAGGCAGCGGCGTAGGCAGCCGGAACAAGACTAAGCAGCTGATTTTGTAGCGCAGATGGCAATTCAGCGGCAGCCGATTTGGGAGCAACCGAACCACCGGTTAACATAGCAGCTCCGCTGGACAGGCTAAAACCAATCGCGTATGAGCCAACCAGCGCGAGCGGCACAAGTAGGATGGCACGTTTAGGGGTGGCTATAAGAAACTGTAAACTTTTTCTTAAACTAATAGTCATTATAATTTCTCCAACGCTTCCTTTAGCAGTAACTGGGATTTACCATCATCAAATGTGCCCCCGCTTGTAACCGCAGCGCTTACCACATACTTGCCCTTTTGTCCTACCACCGATTGCCGGGGCTGCACGCTCGACGATCTACCGTCTGGAGACGGCACTGTCACTTGGGTCTGAGCACTGGCCTTACCGTCCGAAGCCTTCTTGTCGTCTGGATACTGGTACAAAATGAGACTGGCTTTTGTGTTGCCCGCGGTGTATTCACATTGACTAGAACTGTACGAAGCGGTAGTGAAAACGGTAAATTTGCTGTTTTTAACTACATTCGAGCCGATTACGCCCGAAACCACCTTGTCGTCTACCAGCCGACACGCCATCTTATATTTGGGCGCCGCTGGAGCCGCAGGATGTACGCCCATCACGGCAGAGCCAGATGCAGACTTTTTAGCAGGTGTGTCGCTTAAACCATACTTGATCCACACGAAAATCACGAGGGCCACAGCCACTGCCACGATTACACCAACCAGACTAACTACTATTAGCACCGCGCGCTTACTCCCTAACATCTTGCCTCCTTATGGCCATAAGCTACCATCCTGGCGCGGCCCATAACAGACTGTCCGCGCCGCCACTGTCCCACGAAGGGTTCAACAAACGCAGCGCGCCGTCGTCATAAAGCTTAAGCCAGGCTCCCGATACCAATGGCGCACCCTGCCATGAGGTAGCCCACACCGAACTAGGCGTCGGGCTAAACATCACCAAGTTACCGTTTGACTGCATAACCATGTAGGTGGCAGCGGTAGGGCCGGTGCTCCAGATATTTGAGCCGGAGTTGTCGTAGAGCGCCATATTGCCGTCGTTCCACAGGGCTAGCTTAGAGGAGCAGGAAAACGCATTAGCGTAGCAGCTGGGGTTGTAGGCGCGTAAAGCCATACGGTCATTTTCTCCGTTATTTGAGTCCAGCTGCAAGTAGTCATCGGGAGCCATCCTGTCACTAACCGCCCAGCCGGATAAAGAGGCGGTTTTAAGGGCAGCTCCCCCCGAGTCATTAATGGTGAGGGTAGCATTTTTAGGGCCAGCGTTAATTAGACGGTTATTGGCAACACCGCTAGGAGGGAAAAACCGCACCGTTACCGTGCAGCTAGCGGTTGCTGCAAGCGTCGCGGGTGGCGCTGGGCAGTTTTCGGAAGCTATTGAGTAGCTGGAGGCGGCAGGGCCGGAAATGACGCCAGGCGTGGCCGCCAGCGTAACAGTGGAAGGCCCGGGATTCGTTATGGTAAACGGCTGTGTAGGCTTCGTCCCACCAGTATTAAACAAATGCCAGGCACCTGGAAATTCGTATGCCGTGGGCGAAAGATTAACCGTGGGTGGCGAAGGCATGGTGGTGGAACAAGTAAACGACCCTGATTCAAAAGGAGGGGGCTCAAACCAGTACACATCACTGCCATTCATGCGAGGGTCCCCAGCGTAGTCCGCGGGTTGCTCTAACTTTGCCCCCAGCGCCATCTTATTTTCTCGGGAAGATGGCCAGCCCATCCCTGCGGGATAGCAGTAATAGGCATAGGAGTATCCCGCGCCGCCTAGGGCGGGGAAAAAGACATCGCCTGTCCCATTGTTTACGGGATCAGTTGGCACGCCGGGAGGCGTTAAGAACGGCAAGAAACCACCTTGCGAGCTATAATCCCATCCTCCCGGATCGGCGCCGCCGTAAGCCGCGGTGGTAGGCAGCTTATTGCCGTTAGCGGCCGCGTAAGCCATTAAGCGGTCATGTATAGCCACTAAGTCCTCAATACGCTGGCAGTCCCTGCCCTGGGGTGTCGTAAGCGGCGCGGGGCACAGCGGAGGCGGGGGCGGCGGGGCGAGAAATCCCCCATTTAACGGGTCGGTCACAAACAGCGGAGCGCTACAAGTAGGCGTAAAGTCATAAGTTGCCGGGGCCGCAAACACAGAGCCCGATTCGCGAGTGAAGATCATTGCTTGCTTGGCGCCGTTATATTCCAGTTGATTTGGCAAAGTAATCTCTTCCCTGTCACAGGCATCCAATCTGGCGTTAGGATCTTCGGCGTCTCCGATCAATGTGTACACGTACATTCTCGTCCGGTCGACACCAGGATCGAATTCCACCAATTTGCCAAACACGTCTTTCGTTGAAACCCCGGTTCCGGCGGTGCCGACCTTTACGCCGCTAAAGGCCTCATTTTTGACCCTCACCAATTGGCTATGAATCTGGTCGATCGCGGTGTTAAAGGAAGTTTCTTTACGCAAGCCCGCTTGCGCCGTCATGGCGCCCGCGATTAATAGGGCCGTAATTGCAAGTGCAAGTACAGTTTCAATAAGGGTAAATCCACGTTGGTTTTTCACCTTCACCATCTTGATAGAATTATAGCATAAGTATTATGGATACTGGGGCAAAAGAATACTAAAACCGCTAACTTGCATGTACCAGCCAATGATTTCCGCGCCATATAAGTAGGCCACAACGGTCCCCGCAATCAAAAAGGGTCCAAACGGGATGTGTTCGGTGCGTTTTTTAACTTTGAACCAGATCAATAATAAGCCAATTACAGCCGCGGTATTAAACGCGATAAGCATGGCCAACGCGGTATTCTGTAAGCCCAGCAGAAGCCCCATAACGAATGCCAGCTTAATATCCCCTCCTCCCATCCATTTACCCCCCGAAACCGCTGCTAAACTGTAGAAGAACCCGCCAAACAAGACGGCTGCCGCCACCGAACCTATGAGCGGCTGCACCGACTGCGCCATGACGGCGTGGGTAATGGCCATGGCAACAGCCGGAACGATTAAAGGGAGCAACACTTTGTCTGGCAGCAAATACCAGCGGATATCATAGACCGCGAGGATGACCATGCTGGAAAGTATATAGAGCCATATGCCAAAAAAAATGAGGTTGGAAAAAGTATTTAACTCAAGCTGCAGGTAACTTACGACAAATAAGGCCGCGGTAACCAGTTCTACCAAGGGATACTGAACGGAAATCGGTTTTTTACAATGGCGGCAGCGCCCGCGCTGCATAACCCAGCTGATTAGTGGCACTAACTCACCTGACGCAAGCGGGTGTTTGCAGCGCGGACACTCCGACCGGCCTTTGACAAACTGTTTTCCCGCGTGTAACCGCACAATAACCACGTTCAAGAAGCTACCAACGAGAAGGCCAAGCACACCTATAAGAAAAAGCATAAGCATAGTATAACAAAGAACCGCTCCGAAGAGCGGCCCTTTGCAAACTAGGATGTCTTAGCTGTTAGTGGTACAGAACCAATCGCCACTTTCAAGTCGGGTAGCGACTTGCCAGTTACGGTTGACAACCGTTACCTGAGAATCGTTAACCGCGCCAGTGCCCGGCGCTGGACAAGTGCCAATCGCACCGACCGCGGTCAGTGTATACTCGGTATTGTCCGGTGTTTGCGTACGGGCCGCAACCACCGTGGTAAATTGGGCTAGGGTCAGCCCGCCGGCCGCTGTTGGGTAGTTACCTCTTCGGTTCCCAGCTGACTCTTCAAGCAACGAACCAATTACCGCCGCATCATCACGCCGTTGGGCATCGCGCCGGCTTTGCTGGGCGCCCCTAACGGCAATAAAGATTGCCACCAAAATCAATGCCGCGATTGCCAAAACAATCACGATCTCGATCAGCGTGAAGCCTTTCTTGTTAGTTAACTTTTTCATTTTACATTCACCTCCTTGTATATGACCAATTGTAAATCATCTTAGCATTAGTATTACTGAAAGTGCTTACGGTTGTCAAGCGGTTATTTGAGCTGGTCAACCCCGCCGCCCCCAATCAAGCTGTACACCGGACCCAACACGGCTATAATGATGCCCATGATCAGCGTGCCCATAATCACCATCATTAAAGGTTCAATGGTGGTAGAAAGATTCTTTACCGCCTCGTCTACCTCATCTTCGTAGTAAACCGCTGCCTTATCGAGCATGGTATCTATAGCGCCCGATTCTTCGCCAATTTTGCTCATCTGGGCTACCAGTGGAAGAAAATGGGTGCTGTTTTCAAGGCCTTGGGACAGCGACTTGCCTCCCCGAACCATACCAATGGCTTCGTTAACGTCGGCCGCTAAAATACGGTTACTAATGGCGTTGCGGGAAGTTTCCATGGCTTGAAGCATCGGAATACCGCTGGCGAGCAAGGTGTGCATGGTTCGCGCGAATCGAGCCATATAGACCTTCTTAAACAGAATGCCGAAAATAGGCATCCTCAGTTTATAACTATCGATGTGCAATTGGATGTTTTCAGTAATTAGTAGCTTCTTGGCGCCAAGGAAGGCCGGTACCATAGCGAGCAAAATGGCCCACCAGAAGGCTTTCAAGAAATCAGACATGCTAATTAGGATTTTGGTAGCAAATGGCAATTCCTTCTTAAGGTCGGCGTACAGCTTGGCAACTTCAGGAACCACGGTAGTAAGCATCAAAATGATTACGCCAATAATCAGCGCAAATACAATCGCCGGATACACCAAGGCGCTCCGAATCTTTCCGGCGATCGCCGCCTCTTTTTCCTGCTGGTTGGCTAGTCTCAGTAGAGCCTGGTCAAGCGTACCGGAGGTTTCGCCGGCGGAAACTAAAGCAATATAGATCTCATTAAAGACTGCTGGGTGCTGCGCGAAGGCGTTGGCTAAGGTTGAGCCGCCTTCAACGCTTGCCACCACCGAATTAAGCACTCCCTTGAACTTGGGGCTGGTGATCTGCTCCTCGACGGTGCGTAATCCTTTAGCGAGCGGGAGTCCGGCATTTACCAGCGTAGAGAGTTGCCGGGTAAAGATAACCCGTTCCTTGGTGCTGATGCGTCCCTTAAGTCCGATGCGGTTTAAGATGTTACTTTCCGTTTTAGGGGTGATGTCGAGCGGAAACAAGCTTTGGTCGCGTAGTACTTTAGCTGCGGCTTGCACGCTTTCAGCTTTTACGTCTGCCTTTACCACCTGTCCGGTAGCGAGGTTCTTGGCAGTAAAGTTATAGTCGATCATGCCCCTAGGACCTCATTAGCCTTTCAAGCTCGTTCAAGTCAACCGCGTAGTTTTTGGCTTCATCAAAGGTGATTTTACCATCATGGATGAGCTTAACCAGGGTACGGTCCATCGATTGCATCCCGTCATCGGCTCCGGTTTGGATAACCGAGTCAAGCTGGTGGGTTTTGCCCTTCGCGGATAATGTTGCGGGCGGCCGAGGTCATAACTAAAATTTCGGCGGCCGCAACCCGCCCCCCCCCAATTTGGGGAATGAGGCGCTGCGAGCAAATAGCCTGCAGCATGCTGGCCACCTGAACGCGAATTTGCTGTTGCTGGTGCGGCGGGAACACATCAATCATGCGGTCAATTGACTGGGCCGCGGAGTTGGTATGGAGCGTAGCAAGCACAAGATGGCCGGTTTCGGCTAAGGTTATGGCCGAGGAAATCGTTTCAAGGTCGCGCATTTCCCCCACTAAAATGACATCCGGATCCTGGCGCATACTAGAACGCAAGGCCGAACCAAACGAATAGGTGTCGTAGTGCACTTCGCGTTGCACTACAATCGATTTTTTACTGGTATGGGCATACTCAATGGGGTCTTCAATCGTAATAATATGGCGGGACTGCTCACGGTTAACCTGGTCTAAAATGGCCGCCAAGGTGGTAGACTTGCCGGAGCCGGTTGGTCCGGTTACCAAAACTAACCCGCGAGGATAATTGGCGAACTTGCTCACCACGGCGGGCATATCCAACTCTTCAAGGGTGCGGATCTTATTGGGAATCAAGCGAAAAGCGCCCGCCAGGTTGCCCCGCTCATGAAAAGCGTTCACCCGGAAGCGGCCATATTCGCCAAAGCTGAAGGAGAAATCAACTTCCTTGTCTTTTACTAAAATTTTCTTCTGCTCCTCATCGAGCACCGACATTAACAGCTTTTCTATGGCATCTCCATCAAGAACCGGCGCTTCATCAACCGCAACCAACGATCCGTCAACGCGCAGCATCGGCGGCAAACCTACCTGGATATGAAGGTCGGACGCGTTGCGCTTAATAATTTCTTCGAGAAGTATTTCAATTTTTAGTCCCGCTGCCTGCATAATTTTGCATCACCCCTTTGTAAGCATAACCATTTAGTTTAAGGATAGCATATCCGTTTGGTGTCTGTCATGTTAGAAATCGGACGCCACCCGCGCCACCTCTTCCAGGGTCGTTAAGCCATTTAAGGCTTTTAGGTAACCATCTTGTTTCATTGTTACCATCCCGTCTTTCTGGGCCTGTGTTTGAATCTCGGTGGTTGTGGCTTTGCGAACCAATAAATCTGTCATGGCTTCGCTCAGTGTAAAGACCTCATAAATACCCGTCCGGCCTTTATACCCTTCCTTGCAATCCTTACACCCTTTACCCCGGTACAGGGTGTAGGCGGTTTGCCCGTCGAGCGGCACAATGTCATATCCCAAGTCGGTTTTGGCAGTTTCAACCTCCTTTTCGGTTTTTGGCAAAATGTCTATCAGTGTTTCTTTGATCGACTTAATTTCAGCCTCATCGGCCGGGTGCTCTTCCCGGCAGCTGGGGCAAACCTGCCGTACCAGGCGCTGGCCAATAACGGTATTAACGGTGGAGCCAACCAAAAACGGTTCAACGCCCATATCGAGCAGACGCGGCAGTACGCCAGCGGCGGAGTTTGTGTGGATGGTTGAAAGCACTACATGCCCGGTTAAGGCCGACTGGACCGCTAAATTAGCGGTTTCCGGGTCGCGGATCTCCCCCACCATAATGACGTTGGGGTCTTGGCGTAAAATCGACCGCAAGCCACTGGCAAAGGTTAGCCCCACCTCTGTATTAATTTGGATCTGGTTTACCCCCTCCATCTTGTACTCTACCGGATCTTCCAGGGTGACAATATTGATTTTGACATTTTTAATGGCAACCAACGCCGCGTATAAAGTAGTGGACTTACCTGATCCCGTTGGCCCGGTAGCCAATGTCATGCCGTGAGGCTTCTTGATCCCTTCCACAATATTGCGGAACGCCCTTCCTTTATACCCCAGCGATTCAAGCGTGAGCATCTCTGAGTCTTTATTCAGCAAGCGGATAACAATTTGCTCACCCCAGACTACCGGGGAAATGGCAATACGCAGGTCAATCTCCTGCTTGCCAACATTAATCACGAACTGGCCGTCTTGCGGAACCCGATGCTCATCAATTTTTAAATTGGAAAGGATTTTAATACGTGAGACTAGCGCCGGCTCAATGGTTTTCGGCAGTTTCATCGCCTCCTGCAATACGCCATCAACCCGGAAACGTATGCGCACGTCTTCTTCGCGCGGCTCCACGTGGATATCCGAGGCCCGAGAGTTTACCGCGTACTCCAGGATCGTGCTTAAGGCCTTGGAAATAGGCGCGTCTTGCACTAGGTTTTGCAGCGACTTACCGCTCAGCTTTTTGTCGTCTTTCTCGCTTTGCTCGGTAGCGGTTTGAACTATCTTCTTTAGGTCGGCCGAAATTTCCGCGGCATACTGAAGCATAATGGTCTCTACCCCGCTTTGCGAAGCCATGAACGTGGTGAGCGGCTGGCCGACTTTACGGGTTAGGAAGTCAACCGCCTGCAAATTGGTGGGGTCAACCATGGCAACCGCTAACCGGCCGTCCACCTTCCCAAAGGCCACTGCACCATAAGTTTCGGCAAATTCGCGCGGTATCGCTGAAAGCACCGCTTGAGGCACCACTACCCCTGAAAGATTCACATACTGCAACCCGCTGGCTTTAGCCAGAATCCGCGACGTTTCCTCATCATCTATAAGGCCGGCTTTCTGCAAAATAGCCAGCAGCGGCTGGCTATCGTGAAGCGCCCGCAGCTTAAAGTCGTCTAATTGCTCGGTGGTGAGAATATTTTTCTCAAGCAGAAGCTCTTCAACATTGCGCTGGGTCTTAGTTGATAGCATGGGCTACCTAACGTATGGGCTTAAATGGTGACTGATTTCCGATGCCCGAGCGCAGGTCCGGAGGGACATAAAAGTCCTTTACCGTGCTCGCGTCGGTTATCTTTAATAGCTGTTTTGAATCAAAGTCGGAGGCAATCGGACGAACCTCTTCGTAGGTGTACTTACTCTTTGAAGATTTTCCGCCGCCCGAAAGCTGGCTGAAAACAACTATCCCAGCTACCACGAAAATGAGGCCGGCAACTGAAAGCTGAATTATTTCTTTCTGTTTCATTGAAGCTCCTTGATGGGGTCTGTTAAGTCGGTTTTAACTTGGTAGGCTGTTTCAACTTGAAGCGTGACGCGCAGGACCTCATCATTACCTTTAAACTCAGCCGCGGTTACCCGTAGCGGACGGACAGAAAGTTCCATGTTCTTCAAAAGGCCTAGAATTTTTTCATATGAACCCTGTACTTCTATGCTAAAGCTAACCGGCACGGCGGCGGCGCCTGTTGATTGCTGGGTCACATCGCTGGCTTGCTGGGCCACGGTGTCGGGATTAATAGCCTTTACGTTAACGCCAGCTGAAGTGGCCGCGAACTCAATTAAGCTTACAATCTGAGGAAAATCCGGAGTATTGGGAATGGCGTGCTCTATGAGCACCCGCCGCTGCCCCAGCCCATGGTATTCATCAATTAATTCTGTCGCGTTGGTAATTTTGTCATCGTACTTGTTTTGGACATCAACTTTTTTGGCAATGAGCCTGGTTTGCATATAAGCGGTTTTACCCAAGTTAAGCGCCACATACAGCGTAATACCTATCACCATCACGCAAATAAGTGCCATGAGGGCTAAATAGTTGTTAGTTGAAGCCGTTTTCTTCTCTAAGGCTTTGGATAGTTTGGGGCCCTTCGCGGGGGCTTTAGTTTTGGCCACTTGTCACCTCGCTAGACATCTTGGTAGTTAATTTAAAGGACACAACCCCCGCCGTATCTTCACTCACCGCCGCCAGTTCCGTGCCGCTAAAGAAAGGCGTGTTTGAATCTGAAGGTTTGTTCCCAATTTCCACATTTGCCGCGTCGAGCGCCTTAGCAAACTTTGTGGCTAACGCAAAGGTTTTGGCAGTAGCTTTTACTTCCAGGGTATTGTCGTCGGCGATACTAAGCGACTCAACGGAAACACCTTGAGGCGAAAAGTCTTGCAGCACGTTAAAAAAGGCGCTTAAATAGGTTTTTTCATCATTGAGCTTATTCCACGTCTTTAAATGGTCGTTTAGGGTAACGGCCGCCTGCAAGTCTGACATTTCGGTCAGTTTTTCCTTCTTACCGTCAATACTGCCCTGCAGGCCAAGTAAAATGCCCTTTTGACTCAACACAATTAAAATTAGGACACCGACAATGGCGGTGCATACCACGCCCACCAAAATGGCGACGGTTGAGGCAAGCTTTTTACGGCGCTTATTGCGCTGGCTCGTCTGGTAAACTTCCGGAGCTAGGTTAATGCGAGTTGTCATCCCAACAAATCCCTTTCAGCCAATCCGGCCGCTACCCCATAGCTGGTTGAAATACCCATGAGAGTATTCTGCATATCGGCCGGATAGGAAACTTTCAGCCAGCTGTTGGCTATTTCTACCGGCAAACCGGTGGCGGTTGAAATATAAGTTGGCATTTCAGGCAATGAGGCCGTTCCGCCCGTTAGCACAATCTTTTCTAGCTTGATCTGAGGATACTGTTCAAGATAGAACTTAATAGACTTATCTACCTCGCCCATCAGCTGGTCCATACTTGGCTGGATGGCTTTAAATACCTGCCCTTCCAGTTTGGTTTGGGTCAACCCGAACTTTTTGGTAAATTGATCGGCCTGCACTTCATCAAGTCCCAGTTTTTGGGCAACGGCGCGAACAAAAATGGTTCCTCCCACGTTCACTGACCGCAGCAGCTTGGGCACGTTTGCCTGCACTATTGAGATGTCGCTGGTAAGGCTCCCCACATCAAGCACCAATACCGCTAGATCGTTCGGTTGCACGACTGCCCGGGCAAGAGCCAGGGCGTTGGGTTCAAGCGCGACGAGCTCCAGCCCCGCTTGCTCGCATAGGCCGACATATTTTTGGGTTACGTGGTTGGGGGCCGCTACCAATAAAACTTCCTGCTCTTCCGGCGTTTTACCCGGCCCAATTACATACCAGTCGAGTTTTACGTCTTTAACATCCATTGGTACGTACTGGTCGGCTTGTAGCTGAATCGCCTTTGCCAAATCGCCGTGGCTAAGCTTGGGAGTTGAAATAATAGTGGCAAACACTTTGGTTGAAGGTACGCCCGCTACCACGTACTTTGTGGAGATGTGGGCATCCTTTACCAATTGCTTAATGAATCCGGCGGTTTTGGTTACATCAGCCGGGCTATCGCTGGTGGTTAGCCCTGGCGGCAATACTAATTGGCCGTAGGAAGCCATAACCGGCTTGTTGCCCGAGCGTTTTAGGTGCACGGCCCGCAGGGCATTAGTACCAATGTCCAGGCCGAAATATTCAGGTGTAGAATCTAATAAACCCATATGACTCTATACTACCATAATGCTTAAGCTTTGTAATAGTATTTTCATTCCCACCTCTTTCGCTATTTTAGAACCTTGGCTGCTTTTCCCGGACCACTCCGCCGCTTGCTGAATTGAGTAGATTCGTAAACCCTGGCGGAGGCAGCACATAGGCCTGGCCAATCAGCTCTACAATTTCAGCTTCGGAAGCAGTACCGGATACCCGCTGGTGCGTCCGGGTAAACTGAATTGCCTTACCCATTAAGGCGCCGTTCACCTTTAGCCGGCTTTGTTTGCAGTCTTGGGTGTTATAGCCGTTCGTCTTTGGATTCTGCAGCGACCGGCCATCACCCAAAGAGCAGGTATTGATTTTGCCTTTCCCGGTTGACGTCCCCACCGCGTAAATAAGGGCGTCGATAGTATTAACATCATTTTCAATATAGACATTACCTTCAACTACTATGCCCAAAGACGGTTGTCCTGAAATAAGCGCTGGACTAGGGTCGTTTTGAATATTTCCGCGAATATAGAGGTCTCCATGGACGTACAGTGTCCATCTTCGGTTTACCGTAAGGTTCTCGATGGATACATCACCAAACTTATTAAACGGCTCAATAACGCGGGCAGGGCCGCCGGCAGGATAGCCCAAGTTGTTAACATTTACCCCTCCAGAATTGCTGTTAACAATGTCATTGCCTGGCATAGTGTCATGATACGTGGGTCCCCGGTCGATATACTTATCAACCTCAGCCTGAACGTCCGGCCGGCACTGGTGCCCGCCCTGGTTCTTAATTCCTATAAGCGAGTTGACATTGGCTACGTTCCCGGCGGCGCTCACCACATATTGCCCATAACTTCCGGCGTTCGCGTTGAAGCCCCCGTGCTCAGTAGTTAAACAAATACCCTCGGGGGCGGTTAAGAAGTTGCCCCCGGCCCGAACACCGCCTTTTTGCACCCCAAAGTAAGGCTTGTTTATCAAACCGCGCTCAACTTCCACCGGGTTGGAGGGCAAGCAAGCCGGGTTGTGGCCCACCTCCCACATCTTGAGCCAGCAAACCTTGGCTTGGTTCGTGACGCGACCCCCCAAAGGAGTACCGGGCCGGTATTGGACGTGGAAGGTGTAAGTGCCGTCATTGAAGTAAAGCGGCCAAGAAAGGAAATCCCATCTCAGCCCGCTATTTGCGCAAGCTAGTGGCGGGGTGGTGCCGCTACAACTAGTAGTGTCAACATCCATACCGGAATGAAGCGCGCTAACGTTAAAATCCTGCCCCCCGTTATTCTGGTCAATCACTTGGTAGGTAATCGGCCCTTTGGCAACATTGGGAGTTACGTTAATGGTGTAGTCGGCTTCATCATATAAGGGGTCGTCGGTGTCGAATTCCGGAATCCCGTTTTCGTCGGCGTCGGAAATACCGCTCTCAAACTCCGCCTCGGTCATAACACTTTTAGTTACATCAATTATTTCACCGGGAATGGGGTTATAGGTTACGTTGGATGGAACGGCGTTACCAAGCCACCCATCAACAATGGCGGTAGCAAAGTTCGATACCCCCTGTAACCCCGCGCTCATATCCTCACACTGCAGTATGGGCCCATCGGCACTATAGGCGCCTTGGGCCGGACTGACGGCGGTAGCACAATAGGGGGGGCCGCTGGGATAGACACCAATGTTTTGCGCATCTTTGGTATACCCATGCCAGTTAATGGTTAAAGAGCTATAGGCCGGCATGACATCAAAGTGGACGCGAATGGAGTTAGGAACTGAGCCATTAGTTGGAAAGACCACACAGGAATACTGCGTTTGAAATTCACGAGCGTAGCCGTAGTTAAAGACTTGGGGGATGTAAGCAGAGATGGCGCAGGTAGCAGGATCGGCAACCACCGTATCAGTTGACCAACCGGCTGGCTTATCCCCAGAAGCACTATTAGACAGTACAACACTATCTATAACAACGTTATTCCCATCCTGCTTGAGGTTAAGCGGAATTTGATCCTCTATATGAGTACCGAAGAAATTGCCGTCGCGAATGTTATCAATTGTCATCGAATAGCTTACAAAGCAACCCGGGTTATCGCGATTAGCTTGGCAGTTTGGATGGTTGGCAGGGAGTAATGGCGTCCCCTCTCCCTGGAGTACTGTTTTGGTAATGACGGGTGGTTGAGCCACCGGTAGGTATTCAAAATCAAATTCGTCATCCTCGACACGGTCGTAGTTCTCTTGGTTTGATCCGCATTCGTTTTGAGGTTGACCACTATTTCCCAGACAATAGACCTCGGCTACCTGATATTCATATTGGTCAAGTAGGGGGTTCGGAGTAACCTTAGGGCTTAAATTTGGTTTTATCAGGGTATAGTCAGTACCTCTATAGCTGAAGGTGTCGGGGGCGCGAATACAAAATCTGTTGCCCACCGCTTCTTGAAACTCATAGTTACCGTCAGGCTTCGCGAAAATCGTTTTCTGCGGTAGGATCCGCAGCCGCTACAGGTGTGGCCAACATAGAGGGCACCGGCAACCCTCTCCGGTAGCGAATTCAGGAGAAGATATCACGGTGCCGCTAATGGGCACCGAGGTAACTTCATAGCACAGGATATCGGGGGAACGGTCTTGGGTTCCGGAATAGACATTCCCAACTGCCACGTACGTTCGAACACAAACCTTATGGGTTCCGGCAATCCCTTCCCGTATTCTAAAACTAAACCTATAGGTAACCGAGTGCGGATTGGTCGCGTTGGTGTCGCCTGGTGCAGGCCGCTCCCAATAAATAGACTTTCCCGCCCCGGGGACTAAGTCGGTAAGGTCGGGGTCGCAGCTAAACGCGTAGGCGGGCGGCGGGCTGCCAAAGGGGTCTGTCTTAGGGCAGTTATTATACGGATTCCGGTAATCTTCAGTATCGGCGGACGCCGCCGTATCGGCTGGCCCCGGGGCGTTAGAACCATTACGGCCATCGTTGATTTGAGTAACCGGCGTCGCGCTTCCCGCGACGCTTATAGATAGCGGATCGTACATAGTGGTGTCAATATCAATAAGCGCGAAGGTGATAACCTTATTTCCACCTGAAGTACCTTTAGCGGTGTAGGTGGTGGTGAACGATAGCGTTTGACCCGGGGTAACGGGAGTAGGGAACGCGGAGCTTCCTCCAGCAGGGGTGCTGGGTCCTTCATTCAAGACAATTTCAGCGTCAAACGCGGCTTGCGCCTGTCCAATCCCGAATGTAAGGCTAGCGCAAAAACTGAAAGCGCCTAGTGCTATTAGGCGGAACACGAGTCTCATTCGCCGCGCGTCCAGCTTGTAAATAATGCCAAATTCGTCTTCATCAGTTGGCTAACGCCACCCTCACCTTAAATGCACTTTTCAGTTTATAAGCATTAGCGTTATTATGCAAGACATAAAGGCCATTGGCCCCCCCAGCAAATGCCGGGGGGAGCCTGATGGTTGGACGTGCTCACCTGATGACCTGAGCGCTACCGCCTGGCTGCCGTCACCTTGATGACCGTGAACGGCTCGCCGGAGCCGGCGGTGGCCCGCACCCTGCACATACCGTTGGCAGGACCGGGAATTTTCCAGCCGTCATCTCCGTAGTAGGTCGCGGAAACGGTGCTGATTTTCGTGGAATTGGAGCGCTGCTTGGCACAGCCCAGGACTCTCTGGCCGGGAATGATCTCGGCCAACGAACGACAGATGCGCCATGCGGGGTTCTTCACCTCCCACGACACCCTGCCGAAGTTGAACTGGGACTCGTTGTCCGGCTCTTTGGTGACACGCAGTTTGATGCGCGTCAAGTCGCCGGAGTTGAGCCCCCTGTCCTTGCCCGGCTGGTTGTAGTAGACCACCCAGGGACGGGCGCAGCTCGAGCCCTTCTTGGCGGTCGCGGACGACGCGGACGACGAGAGAACAGTCGACCCCAGCATCATGACGAGAGCCATGAGCGCCAGGGCACTTCCGGGGGTGAGCCTCATGGCTCCTCCGTTCGGTAGGATGCGGTTGCATCAGTTTGCACGTAAAGATCGCCCACGAGGGCGACCCCGTGAGTAATCTGATTATATACTATTTGCTCTTATTTGTAAACAGTTATGTTGGGCGGCAATTGCTTGCTGTCATTGGGCATAACTGTCTTATGTTACGGGCAGTCGCGCGTATATTGAAGCGCTTTATAAAGGTTAAGCCGGCCGGCACCAATTCCCCTGCTGGCAGGGCCATCGGCGGTTGCTTTTAGGATCGCTTCGACGCGGTCAGGAGTTAAGCTTGGCTTCATCGCGAGCATCAGAGCCACCGCTCCTGAAACAATCGGAGTTGACCCCGAGGTTCCGGCAAACCCACCATAGGAACTGCCCCTTTGGGTTGTATATTGCTCGTAAGGAGCGGATATATCGGCAAAAGGGCCGCTCGCGCCGTAATTAGACCTGTCTGCGCGCTTGGCAGGAGATTCGCCCACAGCCGTGCCACCGGACGCGATAGCAGGACCATATGAGGCGGGCGCGTGAATTGCGTTGTTGCCTCCATTGCCCACAGCCGCTACGACAATTACATTATTGGCTGTGGCAAAATCAATCGCTTCTTTAGAATACGTATCTACACAATCCGTGCCCACGGGACACAAGCGTCCGGCACTGTAGTTAATGACTCGGACACCGCGGCTAACCGCATAACGAACGCCTTGGGCAAAAGCCAGAGTACTCCCCGCATTATTGGCTGCCATCACTTTTACCGACAATATCCTTGAGTTCCAGCTTATTCCAGCAATTCCCGCGCTATTATTGGTAGCCGCCGCCGCTAACCCGGCAACAGCGGTCCCGTGGTCATTATCGTCTTCAGCGCCGTTGGCATCGTTTGCCGTAGCTGAACCATTAATGAAATCCATGCCGTAATAATCATCAATATATCCGTTTGCGTCTTCATCGGCACCATTCCCTGGAGCATCTCCGCCATTTACAAGAATTTTACTGGAAAGGTCAGGATGGTTGCTTTGTACGCCGGTATCAAGGATGGCGATATCGACCCCGCTAGTATTAACCGCCCAGCCCTCAGGAGCCGAAATATCGAGCAAATATGATTGCTGGCTAGCTTTAACTTCCGGATCATTTGGAGCATTCCTAGGCTGAGCCGATCCTGTGGTAACATGGTTCACCTCGGCGTACTCGACTCCCGGCTTTTTCTTGGCTTCAACCGCGGCCTCATTCAAATCTTTACCCTCGGGAACCGTTAATATATAGGTTTGAGGCATATTTGACACTGCTTTTAAGTCGGCGCCAAAGGAGGAGACCGTGGTTTGATCGGTTATTTTTAAGATTAATTGGCGAGCGATTACTTTGGTATATAAACCATCCGATTGCTTGTAGTCTTCTGTTGGCTCATTTCCCACCTTGGTTATATCTGCCATAGCCTCATCGGCATACTTTTTAGTCGCAGCTTCCGGCTTGCTCTTAGAGTTCGTGCCTTGTTGGGAACTGACATACCAATATCCAGCCAAGCCAGCAGCCAACACCACAATGCTACAGATTACAGCGGTTAGAACTTTGCTACGAGACATGCGCGGACTCCTTATTGAGGCAACCGGAGGGGTTTGAGACTTGAGTAATAACGTTAGCAGGAATCAGAGGATTAATGACGGGCACAAAAGCGGTGCCGCACGGGGTATTGGTATTGGCGTTAGGTGAGGTGGGCAGACCGCCGGTTCCCCCTGATGGAGGGGTTGGGTTCGGAAGGGCTCGCGCGGGCTGTAGGCTACCTTCACGCTCAAGGGAAAGCTCCACCCGGGTAGTCTGGTTTCTGCGCACAGCAAAGCTCCCTCCCCTGCTCGACTGCTTATTTACGCCAGCCTTAAACTTACTTTTTTGCGACATTTGGTACCCTGCACGTTCAGCCCGGATAACCGTATACTTTAGGTATTTCCGGTTTGGTTTGCTGTATACTCCGGCCTCACAGCCTACAAACTTTGTCGTCCCATGAACAGAAGGCCCGGCACTGGCCGGTGCGGTTTGCCTGGTAGGGTCATCGCATTCATACGGCGCGCCAACACTATTAACTTGTACGACTACGTTTCCTAAGCGCTCCTTAATGCCGCCCGTCACATCATAGGTAGTTACCAAAATAGACCCTTTTGGCAGCGGCGTGGCGGCGTAGACAATACCGCCAATGCCTATAATAACCGCGACGGTGACTGCCACGCATGCAACAATAAAGCGCTTTGAGTTACTGCCGGAAGATGTGGTATTAGAGTTGTCCATCAAAATACTTCTTATGCTTGAGTATAGAATGAAAGAAATGCGTTGTCAAAAAAAACGCAAGAGCAAAATCGCTCCTACTACCTAAGGGCGTGAATTAGGATGGCGTCCGTAGATCGCGTCATTGGTAGGCCAGCCCACAATGCAGTCGCGGTTAATAAAGCCCCAGCCATAAGCGCTCCGGTCGTCTTCCCTGTCGCCCACCACGGCCGCGGCTTTACCATCAAGGGTCGTAAACCGATAACGGATAGCGTCTGGCAAGGTTAAGTCTATCGTGCCCACAGGGTCGCTGAAGCTGCCCTGGGTATAGTCATTGCCTGAGAAATAGTTCTTATAGAGTTTGGCATCTGTACAAGCCGGGTTCATGTCCTGGGGGAACAAGGTTATGGGTCCGTTGCATGCAGCTGTGCCGTCATGGTCGCAGTTAAACTGGGTTCCAAATGACTTTCGAATGCTATTTGCAGCAGGGCTGTCCGCCTCTACATAGGAAAGAAACGGATGGTTGCTGCATTCGTTGCTATAAGCCTTTAAGGTGTTTGTGCTCACCGTGCCTGGCTCGAGCCATCCGCAGCCCACCTTTGTGCCGTCCGGACGGCGAATCAGTCCAAACATGTACCCATTGGCGCTCTCGGTGCCATATTGGCTGTCCGGAGAAGGTGAATTCAACCTTACGAGATCAACCGACCATCCGACGAGAACCGAACCCAAGAAGTAAGAGTTAGGTTGGTTTGAAATCCAGGCGGGATCGGGGTTTGACAGACCATAGCGGGATACGTGTCTGGTTTGGGAAAAAACAATATTACCTTTATTCACACCTTCGCCGCTGGTGGGAGGCGTTGGTGCAACCCGAGCTTGCTGTGGAGTCCCCTCTCTTTCCAATGAAATTTCCACTTTGGTGGTTCGGTCTTTACGGACCGCGAAACTGCCGCCGCGGCTGGAAGCCTTATTGGCGCCAACCTTAAACTTGCTCTTCTGCGAAACCTGGTAGCCGTCCCGGGTGGCTTTAATAATCGTGTACTTTAAATACTTTCGGTTTGGCTTGCTATACACGGCTGATTCGCAGTTAACATACTTTACGTAACCATGGTTGGGTCCGGCGGATTCAGGAGGCGTTGTTTTAATCGGGTCATTGCATTCATACGGGGCTGAAACACTATTTACTTGAACTTCTACGTTCCCTAAAGGCTCTTTAATGCCGCCGGTTACATCATAGGTGCGGACTTCAATTGAACCTGTCGGCAGTGGAGTTGCGGCGTAAACGCTCCCCGCCAGTACTACTATGGCGGCGGCAACCAGCGTAACCCTGCCTTTGACGGACTGGGGGAAGTGGGGTTTGGATAGTTTTATTGCTGGGAGTTTCATAATACTTCTTATGCTTGAGTATATAGCGGACAATAAAGTGTGTCAAAGCGACTTTTTACGCTGACGGCGGCGGGTACTTAACATTGGGGTATCTCACTTCATAGTATTCTTTGTCAGTTGGATTGCCAATTATGCAATCCCGACTAATAAACCCCCACCCATAGGTAGCAGCTCCGGCAACCACTGCCGCTCTCTCGTCATAGGTAGTAAAGCGATACCGCAATGAGTCTGACGTCCTTAAATCCACTTGGAACGGGTTGCCCGAGCTATCCAAAACAGGGTCACGGAATCTTCCTGATTTGTAGTTATTCATATAATAATTCCTATACAATGTAGGGTCAGCGCATCCGGGATTCATATCCTGAGGATCTAATGTTATGGGGCTATTGCACTTATTTGGTATGCTGCCTCTAATAACATCCCCCTTGTCACAATTGAAATGTTTACCATAGTGTACTCTCATACCATTAATCTGTTCGTCTGCCTGCTGAGGCTCCCGAAATGGGTGCGTACTGCATATATTGGTGTAGGCCCTCAAAGGACCTTGAACCGTATTCGGCTCAAGCCATGCGCAACCTATTTCGGTTCCATCATCTCGCCGAATTAAGCCAAACATATATTCATCCTTCGGAGTAGTGAGGCCGCCAGACCGTAACGTTACCAATTCGACTTTCCATCCGGGCTTAACCGAACCTAAGTAATAAGAATTTGTGTAATTGGACATCCACATGTCATCAGGCTGTGCCAGCGGATATTTGTAAGAATGATGGGTTTGGGCAAAAATAATAGTATTCCCCTTGTTGGTACTTCCGCCGCTCGTTGGAGGCGTGGGCGCAACCCGAGCTTGCTGAGCCGCCCCCTCTCTTTCCAATGAAATTTCCACTTTGGTGGTTCGGTCTTTACGGACCGCGAAACTACCGCCGCGGCTGGAAGCCTTATTGGCGCCAACCTTAAATTTGCTTTTCTGCGAAACCTGGTAGCCATCTCGTATGGCCTTGACGACCGTGTACTTTAGATATTTTCGGTTCGGTTTGCTGTACACGGCCGATTCGCAGTTCACAAATTTTACGTAGCCATGGTTGGATCCGGCGGATTCAGGAGGCGTTATTTTAATCGGGTCATTGCATTCATACGGGGCTGAAACACTATTTACTTGAACTTCTACGTTCCCTAAAGGCTCTTTAATGCCGCCGGTTACATCATAGGTGCGGACTTCAATTGAACCTGTCGGCAGTGGAGTTGCGGCGTAAACGCTCCCCGCCAGTACTACTATGGCGGCGGCAACCAGCGTAACCCTGCCTTTGACGGACTGGGGGAAGTGGGGTTTGGATAGTTTTATCTGCTGGGAGTTTCATGATACTTCTTATGCTTGAGTATATAGCGGACAATAAAGTGTGTCAAAAATTCCCTTAGCTAACCTTATACTTAGTAATATTTATGTTAGACTAAGGTATGAAAATTGCGATTGTAGGATTACCAAATGTTGGTAAATCTACCCTCTTTAACGCCCTCACTAAAAATAATGTCTTAGCCGCAAACTATCCTTTCGCCACGATTGAGCCTAATGTGGGGATCGTGCCGGTAGCCGACGACCGTTTGCCAAAACTGGCTTCGCTGTATGATGCTAAGAAAATTATTCCGGCTACCGTAACCTTTGTTGATATCGCGGGCTTAGTTAAGGGCGCCAGCGAAGGCCAGGGCTTAGGCAACCAGTTTTTAGCCAATATCCGCGAATGCGACGCGATCTGCCAAGTGGTACGGGCATTTTCCGACGATAACGTAGCCCATGTAAGCGAGAAAGTTGACCCACTCGATGACATCCTGACCATTAACACCGAGCTGATGCTGGCCGACCTCCAAACTATTGATAAGCGCTTGGGCAAAATGAAAAAAGATGCTAGCCAGAAAGCCTTGGTTGCGGAGCTGGAAAAAGCGCGCGCTATTCTAGATAAAGGGGAGTTGCTAGGCAGCCATCCTGAGCTTGATATTGAAATATTAGGCGAGCTCCAACTCATGACGCTTAAGCCCTTTCTTTTTGCTTTTAATTTGGATGAAGATCAGTTAAGCGACGCTGAGCGTAAGCAACAACTGGCCACATTGGTATCCCCCTCCCCTAGTGTTTTTCTGTGCGCTAAAGTTGAAGCCGAGTTAAGCAGTTTGCCGGAAGCCGAGGCGGCTGAGCTCTTGCGTGAAATTGGCCAACTTGAGCCCGGGCTGGTGGCTTTAGCCCGAGAGGCCCAGCGCGCCTTGCAATTACAAAGCTACTTAACCGCCGGCCCCCAGGAAGTGCGCGCCTGGACTATTCCAATTGGCACAAAAGCGCCGCAAGCGGCCGGTGTTATCCATACCGATTTTGAAAAAGGCTTTATTAAAGCCGAAGTAGTAAGTTATGAAGATCTTATTAGTGCCGGATCGCTTGCCGCGGCCCGCGCGGCCGGCAAAGCCCGGTTGGAAGGCAAAGATTATGTGATGAAACCGGATGATGTGGTGGAATTCAGGGTTAACACATAAAACCGCTCCCGGTTGCCCCGGGCACCATAAACGGCAGAATCGGCATAAGCTTGAATGATAAACTGGTCAGCCAAGGAAATTTCCAGTTTGGCTAAAATCTGACCTCGAATCTTTTCATCTTTAATCACCCCTTTATAGCGGTCGGCGATTGGCTTGTCGGCTTCAAATTGCGGTTTCGCCATGGCAATAATCTGGCCGCCCGGCTTAAGGAGGTTTGCCACTTTGGGCAAGATTTTAGTGAGTGAAATAAAAGAAACGTCAATTACCGCCATATCCGGTTTCGGATCAAGATCGGCGCTGCTGATACTCCGAATATCTGTCTTTTCCCTTACAGCCACGCGCAAATCCTGGCGAAGTTTATAAGCCAGTTGGGCGGTACCCACATCAACCGCGTAAACTTTCACGGCTCCGTTTTGCAACGCGTAGTCGGTGAAGCCACCGGTGGAAGCACCCACATCTAAAACAACCTTATTTTTAAAACTAAGTGCAAGCGCGTCGGCTACCGAAGCAAGCTTGTCCCCGCCCCGGGAGACAAAACGCGGGCGAGCCATTACCTTAATATCGGCGTCGGTTTCAATAAGGAAGCCAGGCTTAACCAGCTTGGTGGTGCCAAGCATAACCTCACCTGCCATAATCATTGCCTGGGCCGTAGTTCGCGTCGGCGCTAGTTTCCGATCAACAAGCAACAGGTCCAGGCGCTGTTTACTACGAAGGCTATTTTTGGCGCTCAAGATATTTGCCATCGCGGGTATCAACTTTTATGACATCCCCTTCGTTCACAAACAACGGCACCATAACCTCCAGGCCGGTTTCCAGGGTGGCTGGCTTTAAAGCGGTGGTGGCGGTATCGCCCTTCACCCCCGGCTCGGTAGCGGTAACTTGCAAGAAAACATTATTGCCAATATCTACGCCAATCGGCCGGTCGCCAAAGAACATGACAATCGCGGTACCTCCCTCTTTTAAGTACGAGGCACCATCGCCCAGAAGAGCGCGGTCAATCTGTTCCTGCTCGTAAGTTTCCTGGTTCATAAAATGTAAACTATCGGCATCCGCGTATAAAAACTGCATGGTGCGCTTGATAATATCGGCGGCCGGTAACTTATCTGCCGAACGGAAGGATTTATCAAAACTGGCACCGGTAATTAAATTTTTTAGCTTGGTGCGCATAACGGCACCACCCCGGCCAAGCGCCAAATGGGACGAATCAATAACCTGGTGCGGCACCCCATCAAGCTCAATAAGTACCCCTTTGCGTAATTCGGTATGTCCGTAAAGCATAGCCTGGCCTACCTTATCGGACAACAAACGGCAAAAAAGCCAGATGGCGGGCGCGCTTTAAAGCGATTGCTACACGCCGCTGGTGCTTTAGGCAGGTCCCGGTGCGCTTACGAGATTCGATCTTACCGTAGCTATTAATGTAACGCTGCAGTAATTTAACATCTTTATAGTCTACGTCGTCGAGCTTCTCAGCGCAGAAACGACAGACCTTTTTACTGTAAAAATTGGCCATGGGGGTTCCTTAGTTTAAAACGGTATTTCATCTAAATTAACAGGGGCGTCGTCTTTTAAGTCTTCTATAACAACGTCTTTTTTCTTCGAATCAGGCTTGGTAGTTGATTCGCTAGAAACATCGGATGTACTGTCCCCACCGCCGGCTTCACCGGGACGGTCGAGGAAGTTAATATCGCTGGCAACAATTTCGGTGCGTTGCCGTTTAACGCCGTCTTTTTCCCAGCTTTGGGTCTGTAGCCGCCCAACCACCATTACTTTGCGCCCCTTAGCCAAATACTGGCTGGCAAGCTCACCAAGCTTACCCCAAGCCACAATTTCGTGATATTCTACCGCCTCTTTGCGCTCACCCGAGCCATCAACCCAACTTCGGTTGGTAGCCACTGCAAAAGAGGCGACCGGCTGGCCACCGGGAGTGGTCCGCAGCTCCGGGTCACGGGTAAGGTTGCCCATTACGATTGCTTGATTAAAACTTTTTGCCATTTCCTACTCCTTACTCGCGGCAACTGCCGGTTTAACTTCTTCGGTAGAGCGGGGTTTCTTAGGCTGATTCTCCGGATTACGCTGGAGCACCAGTTTGCGCACCACTAAGAAACGAATAACTTCTTCTACAATTAACAGCTGCGTCTCCACTTCGCGCACCGCCTCAGCGGGCAACTCCAGCTCGAAGTAAATGTAAATGCCGTACAGCTGCTTTTTAACCGGATAGGCCAATCGGCGTTTACCCCAGTTATCGCGCTTAGTAATTTTGCCGTTCACGCCACTAACCAACCGCTCCAGTTTGGCTATGGGCGCGTCAACGTCAATTTCGAGGTCGGGGTGTAAAACCACCACCAGCTCGTAAGGTCTCATAATGCTCCTTCCTCTGGTATCCGAGTATCGGATGCCGTTCAGCCTGTACTAAAGAAATACATAAGCCAAAGGGCAAAAAGGTTACTTAATTTGACACTTATAATACTACAGAATACTTATTAAATCAAGATTAAATAAGATACAATTGGTTTATGTATATATTGGCTAACCAGATTACAGACTTGCCGGTGATGAGCTTGCAAACCGGACAGCCCATTGCCGTAATTGAACGGCCCGTAATTAACGCGGCGAACCTGGAAGTTAAAGCCCTTTTGTGCAAAATGAAGCGGCGTAAGCAAGGAGTAATATTAATGCGCGATGTTCGCCAGTTTGCTAACGACTGCATTATTGTTGATTCCTTTGACGAAATTGAAGAGGCTGAGGAAATTGTCAGGCTGCAGGAGGTTATGAAACGCAACTTCAACCCCATCGACAAACTAGTGGTCAGCGAGTCGAACCACCGGCTTGGAAGGGTTGAAGACTACACCATTAATCTCAAAACATTTATGGTTCAAAAATTGTATGTTCACCAGTCGCTTGTAAAAAGTATCTTATTTAACAATTTAGTAATCGACCGCACCCAGATCATCGACGTCACCGATAGGCAGTTTACCGTTAAGGACGCCGGCATAAAAGAGCCAATCTTAACACCGCAACCAGCCACTCCCCCACCAAAATACCCAATTAATTAGCATTGCCGTTTTAAAACGCTTGCGCTACAGTAGGAAGGGTAAGTTGAGGGAAGTGTGATCATTACTATCATTTTGTGGGTTCTGGCATTTGGCCTTGCATACCGGGTATTAGCAGCCGCTAAATAGTTATCTTACTCATCAAATTTAATTGCTCTGCGGATTGCATCCGCGGAATATCCTTTAGCAGATAAATAGTGCTGCAGCTTACGTTCATTAGAATATCGGTGGCGTAATTTTTTTTGGGTGATCAAGTCGGTAATGGCTTCAACTTCATATTCAGCTGTGTAAGCTGCTAGCGCCTCTTCAATTGCCTCTGAGTTAATTCCTTTCCGGCGAAGCTCAATTTTCAATTCCATGCGGCTCCTTGGATTAAGCAGCTGGCGCTCGGAGATCCATTCCTCTGCAAACCGGACATCATCCAGCAAATTTTGAGCTTTTAGTTGCCCAATAGCCTCATCAACCATCGTCGGATCGTAGTTCTTGCCCCGCAAATGGATGGCAACTTCCCGCTGGCTCCGTGACCGGTACGAGAGAAATCGATATGCTTTATCCAGCGCCTTGCCTAGCTCAGACTGCCGGATAAATTCGTCCATTTGTTCCTGGCCTACCTCGTCACCCGAACGCAGGCCCGAGTCGCTAAGCTGGCCCTCCGACAAAGAAAACCGGTATTCTCCATCTACAGAGATGGAGTACCGGTCTTTGCGGGTTTGCTGTTGAGATATACTGGTAATTTTCACTTACGGCAAGGCCTTAAGCCGCGGCAATACGAATTGCCGCCTCAAGCTCTTTTATTACCTTGTCGTGCTCATCAAGATAGGCTTTGGCGGCTTCGCGTCCCTGACCCATTTTTTCTCCTTTATATTCATACCAGGCGCCGCTCTTTTTCACCAAATCAAATTTGACCGCCAATTCCAGCATGTCGCCCGATGCGGAAATGCCTTGGTTATACATAATGTCGAACTCAGCGGTGCGGAATGGTGGAGCTACTTTATTTTTCACAACTTTCACACGAACCTTGTTGCCCATTACCCGGTCGCCTTCCTTAATTTGTTCAGACCGGCGGATATCCAGACGCACCGAGGAGTAATACTTCAAAGCTTGGCCGCCGGCGGTGGTTTCAGGATTGCCAAACATCACGCCAATCTTCATACGAAGCTGGTTAATGAATATAACGGTGGTATTGGATTTGCTGATAACACCGGTTAGCTTGCGGAGGGCTTGGCTCATTAGCCGCGCCTGCATGCCCATTTGGGCATCTCCCATGCTGCCTTCAATTTCGGCTCGTGGCACCAAAGCGGCGACTGAGTCAACAATTACAATATCTACCGCGCTGGAACGCACCAGGGTTTCGGTAATTTCCAGGGCCTGCTCACCGGTATCCGGCTGAGAAACCAGTAAATCATTAATCTTTACGCCAATCTTAGCGGCGTATTCAGGGTCGAGCGCGTGTTCCGCGTCGATGTAGGCGGCTAAGCCGCCGCTTTTCTGGACTTGGGCCACGGCGTGGAGAGCGAGAGTAGTTTTACCGCTTGATTCCGGCCCATAGATCTCAATGACCCGTCCTTGGGGGTAGCCCCCGCCTAGAGCGAGGTCAAGCGACATACTGCCGCTGGGAATAGTCTTAATATCAACCTTATGAGAGTCCCCCAGCTTCATAATTGAACCGCTACCAAACTGCTTTTCAATTTGGCTAACCGCTAAGTCAACGGCCTTTACTCGCGCGCTTTTTTCATCTTTATTCACGTCTTGGTCCGCCCCCTGTTTTTTGGTTGCTTTGGTGATAACTGCTTCGGTCATTGTATCATGTCCCTCGGTTTAGCTTGTGTTGTGAGAGCTACTATAGCGATAAGTTATGAACTAATTCTTAACTGGCTTTTGGTAGCTTCCTTATATGGTGTTTTAAGCATAACCGAACAAAAAGCGAACGTCAAGTAAAAAGTCTTTATCTTCTAATAACTACATACTACTTTGCTCCCCAATGCTCTGTTCAACCTCTCTGATCCACTCGGTAAGATCAACCATATTTTTTTCTATCACTTCAGCCATCGCGCTTATAACAATGTCTTTATCTTCAGGCGGACTTGTTGCAACGGTTATAGCCACCTTAAATAAATTTTCTGGAAATGTTTTTATCGCCAAATTGTTCTTAGCCATGTAGTACAGTAAAGCGGAAATAGCTATCCGCTTGTTGCCGTTTTCAAAAGGGTGGCTTTTGTCATGAAATAGAAAAGCGCAGATGCCTTCTCGGGTAAGGAAGGGTAGGATTCATGCCCTTCGAAACCTTGGAATGGAGCCGAAATTGCACTTGCTAATCGACCCGCATACCTAGAATCGAATGGCGGAATTGGCTCGTCTATTGAACTCATTAGCTCCCGGGCGACAGAATGGACCGCATCGCGGATTTCATCAACCGTAAGCGGTGGCACGTTTATTCCCTGCCGAGAGCAGCAAGCGTTTCGCCGTATTCATGCACTACGGCTTTAGCCCATCTATCTTTATCAACCTCCACAGGTTGGATTTTAAGTTGGCTTTTTGGCGTAGCAGGGCGACCCAGCAGGGATTCAAAATCTTGTCGTGCATCCTTGCGATCACCATTAGTTATATGTTTTTTAAATTTATCCATTAAAGGTTCATCTCCTTTAGACGTAGGCATTTTGTATACATTCTATATGCATATTGTAACATCATGACATGTCATGATGACATATCGCGGTGCTATATTTTTATTGCTGCCTGTCTTGACATTACAATCGCCAGTAAAAAGTTAGCGAAAGTTGCGGAAATCTAGGGGAAACTCTAAATCCTGAGCTTTCAAATGAGCCATGATGCCCTGTAAGTCATCCTTTGAGGTACTCGAAACCCGGACTTCTTCCCCTTGTATCTGGGCTTTGGCCTTGGGAAAAGCTTCTCTTATAAGCTTGGTTAGCTTTTTAGCCTTCTCCTGGTCCAGCCCTTTCTTAAAGGGGACATTACGGCGCATAATCATCCCGGACTCAACCGGTTCGCCGGTTAGATCAAGCACCTTGGCGGAAATGCCGCGCTTAATTAACTTCCCCTGCAACATATCAATAATTGCGTCGATTTGGTTACGGCTGTCCCCTTCCAACTGCACGCCGGTCTTGCCATCAGTAAACTCCAGCTTGGCGGCGGTTCCCTTAAAGTCATAGCGCTGGGAAAGCTCGCGCTGGGCCTGGTCGACGGCGTTGGTCATTTCGCCAGGATCAAAATCGCTGACAACATCAAATGAAAAGTCTTTAGCCATGAAGCTAGTATAACAAAATGCACTTTCATAATTGCTGTGCTTTCAGGGGAACGGGCTGGTTAGCCCGTTCCCCTAACCGCGAACGTCTTGTCTGTCACGTGGACACCGAACCCCGTGTTACCCGCTTACTTGGAGCAGGGAAAGAGGTTGACCAGGGGCCAGGTTTCCGGTGAACCAAACTGATCAGACACTTCCGGCATATCGGAGGAAAACGGATCAAGCTCGCGCCGCTCATCCCCCCTACGAAAAACGATCATCCAGCAGTTCTGTCCTTCGATGGAGAACACCAGCGAAGCGGTCCAGCCGTTCGCTAGATCCACCCCCTCGCTCTCCCAGTCCTCGAGTGGCTGTCCCTCGGGGCACCCGGGATCTGATTGCCAGAGATGCTCCAGCGTGATGAAGCCTGTCCGTGTTGCGCACATCATTTTTTCGTCTCCTTGCGATGCTCGTGAAGGGAACGTTCGTGGTGCTCGAAGCGAGTAGTTGAAACAAAAAACCCGCCCCGAGGGCAGGTTTTAGAATTTGGTGCGCTAAAAACTATCCTCGAGAAAGGTTTGGAGGGTAAAAGAAGCGCCAGTTAACAAGTTGAATTGATTGCATTATAAAAAGCAGTTTAGCTCAACAGGTGTTTAATGGTCAAGCTTCACGGCGTGACATGCGAGCTTATATTATTGAAACTGAGTGTCTTTATCGAACTGAAACCCTTGTTTGGCCTGACCTTTTTCCCCCACGACTCCCAGGTCTGTTCCGGCCGCAACAGCGTTGGTAACGCTTAAACTAGTAGCACCCGCGTCGCTGGTAGAGATAATAATGGTATTTGCCCCCTTAAAAGTCTGAATGGTACTGGGCAACATAATACCGCTGAAGGCTTTCTTCCCATCAACCTCCACCGTTACCGTTGTAGCGGTGTTTTGAATATGTACCCTTACCGCCACGCCGTCAAAAGGCGCGGCGGGCAAGCTACTCGCCGCGTCGGTTTTGGGGACATGGGCTAGAATATTACGGGTAATAGTTGATGTTTTACCCAGCCGGTTTTTGGCACTCACTTTGATGATATTTACACCATCCTGAAGCGCAATTACATTGGTGAAGTCGCCCTCCCCATCAACCAAAATAGGTGAATCATTCACATACGCGTCCGCTCCCCCGGCAATGTTGCCCGCCACCGTCAGAAGACTGCCATTTACCACCTCGTCCTTGGCGGGACTGGTAACCACCAAGCGGGGCGGGGCGGTTAAAGCGCTTAATTGATAGGCTAAATAAGCCGCGGCCGACAATCCGATAACTGCGCTGACAAGCACCACCGCCAGACGGGGCGTAAGGACAAAGCGCGGCAGCTTGAAACCGCGGGGCACTTTGGCGGTAGGTTGCTGCTTACCCCTTTCAGCGCCATACTGGCGAATAATTTTTTCAGTATCGAGCCCTAAATAACGCGCGTACGCTTGAATAAAGCCGCGGGTATATACATTGTCCGGCAAGTTGCCGTAGTCGTTCGACTCGATTGCCAGTAAATATTTACCTCGGATCCGGGTAGCTTGCTCGGCATCTTTTAAGCTAAATTCCCGCTTAAGCCGCTGATTCTTTAGCAGTTGGCCGACACTTGAGGTATTGTCTTTAGCCGATGGCTTAGGCCCTGAACTCATCGGAGCTCATTTCTTCACCGCCTGAATCATCTAAACTCGTAACCAATACCTGGCGGGGGCGAGCGCCATCGGCCGGACCAACCACGCCCCGCTCTTCAAGCAAATCGAGCAGGCGGGCGGCACGGGCATAGCCGACACGCAGGCGCCGCTGGAGCAAGGAAGCGGAAGCCTTACCGGAACGAATTACCGTTTCCGCGGCTTCGGTAAAAAGGTCGTCGTCGGCATCACCATAGTCGCCGCCTCCTCCACCACCGCCAACATTCACCGGTTGAGCCAGAACCTCGTCGTTGTATTGCGGCTCCCGGGCACCGCGCAAATAATCGGTAACTTTCTTGGTTTCTACCTCTTCGGTAAACACACCCTGGATACGCCTGGGCTTAGGCGTATCGGCACTGGCAAACATGAGATCACCACTTCCCAGCAACTTTTCTGCGCCGCCCATGTCCAGAATTGTTCTTGAGTCGACGTTCGACGCCACCCTAAAGGCAATACGGGCCGGAATATTGGCCTTAATTAAACCGGTAATAACATTCACACTGGGCCGTTGGGTGGCCAATACCAAATGGATCCCGGCCGCGCGAGCCAGCTGGGCCAGCCGCACGATTAAAGCTTCCACGTCTGCAGCGGCTACCATCATAAGGTCAGCCATCTCATCGATGACAATAACGATATAAGGCATGCTTTCTTCACCATGAGCGGCGTTGTATTCCAAAATATTACGCTTGCCAACCTCGGCGAAGCGCTTCAAGCGCCGCTCCATCTCGGCCACTGCCCACTTTAAGGCAGAAAGGGTTTTTTCGGCTTCCACAATGACCGGCGTTAAAAGATGCGGAATTTCATGGTAAAGGTTTAGTTCCACCCGCTTGGGATCAACCAATATCAACTTCAGTTGAGCCGGAGAGTTGCGGTACAGCAAAGACGAAAGCAAGCTATTGATCATAACTGACTTACCAGCGCCGGTAGCACCAGCGATTAAAAGATGCGGCATGACTGCCAGGTCGGCCAAGGCCGGCTGGCCGGCCACGTCTTGGCCCAGCAAAAAGGTTAGGGGCGCTTTTGAGTTTTCAAACTCCGGTGTTTGCATGAGCTGGCGCAGCCGGACCTGGGCAATCTTTAGGTTGGGCAGCTCCACACCCACCGCGCTCTTGCCGGGAATGGGCGCTTCTACCCGGATCGCCGGCGCCGCCAAAGCCAAGGCCAGGTTGTGCTCTAAGCCGGTAATTTTAGTAAGCTTCACCCCGCTAGCCGGTTTTAAGGTGTATTGCGTAACGGTGGGGCCAACATTCACCTCACCCATTGCGACTTCAATACCAAAGCTGGAAAGAGTATTCTGGATAATTCCGGCATTTTCTTTAACGTTGCCGGCATCGGGTTTGGTGGTCGACTTGCTTAATAAATCAAGGGAGGGTGGAACCCAGTCGGGATCCTCAACACTGGTAAGGGCGGCCTCCGGCTCTTTCGGCGGCTTGTTGTCTCTGCGGCTTCCCACATTAAGCGCACCCTTAATTTCCAACTGATTTCCAATTGCCGCGGCCGGATCATTAATAGTAAGTTCTTCTTTGGGTTTGGGACGGCGGAACCGTCCGACCAAAGCGGCAATCAAATCACTTAGGCGGGCATTGGCGGCTACAATAATGAAAACTACCAGCAGGGCCGCTAATATAACCGATGACGCTGTGACATTGAGGATTGCTAGGAACAGCTTGGCAATTCCCAGACCAACCAGGCCGCCCCCCACTCCCTCTTGAGCCAGTTCTGATGCTACCAGCGGATCAATAGTAATGTGCATAAGACTGGCAACGGTAACGAGAAAGCCGGTAAACCCAATGTAATTATGGGCTTGAACCTCATACTTAGAAGGCTGAAAAATCATAAAGGCAAGCAGCAGAAAAAGCATTGGAATGAGATAGGCGCCAAAACCAAACAAGTAACGCAGCCCTTCGAACAGTGCCACCGCTAGCGAGCCGCCAAAATCAAACATCGCAAATACCAGGATAAAAGCCAATGCCACCAATAGCACAGCTATAATTTCGCGCGCCACCCCTTCGCTTAAATTCGGGCGGAAGCTGAGGAAAGGGACACGTCTTTTTTTGGATTTGCGGCGAGCCATATTGGCTTTATTATACCGCTTTTGCTACCTGAGGGCTAGATGGGCGATTGCAGGCTTACCGGGTAGAACTTTTCTGAGCATGGTCACCATGGCTTACGCCGGGTGACGACATGCCATAAAAGTTCTACCACGGCGTGCCTACTTAGCGTCAACCTCATTAACCACTGGCAGGACCATTGGATTGCGCTTAGTCTTTGAGTACAAAAAGTCGGCAATATCATCACGCAAGCTCATTTTGAACTTGCCCCAGTCGACAGCGCTGGCCTTGTTACGACGTTCAAATGATTTGCGGATTTCCTGACGCAAACGGCCAATGAGTTCTTCATTTTCTTTCATGTGGACAAACCCGCGGGAAATGATGTCGGGGCTGGTTAAGAGTCGGCCGGATTTGCGGTCAACCGTAGCGATAACCACCACCATACCATCGGAACCCAGAGCCAAACGGTCGCGAAGTACCAGGTTTTCCACGTCACCCACGCCGGAACCGTCGATTAAAATTATCCCGCTGGGAATACGATCAACCTTTTTAGCGCCTGTGCCAGTAATTTCCAGCACATCTCCATTATCCATAACAAAGGTGTTAGCCGCGGTAACGCCGGCTTTTACGGCCAACTCTGCGTGCCGCACGAGCATATGAAATTCGCCGTGCAATGGCATGAAATAAGTTGGCTTTACCAGTTTAATCAGCTGGGTTAAATCATCTTGCGGCGCGTGTCCCGATACGTGGAGGATGCCAAGGTCATCAAGCTCGCGGTAAGCGTGCTGGTAAACCCGGGCGCCTTCCCGTAGCAAAGCGTCCACTGAGTTAACTACGGCCTTTTCATTACCAGGAATTGGGTTAGAACTTAACACCACCGCGTCACCCGGCTTGATTTTAACGTTAGGGTGGTCACCGGTAGACATCCGTGACAACGCCGAATTTACCTCGCCTTGTGAGCCGGTACACAAAATAACCATTTGGTCGTCGGAGGTACGCACCGTATCCTGGACCCGAGTAATTAATCCCGGTGGCACTTTGATATACCCCAATTTCACCGCCAGCTCAACATTGGCTAGCATGCTGCGGCCGATAAAGGCTAATTTGCGGCCAGCCTTATGCGTGGAGTTAATAATGAGCTGCACCCGGGTAAGCGAACTGGAAAAGGTAGAGATAATGACCCGTCCGCCGGAGCGGCCCATAATGTCATCAAAGGTAGCTTCGATTTGCTTTTCGTTCGGTGTCGACCCAAGTCGCTCAACGGCCGTGCTGTCACTCATAAGCAACAATACCTTTTCCTTACCAATTTCTTCAAACCGGGAAAGGTCCATTTGCTTGCCGTCAATCGGATCAACATCTAAGCGCCAGTCGCCGGTGTGGATCAACGTTCCTACCGGGGTGCGGATTACCACGGCGGCGGCATCGGGGATTGAGTGGGTTACCCGTACAAGTTCAATATTAAAAACACCCAACTGCACCCGTTCGTGCTTGTCCGGATCAAGCACCCGAAAATCAGGTGTAGACTGCAGCTTAAACTCCTCGACTTGCTTTTCCACCATAGCTAAACTTAGCCTGGTGCCAAAAATCGGTACATGAAATTTGGGCAACACATAGCCGGCGGCGCCAATGTGGTCCATGTGGCCGTGAGTTATGATAATTCCCCGCAGCTTCTGAATATTTTTTTCAATATAGGTGGTATCGGGAATAATATAGTCGATGCCGGGCTGAAGCTCGTCGGGAAAGGCAAAGCCCATATCCACCATGATCATATCGTTCTCATATTCAATAGCCATCATGTTCTTGCCAACCTCGCCGAGGCCGCCAAGCGGGATGACGCGGATTTTAGGATCCCGATTAACTTGATTAGCTTTGCGGTCTTTAATTTGGGTGGCCTGGGCACCGCCGGCACCGTTGTAAACCGACTTATTGACGGGCACCACCGGACCATTTAGCGGCTTGAGGACGGGTCCGGATTGCGGACGGCGGCGAGAGCGTCCGCCGGAGCCGCCGCGGCTAGGTTTTGTCCCGGAAGGGCGGCCAGCACCGGGTTTAGAGGTTGAATTGCCTGCTGGAGAGGCATTGCCGTTTGGAGCTGGATTAGCTCCAGCGGCTGGGTTAGGTTTATGTTCCATAAATATTCCTTAAGTTATATTAGATGTAATTTTTGATGGATGAGCGTGAATTTGGGCGAGCACTTGGGGTATAGCGGAAAAGTCTTCAAGTAACGATTTACGCATACCGCCGTTATACAAAGCGGCCGCCGGATGGTAAAGCGGCATATACACTTGGCCTCCGCGGCGAAAAGCCCTCCCATGTACTTCTGAAATCTTGAGGTCGGGAAGAAACACATTCATGGCGTGCCTTCCAAGAAATACCACCAATTGTGGCTGGATAATAGCGAGCTGCTTGAGCAAATACGGCTTAAAGGCCGCCACTTCTTCAGGAAGCGGATCGCGGTTACCGGGGGGCCGGTATTTAACGATATTGGTAATGTAAATATCGGACCGCTGAAGATTAATGCTTTCAAGCATTTCATCTAGGAATTTGCCGGCCGCGCCTACAAAGGGGCGTCCAAGTTGGTCTTCTTTGGCGCCCGGTGCCTCGCCAATGAACACCACTTCCGCGTCCGGATTAACCTCCCCCATGACTAATTGGGTAGCCTGGGCGGCGAGCTCGGGTGTAACCTTGTTTTCAATTATGTGCTGGGCTAGGTCGTCTAGCTGTTGCTGCTTGGTCATGTCAGGGCGCTAATCACGGGACGATGATTCAGCCTTGGCGGCTTTTATACTCAGATTTAGGCGGCCTTTGTCATCGATCTCCATGAGCTTGACGGTAACTTCATCCCCTTCATGAAGCACGTCAGTAACCTTATCGATCCGGGTGTTCGCGATTTGCGAAATATGGACCAGCCCGTCTTTTCCTGGCATAACTTCAACAAACGCGCCAAACTCCATAATTTTGACCACCCGGCCGGTGTAAAGCTTGCCAACTTCAGGACGGGCGGTTAGACGCTGCACCCACGCGATCGCGTCGTTGGCAGCTTCAGCGCTGGTTGAAGCGATCATAACCAAACCGCTGTCTTCAATATCAATTTCAACGCCGGTTTCAGCAATGATCTTATTGATTGTTTCACCGCCTTTACCAATCACATCTTTAATCGTATCGGGATGAATCATTATTTTGGAAATCCTCGGGGCGTGAGGGGCTAACTCAGCCCGCGGCGCGCCGATTACTTCCAGCATTTTTGCCATGATATGGGCACGTCCGCCCAGAGCCTGGGCGAGCGCCTTTTGCATAATTTCCGGGGTTATACCTTTAACCTTTATGTCCATTTGGAGGGCTGTAATCCCGTCGTCGGTACCGGCTACCTTGAAGTCCATGTCGCCGGCGAAGTCTTCCGCCCCCTGGATATCACTGAGGATCACGTAATTCTTTTCGCCGCGAACTAGCCCCATCGCAATACCGGCTACCGGCTTCTTTATAGGCACCCCGGCGTCCATGAGGCTTAGAGTGCTGCCGCAAACACTAGCCATCGAGGTTGAACCATTGGAACTGACCGCTTCGGAAACGGTCCGGATAGTATAGGGGAAATCTTCAACGGCCGGAATCACAGGTACTAGTGCCCGTTCCGCCAGCGCGCCATGACCAATCTCACGGCGGCCGGGGCTGCGCATGGGACGGACCTCTCCGGTTGAGTATCCCGGGAAGTTGTAGTGATGCATATAGCGCTTGGTGGTATCCATTTCCATGGTATCAAGGATCTGGGCATAGCTGGTTGAGGCTAAGGTTGTGATATTGAGCACTTGGGTCGTGCCGCGGGTAAACAGCCCGGAACCGTGGGTCCGCGGAATTATCCCCACCTGCGCGCTAATCGGACGAATGTCTTCTGGTCCGCGCCCGTCAGGCCTAACTTGGTCGTCCAGGATTGCCCGGCGGATCTCCCCATCAATCACTTTTTCAAAAGCGGTTTCCAGATCATCAGAATTAAACTGGCCATCCTCTCCGCCAAACTTGGCCACTACTTCATGGCGCAGGTTTTTAACAGCGTCATGACGCAAATACTGGTTTTCATGCCTGACCGCTTCACCTAATTTGTCTTTCAAATAATCTTTGAGTACTGCTTCGGCTTCTTTATTATGCAGATGCAGCTCGTAAGGCTTGGAGGTTGCCTGAACCGCCTTCTTCAACTGCTCTTGCAGTTCAATAACTGGCTGAATGGCTTTATGGGCGAGTTCAATCGCCTCGATCATAGTAGCCTCATCAACCTCATTAGCTCCCGCTTCCACCATCATAATAGAATCTTTTGTGCCAGCCACAACCAGGTCTAGGTCGCTAACGGTCATTTCGGCCGAAGTCGGGTAAACCACCAACTTGTCATCAATCCGGCCCACCCGCACTCCGGCAATTGGCCCCTCAAACGGCGCACCGGATATGGTGAGGGCGCTGGAAATAGCAATCATTGCAATAATATCGGGGCTATACACAAGATCAGCGCTTAAGACCGTGGCAACACCCTGGACATCGTTGCGAAAACCTTTTGGAAAAAGCGGCCGCACCGGGCGGTCGATTAAGCGGGCGGTCAGCGTAGCCGCTTCACTAGCCCGGCCTTCTCGCTTAATAAATCGGCTGCCGGAAATCTTGCCCGAGGCGTACATCCGCTCTTCATAGTCGATCAGCAGCGGGAAGAAATCAATTCCCTCCCGGGGTTGGTTTGACATCACGGCCGTTCCTAGCACCATGGTGTCGCCGTAGCGAACCGTAACCGCGCCATCGGCTAAAAACCCGATTTTCCCGGTTTCAATTGTTAGCTTTTGCCCACAAAAGTCGGCTTCGAACTGTTGCACCTTTCCACCAAAAGGGTGGATGATTTCTTGATGTGCCATACGCTCCATTTCTACATACGTTCCAAGGATAAGAGTCCGATTGCGACGATCGGATTCAAAGCTCTGTCACGTATGTTACATTATTTGCTTCGCCCCACTTCGGGCGCAGCCTGACGCTTCTTTTCGTAAAAAGCGCCCCGCCGCAACCAAACTACCGGCGCAGATCGAGTTTCTTGATTAATAAACGGTAACGGTCAGCGTCATTTTTGCTTAAGTAATCCAGCAACCGGCGGCGCTTACCCACCATCTTTAATAAACCGCGCCTGGAGTGCTCATCCTTCTTATGGGATTGGAGATGTTTAGTAAGTTCTTGAATCTGCTTGGTAAAAATCCCAACTTGAACCTCCGGGGAACCGGTATCTTTCTTATGGGCTTGGTGGTCGGTAATGACCTTTTGCTTAATGTCGTTTTTTAGCATTGCGCAGTAATGGTACCAAAATAGAGGGTGTAACGCAAGAAACTGATCTGGCAATTACTCCTCGCGGCTTTCTTTTTGCTCTAGCCTGGCCAAGCGAAAACCATGCTCGGTTACCATCTGTTTCACGACATGAAGGTCCTCGCGGGTGATGGCAATATCGGTAAAGGCGGTATGGAATTTTCGCTGGGTAGCGGCCGCGAAACTATCGAATTCAGCCTTAAATTGACTAAGGCGGCCATTGGTTTCGTCAAAGCGTTGGTTGAGCTCATCAAAACCAGGCTGAACCACATCAGCTATGCTAACTTTTATATTACTAAGGTCGGTTGCCGTTAAGGCCATAACAAGCTCCTTTGCTTAATGGTAGTGGCATACCTTCACTTCCATGCTAATGAACATTATGCGAACAAACAAGTCTGTTTCTTGAAGGATGGAAGGAATAAAATAATGTTTTTATTATACGCTTCTTTTCTTACTTTTTTGTTAAATCAAGTCCGGCGTTGAGTTGGCTCTTAAGTGTGGCGGATTGAACGTCAGAAAGCCGATACGCGTCGGTTACGCTAAATTTTCCAATCTGCATTCGCCGCAACTGGCTTAAGTAGGCGCCCGTCCCAAGCTTATGGCCAACATCTACGGCCAGGGAACGGATATAGGTGCCGCTTGAAACCTCAGCCTCGATGCCCACAACCGGATAATTATAGGCCTGCAGCTTAAGCTTATGAATGGTAACGTGCCTGGGGGGCATAAGAAACTCTTTGCCTTTACGGGCTAACTTGTAGGCGCGCACTCCCCCAATTTTAATTGCCGAATAGGCGGAAGGAATTTGGCTAATCTCACCGGTTAGCGCAGTTAAAGCACCTGCCACATCCGCCCGGGAAGGCTGGCGCGAATCGGCTTTGGTTATGGTGCCCTCCCGGTCGCCGGTTGAGGAAGTCGCGCCCAAGGTTATTTCACCCTGGTAGAGCTTATCCAGTCCCACTAGATGACGCGCCTGTTTGGTGGCACTTCCAAACAGCATAATCATTAAGCCGGTAGCTGCCGGGTCCAAAGTGCCAACATGGCCAATTTTGCGAACCCCGGTTTGGCGGCGCAAGCTTCTAATAATATCAAAGGAACTGATACCGGCCGGCTTATCAATTAAGAGCACACCGCTCAGATCGGCGGGAACTTCTGTTTTTTTAATACTCAAACTCATCAAGTCGTTGGGCAAATATCGGGTTATTGGTGGGGTTTGCGGACTTGGTGGTGGGTGAGGCGGGGGGCTTTGGCGGCTGGCCCGAATCATTGATCAAAGGCTCAGGCTCAGCATTAGGGGTTAGCGGATTGACCTGTAACGGTGTTTTCCCGGAACCATCCGAGGAAGTTGAAAGCTCAATATGCTGGGGGGGCAGCAGGTCTTCCATGACCGCCTCGGGCTCCGCCGGCACGTCGGGTTGAGGCGGGACGGCTGGCAGGGGTTCAGCAGCCGGTAATGGCGCTTCAAGCTGAAGCTTAGGCTCGGGGTTCTCAAGAACCGCCGGTTTTGTGGGCGGCGCAAGCTGCTCTGGCACAAGAGCCTCCCGGGTCGGTAACGGCTCGGAATCGGGCATTGCCGAGGCGGCCGCATCGCGCAGAGCCCGCGGGGTCTCCGCGGCTGGTTGCGGACGGCGTATTGAAAGGACAGCGCCCGGCTCAGGGTTAATTAAGTGCTGTAGTCGCATGGGCGGCTTTTGGTCGGCTGGGCTTTCAGAGTCGACAGAAGGTATTACCGGAGCCGGTTGATTAGCAGGCGGCTTAGATATTGGTGAAGGCTGCCCGCCCGAAGACTTCTTTTCTCCCCGGTCGCCTTTTGAAAAGAGATTTTTAACTACTTTTTGCTGGTCGGCCCCGCCGGCAACCATTTGGGCTGCCACCGTCATGGTTTTTGCGGTGGTATGCACAGCGGTGAAGCGGTCGGTGGAAGCGTAGAGCGCGGTCAGCATAGTAGTGGCAATATCGGCATCAATAAGTCCAGACTGCAGCGATTCGGCCAGCGCGATTAAAATTTCAGCTAAACTGGCCGCCGACGTTTCCAAAAGGTTGATAGCGCCATACTGCTCGTTAATACGGTGGAAATCAATATTAACCAAGGGGATCTGGCGCATCATCTCAAGGTTTTGAGTATAAAGCTTATCGATCCGACTGAATGATGCCACGCCAAGGACGATTACCAGGTCAAAATGCAGGTCGCCGTAGCTGTAGCTTACATCACGCTGGCTAAAGCCGCCGGAAAGCGGCGTGACATTTATGTTCAGCTTGCCGCCCTCAATAACGTATTTCAACTTATCGACTTCGGCGTTGGCAAGGTCAATTTGGACAATAAAGTCGCGCATCGCGCCCAAATCCCGCTCCATCAAGTTGGTTGGCAAAAAGCGCGATGCGGGCGGAATGTCGTCGCTGATCACCGCGGTAACTTTCTTGCCAAACTTACGCAAGATAGCCGCCAGGGCAATAGTAGAGGCTACCTGGTCAATATTCGGGTGCTGGCCGGTAATTAACAGGATAGTTTCCGCTTGGCGGATGGCTTCGGAAGTTTGTTGTTTGGGAGTTAATTCTTTATCCATAATACGCTCACAGATTTTTACTATTGTATCAAAAAAACGCCTATCTGTCAATAGCTGTTGTGCTTTGCTTACCGGGTAGTAACTTTTCGGGCATAGGATTGCTTAGCTAGCGCTAGCTGATATATGCCTCGAAAAGCTCTACCACGGCGCGCCAACCAGCAAATACACCGCATAATACCTTTACAGCACTCGCTTTTTCCGCTATAGTCTCATCTGTTATGCCAATTATCAAATCTGCAATTAAACGGGTCAAGCAATCGGCTAAGCGCCGCAGCCACAACCTGCAAGTTAAACGAGCAATCCACCAGGATGTGCGCGCCTTTACTGATGCGTTAGCGACTGGGGATGCCAAATCCACAGCCGAAACCTTAACCGCGGCTATCTCTGAAATTGACCGAGCCGTTAAAAAAGGTACCCTCCACCGTAACACCGCTGCCCGCCGTAAATCCCGTCTTCAAAAGCAGGCTAATACTATTGGCGCCAAGCCGGCTGCTAAAGCTAAGGCTCCGGTTAAGTCAGCCAAAAAGCCAACTAAGGCCAAGGCCGCTCCCAAAGCCGAGGCTAAAGCTCCTGCCAAAAAGCCAACTGCAAAAGCTAAGCCTAAAAAAGGTGCCTAAGCGCGCCGAAGACGCCCAAAGTAAACTTTTAGATAGCTGTGAGCAGCTCGTGGCACATGTGAAGTTACTACGCGATTACGCTACTACGCCCGATAATATTTGGCTGGCTCGGGGCGAACTCAATAAAATTAATGAAATGAGTGCTGAAGTTGACGCGCTGCTAACCGAGATAAAGGATAGCGGCGAGAATTCTTAGGCTTTAACCCGTCCCGCAACTTTATAAATCAACTGCTCAACCAAGACTTCCGCAACCCCAGCTCCGGATTTAATTTGATAATCGGTATCAACCGCCTCTAAAAAAGCTTCCTTCAAAGCTTCTTCGGTGAATAAATGCCGTTTGGCCAGCATTTTGCCAGACACATAAGGCGACATACCGGCGGCCTTTGCCAGCTGGGACGAGGACATTGATCCGGCCGTCTTGGCTATTAAGAGATTACGCAGCTGCCAAATAACCATACTCAACATATAAACTTCATGCTGGCCATCTTGCCGCAGCTTATGGTAGCCTTGGAGCGCTTCGCTAATTTTGCCGGCAGTCATGGCTTCAACCAAGTTAAAAATGGTTTCAACATTTCCCTCTTCCACCTGCTCGTTCACCGTTTCAAAAGTAATAAGCGAACGGTACGCGACTAGCTTGGCGATCTCGTTGCTCAGCCGCCATTGGTCATCGCCAGCCAGCTCCAACAACCGAGCCAGTGCGGACCGTTCAATTTCCGCCCCCGCTTCCCGCGCCTGCCGGGTTACCCAGCCCTGGAGTTTGGCTGGCGCCAGCATTTCAAACTTTACCGCCTTACCTTTGCTGCTCATAGTTTTAAAATAAGTTGTCCGCTGGTCCACCTGGGGATCGTAAAACACCGCGATGGTGGTTTTGGGAATATTCTCCAGATAGTCGCCGATTTTTGGGGCAACCGCCTTATTTGCACCAAGATCCTCTATAATTACCAAGCGGCTGTTTGCCAGAAATGGGGCTGCCTGCAACGCGTTTTGAAACTCATCGGCTTTAACCTTAGCACCATCAATCCGCTCCAGTCCAAAATTGCTCCCAGACTTTTGTTCATAGTCTGCCATGAGCTTGCTAATTTGCTGCCGGGCTTCATAGGTGTTAGGCCCATAAAAGAAAAAGATCATCCTGTAAGTGTACCACTCCGAGAAAGCTTCAGCTTTTGACATTGGGGGCACAAATGCGTGCCCCGGCCCGCCACCCGGGTTTTGATAATCACGCTTTGGCACACCGGGCAGGTTAGCCCCTGGCGGCGGAACACCCGGGCATTTTGGAGGTAGTCTCCTTTGCCGCCTAGCGCGTTCACATAAGAGGTAAAGCTGGTACCACCGTGCTCTACACCAAGAGCAATAATGGCTTTTATGGCTTCATAGAGGCGCTGAACTTCAACTTTAGACAAGCTTCCAGCCAGCCGGGCGGGATGGATTTTAGCCAAATGCAGAGACTCGTCGGCGTAGATATTGCCCACCCCTGCAACGGTTGACTGATCCAAGATCACACCCTTAACCGGTGAACCGCTACGGCGTTTTAAGATAACTGAAAACGGAACTAGCTCGAAGGCTTCGGTCAGCGGTTCGGGTCCCAACCGGGCAATTAGGCTATCGCGCAATACATCAGGGTTGGACACTAATTTTACCCAGCCAAAGACTCGTTGGTCGTTGAAGTACAATATTGAACCGTCACTGAACCTAAAAATAACTTTGGTACTTTTATCCGGTAGCTGATCGGCCATGCTTTTAGTAGGATGGCCGGCGGCGTAACGCTCTCCTCCCGACTTAACCAACACCATTTGGCCAGTCATTTTCAGATGGAACAGTAAGCTATAGCCGGTATCAAGTTCAATAATTAAGACTTTACCCTTGCGGCCGATCTTGGTGATATGTGGCGCCAATCGCCTGAGCATCGGCTAATTCAGCCGACGACTGGAACGACTTCGGGTGCAGCACTTCAATATCGGTAAACTTCAGCCCAACAATGTTCTGCTGTAATCCAAGACGGATGGTTTCAACTTCTGGTAACTCCGGCATAGGAGTATTGTAACCTGGTACGAATGTTACTTAAATAAGTGCGCCTTCCGGCACGGACACCGAGAGGGCGTCCGTGCCGTGATGACGACGACCGGATCGGAAGATCCATCAGGCAGCCGCGGCAACAGCGGTGGGGACAGCGCTGTTGACCGTCGCGCTCCACTTGGAGTCGTTGCTGGAGATCCGGCGCCTGATGTTCGGCTTCCTCTGGAGGAGGCGCTTACGCAGCGCAACCGTAAGGCAGACGACCACACCGTCGTTAACTGCCTTGGGCAGCGCCTTCTCCTTGTCGGCGCCGATGCGGCTGATGTTGAACTGCTCGATGATCGCGAGAACCTCCTCCACCTGGAGGTCGTTGAGGATGCCCTCGATCACGTCGTCAAGCGTGTCGGTGGTCGCGAGGCGATGCAGCCAGTCCTCAGGCAGATCCCTTGCTCGGTCGAGTTCGACCAAGATCTGGCTGGCGGCGGCCTGCAGCACCTTGCTGAGCTCCGGCGTCTCGATGTACGTGCTCTCCGCGGTTGCGGGGAGTGCTGTAGCTGTCATGGTGATCCCTCCTAGGAATCGTCGTCGAGGTAAAAGCATTGTGCTCCACCCATACTTTATTTATAGTCCTCTCTCCAGCTATGCGCAATGCTTACGCTGGTGATAGTCACAGAACGAATTGCTTTAAAGATGCTTTTTATTAGAGCTACCTACAAGTCGCCCCAGCTTTTGCCCACTTTGGTATCTACCGCGATTGGCACGCCAAGATCATAGACGTTTTCCATGGTGTCGCGCATGAGGTATGATACTTCTTCGGCCTGGCTTTCCTCAGCCTCAACGATCAGTTCGTCATGGATTTGCAGGAGTAGCATAGCGCCTTCGGGCAGTTTGGGTACCAGGGCAATCATCGCCAGCTTGATGATATCGGCGGCGGTGCCTTGAAGAGGCACATTCACCGCTACCCGTTCCGCGGCGTTGCGGATTAAAAAGTTATTTGAGTTAATTTCCGGTGAAGGTCGCCTGCGCCCCAGTAAGGTTTCGGTGTACTCATTCTTATGGGCGAACTCTTTTAATCCTTCAATATATTCTTTTAGGGTTTTGCGGATTTCAAAGTAGCGCTCAATGAACTGCACCGCCTCTTCACGGCTGATACCGGTGGCTACACTTAACCCATGCGGACTCATGCCGTACAAGACGCCAAAGTTAATGGTTTTAGCGCTGTAGCGCTGCTCCGGCGTAACCTTATCCAGCGGCACCCCAAACATCTCGGCGGCGGTTTGCTGATGCAGGTCGATCCCCTTCTTGAAGGTTTCAATCATGCCTTTATCTTTACTGAGGGCGGCGGCAATGCGCAATTCAATTTGCGAATAGTCGGCGCTAATGAATACGCGGCCCTTTTGGCGCTACAAAAGCTTTACGGATCTCGCGGCCAATTTCGGTGCGGACCGGAATGTTCTGCAAGTTGGGGTCGGTAGAATTAAGCCGTCCGGTTTGGGCAATGGTTTGGTTAAAGCGGGTATGGATGCGATTGTTTTTATCAACCAGCTTGGGCAGTGTTTCAACATAGGTTGATTGCAACTTGGCAAACTCCCGATAGCTGGAAATCATTGGTATGATCGGATGCGCGTCTTGTAGCTTTTCTAGCTCGTGAGCAGCCGTAGAAAGGCCGCCGGTTTTGCCTTTTTTCACCCCATGCGAAGGAAGCTTCAACTGGTTGAAAAGAATGTCGGACAGTTGGGCCGGAGAAGCGATATTAAACTTCTGTCCGGCGGCTTCCCAGATTTGCTCTTCCAGCTTTGCCAAATCCTTGGTTAACTTTTCATTAAACTTATTAAGGAAAGCGCTATCAAGTTCAATGCCCGCTATTTCCATCTGACCCAAGTATTTCAATTAACGGCCACTCGGTGGCTTTGCCGATCCGGTCAAAGCCCTGCTCCTTCAGCTCCGGTTCCATTTTTTGAAACAGCCGCCAGGTTATATCGGCGTCTTCGGCGGCGTAGGTAGTAGCCTCATCAATGGCGACATCATCAAAGGTAATTTGAGTCCGGCCGCTGCCAATTACCTCAGAAATCGGGATCATTTCAATGCCAAACTCTTTATACGCCAGGTCGTCCAATGACTGGGAACGGCCCAGCGGATTCAGCAAAAAAGCCGCGATCATGGTGTCAAACGAAATGGGGCTCGGCGTGATCCCGTGGCGAACAAGAATTTTGTAGTCGTATTTGGCATTGTGCGCGATCTTGCCAATGTCGGGGTCTTCAAAGGCCGGGCGCAGACGCATCCAGAATTACTTTTTTATTCAACTGTGAACCCTTTTTGTGCGCAACCGGAATGTAGTAGGCTTCAGCCTCTTTTAAGCTGACTGAAATGCCAACCAGCTCGGCCTCCATTTCATTCACGCTCGTGGTTTCAGTGTCGAACGCGAACTCCTTGCTAGCTTGAAGGCGTTCAGCGAGTCTTGTTAATGCCGCTTCGGTCGTAATAGCCGTATAAGATGCGTTTTCCAAGTGCACACGCTGCTTTGCCGGCACCTCTACCCCGGGACCATCAAAGAGGTTGGGAGCTGATACCGTCATCTCTGGAGGCAGCTTGGTGAGCAAGGCCTTAAACTCCATCCGCCGAAACAGTTCCTGAATTTGTTGCTTGTTATACTGGCCAACCTCGGCCGGCTGTAAGTCCAGGTTGATAGGCGCGTCGCAGACAATGGTGGAAAGCTTTTGGCTTAAATAGGCCATATCTTTGTTCACTTCCAAGCGCTCTTTGAGCTTGCCTTTCAGCTGATCCAAATTGTTATACACGCCATCCAAACTACCGTAGGTTACGATGAGGTCTTTGGCGGTTTTCTCCCCTACTCCCGCGACGCCGGGAATATTGTCGCTGGCATCACCCTTTAAGGCTTTAAGGTCAATGAACTGCTTGGGATCAACCCCGTAGCGTTCTTTGAGTTCAGGTAATCCATAAATAACGGTATCGGTAAAACCGCGCTTCATAGTGTAGATCTTGGTGTTTTCATCGATCAGCTGCAGTTCATCAAGATCGCCGGTTACAATAATGGTTTCCAAGCCTTGCTGTTCGGCCTGACGGCCAAGCGTACCAATAATGTCGTCGGCTTCGTAGTTGTCCAGCTCGATCCACGGCAAGCCCAATGCCTCGGTGACCTGGCGGGTGTAAGGTATTTGGGCATACAGGTCGTCGGGCTGCTTTTTGCGGGTAGCCTTGTATTCCGGGTACATTTCTTTGCGGAACGTATCACTCGATTTGTCCCAGGTGACAATCGCGTATTTTGGTTTTAGGTCGGATAACACCTTAAGCAGGATCATGGTGAAGCCATAGGTAGCGTTGGTAGGTATGCCCTCCGCGTTGGAAAGGTGCGGAATGGCGTGGTAGCCGCGATGAAACACAGCACTCCCATCAACCAGGACTAAGCGGTCTTTTTTACTCATAGGGATAGTATAGCGTAGGTAAGATTATCAAAGCTGGCTGGCGGCGTAGTGGGGGTGCGGCTTTTGGGGGTAAGCGTCCGCGATTTTCACGGCTACCGCCTCAAGCTGCTCCAGCGTGCCATCGTTGCTAATGGTGGTATCAGCCGCTTGGATAACCGCCTCAATCTGCTGCGCACTACCAGCCCGCTCGGCTTCTTCGGTGGCTTTAAAGGTTTCAAAGCTGACGTCATCCCCTGCCCGACCCCGGGCTTGCGCCCGCTGATAGCGGATTTCAACCGGTGCATCAATTGCAATGATCGTGTCACCCCGCTCATGGATGTAGTCGGCCTCGACTTTCTGGCGCAATCCCGGATACAGCAGGATGTCGGTTCCTGCTTCAGCTGCCTGATGAATTGATTGCTCAAGCCAGTAGGTATAACCGTGCTCGGCACCCACTTCGTCAACGGTCTTGCGCAGCACATTCCGGTCGGACGGGTCACCAAGATCGTGGTCGCGCACGTACTGGCGGATCAGGTCACCCGAAGACACCATACCAACCTTGTGTCCGCGGCTTTCCAGCTGCTCTTTCAGCATTTCAGCAAAGCGGTCCTTGCCGGCACCAAAGTAGCCGGCAATGCCAATAATGTGTGGATTTTGGTCAGGTGTTTCTGGTTGATTCATTTACCCATTTTATCAGATAAGATTAGATTGAGTGAAAGAAGCGGCAGATGTGCATCAAATTTGCCACTAAAGTGATGCAAATTTGATGCTATATTGATGCCAACTTTGGCCAACCTATATTACGTGTTGCAAAAGCCGTTGCTTCATTTTCATCTTCATCACGACTCAGTCGGCCGAAAACCTTAAGCCAGGTAGTCTTTCAGCTTCTTGCTCTCACGGTGGCGGCGCAGCTTCATCAAAGCTTTAGCTTCAATTTGGCGGATGCGCTCACGGGTAACCCCAAACTCCAAGCCAACTTCTTCAAGGGTATGACTTTTGCCATCCTCGAGACCAAAACGCATACGTAAAATTTTCTGTTCACGTGGTGTTAGTAGGCTCAGAACACTAGCCACCTGTTCTTTAAGCAGTTGATTGGCAGCCACTTCCGGTGGTGTCGGCCGGTCTTCATCTTCAATAAATTCACTTAAGGTTGAATCTTTATCATCACCAACGGTGGAATCAAGCGATACAATATCCTGCTTGATCTTTAAGATATGGTTGACCTTTTCAACCTCAATCTCCATCTCCACGGCAATCTCTTCCGGTAAGGGTTCGCGGCCCAGCTCCTGGACTAAGCGGCGTTGGGTGCGGATCAACTTATTTATGGTCTCAACCATATGCACCGGGATACGAATGGTTCGGGCCTGGTCGGCAATGGCGCGGGTAATAGCCTGGCGAATCCACCACGTGGCGTAGGTTGAAAATTTAAATCCTTTAGTATAATCGAACTTCTCAACAGCCCGTAGCAAACCGCTGGAACCTTCTTGAATTAGGTCAAGCAGGTCAAGGCCGCGGCCAATGTATTTCTTGGCAATTGAAACGACCAGGCGGAGGTTTGCTTCAACCATCTTGTCTTTGGCAGCCTTATCGCCCTTGGCAATGCGTTTGGCAAGTTCAACCTCTTCCAGCGCGGTTAGGAGGGGAACCCGGCCAATTTCGCGCAGGTACAAGCGCACTGAGTCATCAGCGATATCTTTAACATAATCGTCGCTTTCCTTGGGGGAGGCTTCATCTTCTTCCTCCCCTTCCCAAATCAAGCGGTCTTTTTGGTCGGTTAATTCTACCCCGGCCTCCATAAGTCCGGCGTACAGTTCATCAAGCTCCTCCAGGTTGTCTTCCGCGTCGGGAATAACCTGGGAAACCTCTTGCTGGGTAACAAACCCCTGTTCTTTGCCTTTTTGTAATAATCTTTCGACTGCTGGGGAATAATGATGTTCCCGCTCTTCAGTAATCGGTGCAGCTTTTTTGGCCAAAAAATTCTCCTTAATCGTCTTCGGTTATAAGTGTTTGGTACTGGGCCAATAGGCGCTTAGCCAAATCAGCGTCGCCTTTATCCTCAGCCTCGCGTAACTTGTGGCTGAGCTTGGTCTTCGTATCTTTGTTCGTAACTATTCGCAGACGTCCTGCCAGTTGAAATGCTTCAAAACTGCGTTCTGCGGGAGCGAATGAGCTAAATTCTTCCTCGCCCCGTAGTGCAAGTATTTTTACATAATCAGCGGCACTTGGCAAGCCAGCGGCCACGTCGCTTGCAGGGGCTCGGGCTAGTTGCTGCAGCATGTCTAGGATAGCCTGGTGATCCGGGTCGGCAAAATGGGCTAATGTTAGATCGTCAAGGCTGCTGCGGACTTCAGGAAATGCCAAATTGATAGCCAGGACCGATTCCTCGAGCAACCGGCGAGCGGTTTTTGATGCCGGTTTGATGATGGTAACCGCTGGACGCTGGCTGCTTATAAGATCTGTGGTTCCGGTTTCAGCTTTCTTGATTTTCTCCCGAACTGACTCTTGGCTGATTTCAAGTTTCTGGGTTAGGCGCTCAATATAATGCCCTTGCTCAACCGGATCCGCAAGCCGCTGCAAGCTTGCAGCTACACGTTCGCCATATTGACGCTTACCCGTGATGGTAGAAAGTTCATATACCTCCTCCGCTTGAGCGAACAAATAATCGAGCACATATTCGGCATCCCCGATCGCTTTTTGCCACGCCTGAACATCTTTTTGGATCAAGTCATCAGGATCTTTGCCTTGGGGAAGCCGAACCATTGAAAGGGTTAATCCCAGCTTTTGGCTGAGCTCGATGGCCCGTTCAGTCGCGCGTAATCCAGCGGCGTCGGCATCAAAGCAAATTTTAATGTTCTTGGTCAGGCGGCCAAGAGCCTTAAGCTGATCAAGCGTAAAGGCGGTGCCGCTGACCGCCACAACTTGCTTCACACCCACTTGGTGGCTAGCCACGACATCCATGTTGCCCTCCACAATAACCACCTCGTCATGCTCGCGAATGGCTGCCTTTGCTAGATGGAGACCAAAAATAATCCGGCTTTTATCATAAAGGTCGGTTTGGGGCGTATTAAGATATTTCGGCATTTGGTCGTCATCAAGTACCCGACCGGTAAAGCCCACGGGAGCGCCCGCGGCGTCGCAAATGGTGAACATCAGGCGTCCACGGTAAAGGTCATAAATAGTGGAGCTACCGCTTTTTTGCCCAACTAAGCCGGCTTTAATAAGCTCGAGCGGACTAAAACCTTTTTTTAGCAGGAACTGGCCCAGTGCATTCCAGTCGTCCGGCGCGTAGCCAATTTGAAAATCAATAACCGTCTGCTTTTTAAGGTGGCGTTGCTTAGTGGCGTATTCTAGTGCCGAGCGATTTTTGACTAGTGATGCCTGAAAATATCTAACAGCCCATTCCAGGGCTTCACGCGAGCGCTTCTGTACCTGTTTCGCTTCAGCACTGGCTGGAGTGCGTTCTTTCAGCTCAATCCCGGCTTTGCGGGCCAGCAATCCCAACGCGTCACGAAACTCCAGGCCTTCGTACTGCATAACAAAAGTAATTATGTCGCCGCCGGCGTTACAGCCGAAACAATGCCAAATCCCCTTTTCCGGGCTAACCATAAAGCTTGCCGATTTTTCCTGGTGGAAGGGACAGGGCGCTTTAAGGTTGCGCCCCGCTTGTTTTAACGGAATATAGCCGCCAATAACTTCCGCCACATCTAAGCGTTCTTTGACCTGCTCCACGTCGTTCATAGGAGTATTATACCAGTAAACGAACAAAATACGAACACGGAATGTGAAAATAAGTGCGTGCTACGACCACCTGCCCCGCGAGGGAGGCAGATGGTCGTGGGCGCGAGTTGAAGCTGCGGAAGCTTCAGCAGATTGATGTGTTCATGGCCCCGCAGAGGGTCCTGCAGGCATCCGACTGCCCCTCGAGGTGGAAGGGCGTGAACGAAGTTCTCTCACGACTGCCGCGAGGCGGCCCTGATCGAACCTTCTGGCTGTTGCCGGACTCCTCTTGGAAGGTGCGGAGGAAGAGCCGGTACCTCCCGGTGAAACGGAAGGTGGTGCCGGTGGAGACATCAAATGTTCCTCACTCGCGTTTGACATTCATAGCCGTTATGTCGCGATGACAACCGGTCAGAGGAATGTGTTTGGATGGGATCCTGCGCAAAAGGAAGCCCTAAGCGCAAGGCTTTCATTTATACCTTTTACCCTTACTTTAAGAAAGCTTTTTATCGGAAAATTAATGTTGCTTAAAAAAGCCTTCTTTTGTCAGTTGTTCCAACAACCTCGTAACCCGCTCGGGGTTTTCATCAGGAAAATGCTGCATTATGGCTTGGCCGGTAAGCACTGGAAACTCAAGCAGCAAGCGAATAAGCCGCCCGCGGAGCTGGCGGTCGGAGCCTTCAAACTTCGGCTGAGGGTTATAGTGCTGACTGCGGCGGTTGGGATTAGGGACTGTTTTAGCAAGATGGGTTCCGTAATCCATAAGCGCGTAATACCATTCGCGCGGGCTGGACTTATCCAGCGCCGCTTCAACTAGGGGCATAAGTTCCGTGTCGCTAACCGTGTCTGCGTTTGGAAAAAAATGATAAATAAAAACCCTCCGAATGTTGGTTTCAATAAATACTACTGGCTGGTTAAACGCGAAGGCCGCGATAGATCCGGCGGTGGCGGGGCCAATTCCTGGAAACAAAATGAGTTTAGCCGGGTCGTCCGGAAATATGGACCGATGCTTTTGAACAACAATCTGGGACAAGCGTTGCAAATTAAGTGCCCGGCGATTATAGCCCATGCCTTGCCAAGCCGATAGCACCTTAGCGGTCCGGGCTGTTGCCAACCGGTGGAAGTCGGGAAATTCAGCAATAAATGCGGGGTATTTTTGCAGTACCCGCGCTACCTGTGTTTGCTGTAACATAACTTCAGAGATTACCACGTGGAAGGGTGTCGGCTGGTCGCGCCAAGGCATGGGCCGCCGCTGGTGGCGGTAATAGTCCCAAACGTGGTTTTGAAACTCTGTTATTAAGGCGGGCTTTTGGTTGGCCAATAATTACCCTAGATGGCTTGGTGCACCACCGAAGCTCCGCGGCATCGGATGGGGCGCGAGATGCAATGAAACCACCGGATGGCTTTCGGCACCAGGGCCATGAAGATCAAGAAAAGAATTTTTCATTTGGATTTTGTCGCGTGTACTTAAGTTGGAATGCTGGATCTGGTCAACCGCTTGGTGGATTGTGGGATGCTCCATGCGGTCAACCACTTTAAAGCGTTGACGATCCATAACCGTATTATGCCCGCTGTATTCAACCAAACTACCAACCTGAAGTTGCTGATGGTGGGCGTCATTAAGCCGCAACGCTAGCGGGTTTTTGTGCCTCATCAGCAGATCATAACTATGGTGCTGGAGCGGGACAACGGAAGACATATAGTTATTATAACGCAGATACTTCTTCTCTACTTGTGCCGCTTGGAAGCGTCCAGCCATGTGGTGGAGCGAAGGATGTCGGCCTGGGCAGCGGCAATATCCCGATCTTCTTGAGACGACTTAAGGCGCTCTTCGGCCTCGGCAAGTTTTTGGCGCTCATTGAACTCATCAATATCCCCTACCTGCGCGGCGTCATCAACCAGCAGGATTACCCGCTCGCCATCAACTTCAACCAGCCCGCGCGTAATGACAAGATGGTCCATGGTGCGGTCTTCAGCTTTATAGCGAATATCAACCGTACCGGCACTAGCCACCGCGGCTAGCGGGGCGTGGTGCGGCAAAATTCCCAGAGAGCCAGCAGTGGTGGGCACCACAACTTCGCGAACCTCCTGATTAAAGACCGGTCCACCAGGGGTTAGCACCTCAAACTGTAATGTGCCTGCCACTACGACCCTTTCTTAACTTCTTCAATACCACCTTTAAGCAAGAAGGCGGTTTCCGGTTTATCGTCGTGCTTGCCCTCCAGGATTTCACGGAAACCGCGAACCGAGTCGGCAATACTCACATATGCTCCCGGCGTTCCGGTAAAGCCTTCAGCCACGAAGAACGGCTGAGTGAGGAAGCGCTGGATTTTACGTGCCCGCGCCACCGTTAGCCGGTCTTCTTCACTCAACTCGTCCATTCCAAGAATCGCGATGATATCCTGGAGGTCACGGTAACGCTGGAGCACGCGCTGGACTTCGCGGGCAGTATCATAATGCTCCTGGCCAACGATGTCGGCATCAAGCATGGTTGAGGTGGAATCAAGCGGGTCAACCGCCGGGTAAAGGCCTTGTTGGGCCAAACCGCGGGCCAGCACAATAGTGGAATCAAGATGAGCGAAGGTGGTGGCCGGTGCTGGGTCGGTAAAGTCGTCGGCCGGAACATAAACTGCCTGTACCGAAGTAATTGAGCCGGTCGTTGTGGAAGTAATCCGCTCTTGGAGCTGACCCATTTCCTGGGCTAGATTCGGCTGGTAACCAACGGCACTAGGCAGCCGCCCGAGCAAGGCGCTAACCTCTGAACCGGCCTGGGTGAAGCGGAAAATGTTATCAACGAAGAACAGTACATCTTGTCCTTGGTCACGGAAGGCTTCTGCTAGCGTTAAGCCGGAAAGGGCTACGCGTAAACGGGCGCCGGGTGGCTCGTTCATTTGGCCAAAGACCAAAGCGGTCTTTTCCAGCACACCGGACTCCTTCATTTCATAATAAAGATCATTGCCTTCACGCGTGCGCTCGCCAACACCGGCAAAGACCGACTTGCCGCCGTGCTCGGCCGCGATATTGCGGATAAGCTCTTGGATGATAACGGTCTTTCCCACGCCAGCTCCGCCAAACAAGCCGACCTTGCCGCCCTTCGCTACTGGCGCGATCAGGTCGATAACCTTAATGCCAGTTTCAAAGATTTCTTGGCGTCCTGATTGCTCGGTCAGTAGTGGCGCTTCACGGTGGATTGAGGCTTTCTTGGTAAACTTACCGGCCTTGCCGTCAATTGGCTCACCGGTGACGTTAAACATCCGACCCAATGTTTCCTCTCCAACGGGAATACTAATTGGCGCTCCGGTATCTTTTACTGGCTGACCCCGGTATAGCCCATCGGTTGAAGCTAAGGAAATAGCCCGTACGGTACGGCCGCTTAAGTGCTGGGCAACCTCAAGGACAATTGGTGCCCGGCCTTCACGTTCGATTTCCAGAGCGTTATAAATTGCCGGCAGTTTGGTGTCGAAATCCACGTCAACAACAACACCCAAAATCTGGACAATGCTGCCGGTAGTTCCGGTCTTAAGTGGGGTTTTTTCAGTGGTAGTAGCCATATTATTCTCCTATTGTTCCTCAATTGCAGCGGCGGCACCGGTAATTTCCGAGATTTCCTGGGTGATCCCAGCCTGCCGGATAGTGTTAATTTGCAGGGTAAGCGAGTCAATTAAATCGCTGGCGTTGTCGGTAGCATTACGCATAGCCAGCATCCTCATAGCGTGCTCACTAACGCCAGCCTCCTGGGCGGCATTTAAAACTGAGGCGTCAAACAAGCGCTCCAATGCCACATCCACCACCTCTTCGGCGCTGGGCTCCAGCAGGGCAATGACATGAGGTCGCTTTTGACTATTCGCGGGTGACGTGTGAGGCGGGGACCCCGGCTGCCCGGAGACTTTGTCGAGGACTTGCGGGGTGCCGACCACGGCAGGACCCGCCGTATTGAGATCTACCGGCCAGATTGGCAAGACACGGACTTCCTGTTTCAATGCAGAGTGGGAATGGGTGTAAATAACTTCAATGGCGTCAATGGTGCCCTCAACGTACTGGGTACGTAAATATTCTGCCAGAGGCTTAACGTCGTTTATGCCGGGATCGGTGGAACGGCCAACAATTTGCTCAAGGATGGTCGCGTATTTTAAATGCTTGGCAACCCGAATAGCCTGCGCACCGATAGCGATGAGCTTAACTTCAACTTTCTTTTCCTCATATTGAGCAACCTGCGAGCGGAGACGGGCTGCCACATTGTGGTTATAAGCGCCAGCCAATCCCCTGTCTGAAGCAATTACCATAATCGCAACACTGCGGACCTTGTCGCGCTTCCACAGAGTTAGGTCACTTTGCTCAATATCCTGGCTGAGCAAGCGTTGCAGGGTAGCCATGGTGGCCTCAATATAACTGCGCGAGCGCTTGGAAGCGGCTTGAGCCCGGCGCAACTTCGTGGCGTCCACAAGCTGCATCGCTTTGGTTGTTTGGCGGGTGTTGCTGATTGAGCGGACCCGCCGTTGCAACTCTTGCATCTGAGCCATTAGGAAGCCTCGTGGGGTATTAGGTCTGCCAACGCGGTTTTGATGATTTTCTTCAAACTCTCCATCTCATCATCGCTAATCGCTCCAGACTTATTGATTGATTCAGCAACTTTGGGATGCTTAGCCAGGTTTTTCAAAAGGCTTTCGCGGGCTTCGGCCATATCTTCAACTTTAACTTTATCGAGCGGCCCGGTCGTACCGGCAAGCAGGAGGATGCATTGCTCAGCTACGCTCAATGGCTGGTACTGCGGCTGCTTGAGCAGCTCAATCAAGCGCTGGCCGCGATCGAGTTGGGCCCGCGTGGCTTCATCAAGATCACTGGCAAACTGGGTAAAAGCGGCTACCTCGTTGTATTGCGCCAAGCTCACCCGAAGCGGACCCGCCAACTTTTTAACGGCTTTTGGTTGGGCGGCGCCGCCAACCCGGCTCACCGAGTTACCAACATCAATCGCGGGGCGGATACCCTGGTTAAACAGGTCGGTCGTTAAGAAAATTTGTCCGTCAGTAATTGAAATTACATTCGTTGGGATGTAGGCGGAGATATTGCCAGCTTGGGTTTCAATAATTGGGAGCGCCGTCAGAGAGCCCGCCCCTTTTTCGTCGCTCATTTTGGCAGCCCGCTCAAGCAAGCGGGAATGCAGGTAAAACACGTCGCCGGGATAAGCCTCACGGCCGGGAGGGCGGCGCAGCAATAACGACATTTGGCGATACGCTTGGGCATGACGGGTTAAATCATCATAAATTGCCAGCGCGTGGCCGCCGTTGTCGCGAATGTATTCCCCAATTGAGGCGCCGGCGTAAGGCGCAAGATACTGTAATGTGACCGGATCGGTTGCTGACGTCGCCACAATAATACTTGAATCCAAGGCTTCAGCTTGGCGTAAGCGCTCAACCAAACGGGCAATGGTGCTGCGTTTCTGGCCAATAGCAACGTATATTGAAATAATGCCGCTACCCTGCTTCATCTGGTTAAGCATGGTATCTAAAGCAATGGCCGTTTTGCCGGTTTGGCGATCACCAATAATGAGCTGGCGCTGGCCGCGGCCAATCGGGACCATACCGTCAATCGCGAGAATCCCGGTTGCAACCGGCTCATGTACCGATTTCCGGCTCATTACATCGGGCGCGGGGCTCTCAATGGGGCGGTGTTCCTTGGCTTTTACCTCACCCAACCCATCCAAAGGGCGGCCCAATGGATCAATTACCCGGCCTAGCAAGGCGTCCCCTACCGGAACGGTTAGCTGCTTCCCGGTTTGGGTGACTTCAGCACCGGCTCCAATCATGTCGTTCTCATCAAGCAGGACAACGCCTATTTCATCCTCAAGCAAGTTGAGCACTAATGCTGTGGCGGTTTCGCCTCCTTGCTTCAGCTCGAGCACCTCACCCAGTTGGGCTTTCGGCAAACCCTGGATAGTTGCAACCCCGTCACCAAGCCGTGAAACCACCCCATGGCCCTTCAGTTCGGCAGGGCTTGGCAAATTAGAGATAGCGGTCTTCAGTTCAGCGGTAATGTCGGAAATAGTAAGTTTAGCCATGAGATATCCTTAGGGTTTGTAGTTGATTATCTAGTGTTAGATCAAGCGAAACATCAGCGGTGGTTAAATGAGCTCCTCCCAGCAATTTGGGGTCAATACTGGATTGCAGCTCATAGCTGGTACCACTTAGCTTATGAGCGAGTTCCTGGCTGAAGCGCTCCAATATTCCGTCGGGCAGGTTGTGCGCGCTGGTAGCGTGTACCACAATATGTCCTTTCGTCTGGGCCAATTCACGCTCCAGCTCCGGAATTAAACGGTCGAGCTGAGGCCGCGCACCGCCGGCCGACATAACCGCGGCGGCCGCGCCAGCAACCTCGCTTAACTCATGCTCTTCAAGCATTGAGATCATGGCGGCGGCTAATCGGCGATGACTAATTTTAGCCACGGCGTCCCGCCGCTACAAACGCTTTTTCCAGCAACGCGGCGTCCCGCTTTTCATCCAATTTTTCTTCAATCAACCGGGAAGTCGCGGCAACTACTAATGTACGGGCTTCTGACGCCAGCTCTTTACGAGCTGCCTCTAACTGACGCGTGGTTTCGCGCTTAGCTTGCTCAATAATATGTTCGGCCGAACTTTCAGCTTCCGAGATAATACCATTTTTCTTCTTTTCGGCCTCAAGACGGGCTTCAGAAATAATTTCGGCGGCATGGGATTTAGCTTCGGCCAAAATTTTCGTGCGTTGCTCAGAAATAGCTGCCTTTTCCGCTTGGGCCTCGGCGGCCGCTTTCAAGCTGTCTTCAATTGTTTTGCGGCGGCGTTCGAGCGCGCCCAAAATTGGCTTATAAGCGTAGCGGCGCAACACCCAAAACAAGATTGCAAAGTTAATTAATTCAAAAATGAGCGCCGGCAAACTAATACCAAGCGCGCCTAGGCCGGAGCTATGGGTTTCCGCTGCAAACAATACCGGAAATGGCATGGGCTACCCGAGAAACTTAATTATAAAACCAAAGACCAGCGCGAAAATGGCCAATGATTCGGTGAACGCGATGGTTAGAATCATGAGACTGGTAACCCGTCCTTGGGTTTCAGGATTACGCCCAACCGCTTCAATAGCTTTAGCGCCAATTAAGCCTATTCCAATGCCCGGGCCAATGGCTCCGATAGCTACCGTCAAACCGGCGGCTAGGTTCCTGACTTGTTCTGGATCAATTGCATATTCTGCTGCCATTATTACTCCTTTACTGCTTCTTTTATTACTTGATGCTCATCAGCCACGGGCGTTATTGCCAGCTTAATGAAGACAAGCGTTAATATACTAAACACAAAAGCTTGCACCGCTCCAACGAAGAGCTCAAAACCCAAAAAGGGCGTTGGCCCAAGTATTGGCACCAGCCCACTGATAACGATGAGTAATACCTCGCCTGCAAAGATGTTACCAAATAACCGGAAAGAAAACGAGAGAATTCTGGTGAATTCCAGAACCATTTCCATAACCCCGGTTCCCCACATTATTGGTCCGCCATGAAAATAGCGCTTCAGCGTGCCGCCCACTCCCAGTGTACGGTAGCCAATAATCATGGTGACAAAGAACGAGATTAAGGCCAGAGCAATGGTGGTATTTAGATCGGAGGTCGTCCGCCTAAACAGCGGCACCTCGCCCGCGGGAGTATCAATCATAATATGGGTAAATCCCGGTATAAGTCCCAGCCAGTTATTGACAAGAATAAAGAAGAAAAAGGTAGCGATAAGCGGAAAGTACTTTAATGCAAGCTTGCGGGATTCAAATACCGTCGTCATCTGTTCAATAATGGCATCAACGGCGGTTTCAACCACAAAGCCCAGTCCCCTGCCGGGTTTCTCAACAGTCCGCCGAGCTATGACTATCATGGTGATTGCCAAAATAACGGTGATAAGCGTACCCGCCAAGATGGAGTTGGTTACGGCAAAGGAGCCAATATGGAAGACGGTTTGCGAGGGCAGCGAAATGTGGACGTCATTCATGGACGCTAAAGGCTCCTTTTAGATGCGCGACGGTTTACCTCGGCCTGCATCCGGCGGACGGTTCCTCGCACGAGTACATATGATAACGCAATTGCCACAACACATCCACCCAAAAGGAATAGAGGTGTTGTGCCTAACTGCCGATCGAGCAGCCCACCTCCAAAACCTAATAGAATTAAAGGACCGGCGGCCTGCCAACCGACCGTACCAACCAACGCCCATACGCGCAAGCCGTCCAGCGGACTTGCCACTTGGCCCTCTGGATTACGGAATGCCAGCCACCCCAAAGCCCGATAGAGGGCTTGGCTAGGTGGACTTAACTCGTAGGTATGCAGCTGATTTGTTTCAACCCACACCGCCTCAACCAAATCGTCCGCCGCCTTCATTTCACCGCTGTCATATTCACAAAGGTATTCCAAACAGTAATGATAAACCATTTCCCCATGCTTATTAGGCGCGTCCACTTCTTGGGGCTCATCCAGGTATTCAGGAACGACGCAGCGGATATTCTTCACCTCAATGCCCAGCTCTTCACGCAGCTCGCGGCGCAATTCCGCGTGCAAGTAGGCATTGTCGTAATCCTGGCGCTGCCACAGCTTGGCGGCCAAAGCAGCGTCTTCGACTCCCCCGCCCGGGGTGTGCCAGGTATCCGGGTACGGCAACCGGCCCTTGGCTTTGCGCCCGAGTACCACTTGTGTTCCCTTTTGGACGACGCCGCTGACGATATAGCGGGATTTCAAATGACTTCCTCATAGGTAACTGATACGTTTTCTGGGTAGTCTTTCTCGGATTTCTCTTCATCCGTACTATAGCGGCAGACAAAACGTATGGTGGGATATTTGACCTTCAGCACCCGGTGTACCATATCCATACCGGTTTCCGGATCCCGGCCGGCGGCGGCAAAATGGGCAAACATAGCTGAGGCCACCTTTAATGGCAGTTCATCTTTCGAAACTTCTTCTTGATAAGAACGCTTATTGGCCACCGCGTCGCACTTATCCGCGGCTTCAAACAGCGCTTGCATCGTTTCGAACTTCCGAAAGCTATACGCGTCCGTCAAGCCAAGCTCAAACAACCGGTCTTTTTCTTTTTCCTTATCATATGATGGCTGGCCTTGGATTTGATGGTGCAACTCCACCAACGCCCTAACCATGCGGTCGTTCTCAAAATCTTCGGAGATCATCTGGGCTGAGTATTCGGCGTGCTTGGCCATTACCACGCTTTCTTCGTCAGTCAGCTTGCGTGGGAGCTTCACCAGCGCGGCAATTTCTGGCTCTAGCTTGCCAATATCATGCAATAAGGCGGCATCTACCAAGGTTCGAAGATTATCCGGACTGAACTGAAGCTCCTTTTGGTACGTTCTTGCTACAGTTGCCACAAGCCTCGCTACGCCCAGGATATGGCTATAGGTTTCCTTGTCATATTTGGGAGAGGTTTCGTTTCCTAGCTGGTCCAACCACTTTTTAATGTCCGGATTCGCGATGGCTCGTTCAATGTCTACTTGAACTTCCTCTTCCAGGCCGCGGTTTGTCTCTGCCCATGCCCCTTCAACCTGCCGATCATCAATGTCAGCCGCCAACGCATCGAGTGGATCATGCTCAGCGGGTTCAAACGGCGGCTCAGTTGTTTCAGTTTCCGACACGTATGGGTTTTCCTTTACTTTCACCAAGTATAGCGGATTACAGCAGCCGTTAAACGTGAAGAAGGCCCGAAGATGAGTTTCGAAATCCTTCTTCAGACCTTTCTGGTCGGGTCTTTGGCATGTCTCTTCCTGCGATGAGACGCCTTGTAGTTAATTGCGGCGATATGGGCGTGAGCTAGTACTTCCTCGCGCTTGCCTTCGCCGATGGCTCTGCGTGTCGTTAAGGACGAGCCGTCGAGCCATTCATGGGGCGCCCTTAGCCAGGCGACGGCGAACTTGTCGCTGCACTCATGCAGGTAAAGAAGCGCTACCGCCAGAACAGAAAGGCGTTCGTAATACTCTACTTCAATTGCGTTGAATGGATCATCCAACCAGCTAGCGACTACTTCGTGGGTTGCTTGAGTTGCAAGCCGAAGATCCTTGGCGCTCAGGGCATAACGATCCCTGAGCACACATGCGAGATTGCGTGTTGCAGGGGTCACCCACTTCTCCTTAAGCCATGCCGATAGGAGCTGCACGGACGCAGTCCTTCTGCGGCGGATGGAATCGAGTGGTACTTACTACGAAAACCCCATGGAAAAGGGATTTAAACCGACGGCTTAGATTACCATAAAAAGCGTCCCGTGGATAGATGTAGGTTTAACAAATAATGCCATTTGGCGGAGAGAGAGGGATTCGAACCCTCGGTACGGTTGCCCGCACACACGCTTTCCAAGCGTGCTCCTTAAGCCACTCGGACACCTCTCCAGACCTGGGAATTATAGAGGTTCTGGATTGATTTGGGTAGTCAGAGAAATTATTTAACCAGGCGTCTGGTGGAGGCACCGGGAATCGAACCCGGCCGACCCGAGTCGCGATCAGGTCACGACGCCAGTCTGTACCCCCGAAAGGTACACCGTACCACCAGACATTTTTATCGTATCAATCCGACATTACATTAGAATTAAATGTTGGTGTTTTTATTGAAAAATATGATTCGAGGGATATAATTGAAATTGACCCGAGTCGCAATCAGGATCGCACGGCATCAGCCATACACACGAAAAGAGCAGCCATGCTGCTCTTTTCTGCTATTCAAACCTAAATAATTCCACATTCTTGTCCACTTCACTGGAGGCAAAAATCCCGCCGTTCATGGAAAGGTAAACGCCGGGTTTAATGTTAGCAAACGACGCAACTACAAACCCCAGGTTGAAGCCGGCATCGGACGCGGCGAAACCAGTCAACGGGATCATCGATCCGGTCACAATAATTTTCTTAAGCCCCCCCCCGCTAAATTCTTGATCTAAAAATTGGGCTGTGTCTCGCATGGTAAAGGTGCCGTGGGTTACGATAATATTCTCGTGCGGGCTGGCATTAATGGCTTTGACAAGCTTCTTCCGATCTTCGTCGTTAATGTCCCGGCTGTCTTTTTCGATGACACTTTCAGTACTAAAATTGAAATGAGGCTTTATGAGATTGTGAAAATAACTTTCAATTGATGAATCCAGCTTCATGAGCTTTTTATTAATAGCGTCGTAGGCCGGGTCAAAGAACTCAATAGTTCCACCCATTTTTACAATGTGGACGTGGCTGTTTGGCACGATTAAGCTCCCATTTTATAACTGACATTAGTATAACTCATGCTTACAATTGGATGAGCTGATAAAAAACGAGCTGGAGTCGCGATTTAGCCGGTAATTATTCTTGATCTGCGTTGCTTCAGGCGGTAAAATGTAAACTAGTTCGTAGCCAAGTCTTGATACATAAAACCCAGCAATTGCTGGGTTTTATGTCAGTACTATGATGTCTGGTGGAGCCACCGGGAATTGAACCCGGAAAAGTGCATATGTTGCTACAATTAAGTTGTGAGTAATATTTTCCATCCAACCAGTTTTAACAACATTTCCGGATTAACCGTTGCCCTAAGCCTGCGTGACCAGGCGCAGCCCGGCGAATTTAGCATGCTGCCAACCAACACCACCATGGATGTTGTCATGGCTAACCGAAAACAGTTCGCAGAAACACTTGGCTTTAAGGAAACGAGTCTTATACGAGCTAATCAAGACCATACCAATCTAGTGGAGGAAGTTACCGACGCCTATCCTACAACGGATCCGCCCCAGGCCGACGCCTTAATTTCTAAGACTCCTGGATGGCTCATCGGCGTCACTATTGCCGACTGTGTCGGGCTGGCACTGTATGATCCGGTGAATTCCGCCCTTGGCATCGTCCATTCGGGCCGCAAAGGGACGATTGGTCGTATCGCTTCCAACACGATCCACAAAATGCAAGAATCGTACGGTACTGATCCTGCAGAACTCCTCGTGTATCTTTCACCCTGCCCAAACCCCGACGAATATCCGATTGACCTCGATACCGCCAAAGCTTGCGACCCCCGCTACCTATCCCCTACTTCCAACCCCAATGAGGTTTATTATGACAACCGCCTAGCGGTTTATGACCAACTAATTGAAGAAGGGGTTGCTCCTGAACATATTGAAATCGATGAACGCTCAACTATAAGTAACCCCCAGCTCCACTCTTATCGTCGTGACGGGGATAAAGCCGGGCGAATGATGCTCGCGATCGGTTTAAAAAATGAAAAGTTTTAATAATTGCTGGTAAACGGACCAGAACACAAACACGTGGGGGCGGAGCTCGTCGCTCCGCCCCCAGTGTCACTCCAACCCACGCGGGCCTACGTGGGTTATGACTGGCGTGAATCGCCGGTCAGTTTGGTTTAGGCGCGGCAGGCGCCTAGGTGATCAGCGTGTCGCCACCGAGGTCGGGCGCGTCGCCGAGGGCGTCGTCGATGATGTCGTCGTCGGCCGCGTTCGAGGTGACCCGGAGGAAGCCGCCGTCGGGCGTGATGGGCAAGCCGGCCTCGAGGTGATGGCAGTGCGCGCCGCGCGTGTCGCGGTCGATCTCGTGCGCGATGCCGTCGCCGAGGGTGAGGCCATAGTCCTTCGGCGGTGCCAGAATTCCCAGCATGATCCTGCTCCTCTTCTTGCGATGAATAGCAACGCTTAACGATCCCGTCAGCTTATCAGATGCTCCGATAGCTTCATTGGTCGTTTGGTGGTCGATCCTCGAATACGTTGCTGTAACCCGAGCAAAAAATAACCATATAAAATGGTGAACTTTTGCTCGGGTTACGACGTTGTGTTCTGGTCTGTCAAAGAAATAATCGTAATTTGCAATATGCATAACCACAACTACTGGTAATAAAGTATATAATTCATTTTCGAAATGTCAACAAAAAGCACCGACACTTCATTTTTGTCTTGACTACTGCGTATCCTGATAGCAACCGATCAAACGATAGGCGCAGGCAAGTGAAGAACGTATTTGTGACTAGCCCAGTTCTTTCTTTAGCTTTTCAACAAGCTCAACGGGGGTTGGATCAATCTGATTGAGAAATGCCAGATAGGTCGCCACGAAATCCCCCAGCAAAACCGACCATAGCATTTGCTGTAACTTGGTTTCGCCTTGCGCCTCAACTACAATGGGTGCCGGCATAATACCGGAAAGCAAACGGTTAGAAACTTCAAAACGTTTTTTAACCCGGTCATTATCCAGGCTTGAATGCAACTGCACCACCGCCATGCCGCTGTCTTTGGGATGATACCAACCTATAAACTCATTGTGGTTAAATTCGGGAAAGGCATTCACAAATGCCTGGTTCTTGGCGTTTTCATTAAAATCGATTTTCCACTTTACCGCTGGCATGGCCAGGGTTGGGCCGCCATACATAACAATGGGATGGCCCACCAGTTTTTTGGCAATTTGCTTGGCGGCGTTATCGGCTTCGGCCACATTGGGCAGAAAATACGACGCCTCGTGCAATACCCATTCAGCGCTGGTTTCAAGCTCTTCCGTTATACCCTTAACCAAGCCAAGCTCTTCAAGTAATGTTGCCAGGGCCTTTACGCCGTAAAAGACAGCCATGCGCGGCTGGATGCCGCTGGGAATTTTAATTACTGGAAACGCTTCCCCCTGTTCGGCTAGCTTGCCGCCCGCTGTCATGATAATTACACCGGCGCCGGTCGTCTTTGCCTGCTCAAAGCAAGACAGGGTTTCCTCGGTATTACCAGAATAACTGGATACAATTACCAGCGTTTGGTCATTTACGTATTTGGGCAAGGTGTAATCCCGGACGATCTCAATGGGTATAGTTAAGCGATCTGACAGCCAGTGACGGATGAATTCGGCAGCAATAGCCGATCCGCCCATACCCGCCAAAACAATCTTATCAAGACCTTCAACCTCGGGCACATCAAATTGGTACTGTTCCCTTAGTTGCTCCCCTTCGCTGGCCACTACGGTAAGTAAGTCGCTGTGATCAAACTGGTGGATATATTTTGAGTCGTCTAGCACGTATGCCTCCGCTTAGTATCCTCGTATTGTAGCTTCTAGGCGCAGAGGAGTCGAATAATTGCTGAGTGTGACACATCAGAACATAGGAGACGCGGGCGGGGGCCGTCCAAAGCCCCCGCCTTGTGAATGCGCCTCTGGCACCGATCCAGAGGTAGGCGATAGGATCGGCATCAGCTGTGCCGCAGGTGCGGCAGAAACTACGGAAGATCCAGCGAACGGCAACTGAGGCCGACGGGAGGGGAAACGACCCCAGCCACCGTTCGCTTTACAGGGCTTGACCTTCTCCAACGCGCGACTCCCTGAGTGACGCGCGGTATGCACGCGGTAGACAGCTAAATGTCACTGCCAAAGCCGCGTACGTTTGAGCGCCGAGGCGCGGCGCCTAGATCTGATTCGAACTGCCACCGCCGGATCGCTTCGAGGTGGAGACCATCCCCGGAAGGTTCACGACCTTGCCGGTTGTGGACCTGATCGGCAGGCCAGGAGGCGGCATGCCGAACGGAACCTTCTCGGTCCCCCGATGTCGTGTCGTCATTTGACGCTCCTGATGGGCGCGCTGTTGCGCTGTCGGAGGTACCTCGTCGGACTGACCGCCGTCGACGATGTCGAGACCACGCTGTACGTAGTGGTCGGCCGCAACACGGCGACCGGAGTGGTACTGGGGCCCGCTGCAGACGAGCCGTTGGTATGGCCATTCATCGATGAATCCCCTCTTCTAGCTGCGCGAAGACAGTGGCTGCCAAGCCACGAGACAACATTCCGTGATCCATCCTTGCAATCAAAGACGCTTGTCTCATCCGTAGATATATCGCGCATATATCCCGAACAGCTAACCGCCAATATAAATTAGAAGCTGGCTGTCCGGGACAAAAACCGAAATTCGCTATGTTCTGATGTGTCAAAGAATGTCGCGAATACTTATAAATAACCGCAACTGGTAAGACATTGTAGTTATACTTGCCAGAAGCGTCAACCCAGCAAGCCGTTGCGGGCTCTGCACCTTTAACCTGGCCGCTTTGTCAAAAAGCTCATAAAAGCGAATAATTGCTGTTAGAACAGGCTTGAACACAATAGCAGGCATAGCGAGGTGGACATAGTCGACATGGTGGCGGGCCGAAGCCCGCCACCGGTCGAGTTGAAGGGCTAGATGCCCGGTTGCGGGTCACTCCACTTGCTGTATCGCTGGCCGACGATGCGGTACTCGATGACTCCGTTCACATACACCGGCTTCTTCTCGACGTAGTAGACGCAGTCCAGCGTCGTGATCTTCCAGCGCTGCCAGTCGACGCGCTTGCAGGCCCCGTAAGGCACATTCGTGGCGTTTGAAACGCCCCATGCCTGGACGACTGCATCTTGAGCTTCAAGGCATGTCGGCATCGCGGGGTGATCGATCTTGGCCGCGATGTTGAAGAACACCGCAGTCGGACTCGGAGACCAACAGGGGTTCCAGTCTGGGTCGCACTCGCCCCTTGTTCCGTAGTCGTTGTAGTCAGGTTGCACCTGGCTGACCGGCGTGCTCGCACCAGCCACTGGCCACGGCGAGTTAATCGGTTGCGCGTCGTAGTAGTAGTCGACATAGGTTGCCGCCCCATCATCAAGATCCATGATCTTGATTTGGGCCCGCTGCTGTACGGGGCCCCGCCCGTAGGTGTCCAGCGCCGGGTCATAGGCGTTGGGGTAGTGGTAGTAGATCGGGAACGGCGTCGAACCTTGGAGTTGGAAATCCTGGTAGTAGCCGTCGCCAGAGTGAATCCGAATCCGCCGACCCACACCATTGTCTGTGTTGGCCGTCCGCGGGACGTTGATGATCAACTCTGCCCGAATGAGCTTGTTCGAAGTACCCGTCGGGTGAGTCAATCCACTAGTCGTCGATTCCGTGTGGCTCCTTGTTGAAAACGAGGAAGACACAAGCTTGTCTTCCTTTGCCACGTAATACCCGCCTTGGAAGGAATCGATTACAGTCGATCTCGTATACGGAGACGTCGGTACAGGAGCCAAAGCCGAGGTTTGGCTCCCCCCGTATTGCGAAACGTATGGAGCGCTGGCATTTGCGCGTGCGCGCGACTCAGCAGTGGAACTTCCTGGAGCTCCAAGCATGCCTTGTCCCGCTGCTTCTACTGCGCGACGGGCTGTGTCACCCCGAATTGACTGCTTTGAAGGGCAAGCCGATCCAGTTGTTTTGATGACGGTGATGACCCACTTGGTGCCGTCCCACTGAGCACGCAGGTAGACATAAACGTCGCATTGCTGCCCGCTCGAGCAGAAGATGAGCTTCGTGGTTGGCGTAGCCGGATTTGCCGAGACAATGCAGTAGTGCGGCAAGCCCGTCACCGGGTCCGGAATGTGGAAGGCGGCACTCGCTGGCGACGGCGCAACTGCCATTGCCACGGACACTACGATGGCGGCTGCCAACGTAGTAAATAGTCTTTGCATCTGATGCTCCTCACATGTAGCTGGGCAGTGAAAGGCAATTACCTCGTTCTCGAGCTCACTGCTGTAACCCGAGAAAAAGCTTGCAATAGATTATCTACAAACTCATTTTCGGGTTACAGCAGTGTTCTGATCTGTCAAAGAAAATGCCGTAATCAAACCTAATAGGAGCAACTACGACAAGTGTAGGGATTCTAATGCTTACTGTTGCACTTCGTCAATAGCGCCAATTTAAATAATTGCATTTGAAACGGATCAGAAGACTTTTAACTTGAGTTGTTAGTCGACATGGTGGCGGGCCGAAGCCCGCCACCGGTCGAGTTGAAGGGCTAGATGCCCGGTTGCGGGTCACTCCACTTGCTGTATCGCTGGCCGACGATGCGGTACTCGATGACTCCGTTCACATACACCGGCTTCTTCTCGACGTAGTAGACGCAGTCCAGCGTCGTGATCTTCCAGCGCTGCCAGTCGACGCGCTTGCAGGCCCCGTAAGGCACATTCGTGGCGTTTGAAACGCCCCATGCCTGGACGACTGCATCTTGAGCTTCAAGGCATGTCGGCATCGCGGGGTGATCGATCTTGGCCGCGATGTTGAAGAACACCGCAGTCGGACTCGGAGACCAACAGGGGTTCCAGTCTGGGTCGCACTCGCCCCTTGTTCCGTAGTCGTTGTAGTCAGGTTGCACCTGGCTGACCGGCGTGCTCGCACCAGCCACTGGCCACGGCGAGTTAATCGGTTGCGCGTCGTAGTAGTAGAACGCGTAGGACACGCTCCTGTCGTCGAGATCCTCAATCTTCAGAACCGCATGCTGCTGTACGGGGCCCCGCCCGTAGGTGTCCAGCGCCGGGTCATAGGCGTTGGGGTAGTGGTAGTAGATCGGGAACGGCGTGGTGGTCGATATGAACATGTCCACGTGCGAGCCGTCGCCGGCGGAGATCCTGATGCGCCGGCCGTTGATGTTGGTACGCGGCACATTGACTACGAGCCCCGCCTCCATCACCTTGTTCGAAGTACCCGTCGGCTGCTTGAGCACAGCGGTCTCGGCGTGATTTCTTGGCGTGATCCCGCCCGTTGATCCGCCCTTTGCCCGGATGGTTCCACCGTCGAAACTTTCGATAGCGGTGAACGGCCGTGCATATGGCGCCGGGGGTGTCTGGCTGGTCGACCATGTCGGATTTGAAGCGGTCAGATATGGGGCCGTCCCCTTCGCCCTTGCAGACGCCGCCGGCCCCCAGCCTGGCGGCGGAGGATTCGCTCCACCGGGATCACCCAACATCCCCTTGCCAGCCTGTTCGACGGCTCGCTTTCCCTTGGCCGCGCGTTGCGCTCGCCTGGCCGGGGTCGCACCTACCGCCGTCGATTCCGTCACGACCCACTTGCCGTTGATGAACTCAGCGCGCATCCAGATGGAGACGCTGCTGCGCGTCCCGTCGACGCAGTGCACAACGGCTACGCGCGGCCCTTCGCCCCGATCGATGACGACGCAGGTCAACTCCTCTCCCGTTTCCGGGTCGGTGATGATGTAGGCCTCAATCCCTTCGCCACCGGGAATGAAGATGGGGCCGTTCGCGCTTGCTGGTGACGGCGAGAACGCCATGGCCAGCATCGCGGCAACGGTTACGCATAGAGCCATCCGACGTTTTCTCATTTTCATGAGAATGCTCCCTTGGTTGCTGGTAACAGTGTATGGTGAATCTTTATCGACCTCAGGTCCACTGCGTAACCCGAGCAAAAAACCACCAAAAAAGTATGGTGGACTTGTGCCCCGGGTTACGCCCGGTAAATTTATGTGTCCTAACCTGTCAAAGAAACTAGTCGTAATTAGAGAAAAAGCTCTAATTGCGGCCACATGGTATTAGATTCTATAATGAATTTTTAATTTGTCAATATATGTTCAGCCAGCAGAAAGAGCCTACTATAGCTCTTTCTGCTCAATATCAATTATCCTGTTCTGAGCTTTAGTACATGCCTCCCATACCACCCATGTCAGGGGCGCCACCGCCGGCAGGTTTCTCTTCAGGAATATCTACTACTAACGCGCCCATGGTCATGGCGGTTCCGGCAATGGAAACGGCATTTTGCACAGCTTCCCGGGTTACCTTGGCCGGGTCAACAATTCCCGCGGCCTTCAGGTCAATCAGTTTATCGGGCTTGTTTACATCAAAGCCAAAGCCGGGCTTGGTTGATTCCAACACTTTGGCTAGCTTCGCGTCCGGATTCAGCCCGGCATTTTCCATCAGCTGACGGAAGGGGTGTAGCAAGGCCTCCTTTAAGATGACCGCGCCAGCCAACTCCGAATTCACGGCGCTCGTTACCGACGCGTCGATGCGCTTACTGAGGTCCACCAAAGTGACTCCCCCGCCAGGCACAATGCCTTCGGCCACGGCAGCTTTGGTAGCGGCCACCGCGTCCTCAACCCGGTCTTTCTTTTCGCTAATTTCGGTTTCAGTGGCGCCGCCAACCTTAATAACCGCGACCTTGCCGGCCATCGCCGCGAGACGCTCTTCCAGCTTTTCCGTATCAAACTCGGACGTGGCGTTTTCCGCCTGGGCCTTAATTTGGAGCATACGCTGCTGAATTTCGCTGGACTTGCCACCGCCTTCAATAATGGTGGTGTCATCTTTGGTAGCGATCACCTTGCGGGCGGTTCCTAGCATATCAAGCGTGGCATTCTCAAAAGTAACGCCTTGGTCTTCGCTAATGACGGTTCCGCCGGTAAGTACGGCGATATCCTGCAGTACCTCTTTGCGGCGGTCACCAAAACTGGGAGCCTTGATGGCAAGGGCGTTAAAGACACCCTTTAGCCGGTTTAAAATCAGGGTAGCCAAGGCTTCGCCGTCAACATCTTCAGCGATGATAACCAGCTCCTTTTTACCGGCTTGGGCAACCTTTTCGAGCAACGGAAGGATGTCCTGGATGCTGGAAATTTTCTTATCGGTTATAAGCATCAGCGGCTTTTCATAAACCGCTTCCATGTGGGCGGTGTCCGTTACCATATAAGGGCTCACGTATCCGCGGTCGATCTTGAAGCCTTCCACCACTTCTTTTTCCAGGATGAGGCCCTGGCCTTGCTCAACAGTCACGCTGCCATCTTCGCCAACAGCCTCAATAACATCGGCGATCAGCTCGCCAATCTCTGGGTCGCCAGCGGACACGGTTGCTACCTGGGCAATCTTAGCCTTGTTGCCAGCAATCTTTTCGCTTAAACCCTCAATTTCGCTCAACACGGTACTAGCCGACTTATCCAAGCCTTTTTTCAAATCCATTGGATTATGACCGGCGGCAATCAGCTTGTTAGCCTCGCGCAAGATGCGGTAGGTGAGGACCGTGGCGGTAGTGGTGCCGTCGCCAACATTGTCATTGGTTTTAGAGGCGGCTTGCTTTACCAGCTCCGCGCCAATCCCCCGACCCAACGTTTCGTCGTCGCGCTTTTGCTCAAGCTCAACCGCTTTTGCCACTGTTACGCCATCGTGGGTTACTTGCGGGCCACCATAACTCTTGCCGATAACTACGTTGCGGCCTTTCGGGCCCATAGTAACTTTCACAGCATCGTAAAGTTCTTTTGCCCCTTCCAATACCCGCTTGCGGGCTTCACCATCCGCGATAATTCGTTTTGCCATAATTAATTCTCCTCAGGTTTAGATTGTAAAAAAATGTTACTTGCTTTTGGCAATTGCCAACACGTCTTCTTCTTTAATAATCAGCATGTCCTGGCCATCAACACGTAATGGTGTCCGGTCCGTACTGCTTATAGACCACTTGGTCGCCAACTTTCACTTCCTTCACTTCCTTGCCCACGGCAATAACTTCGCCCATTTGAGGCTTTTCTTTGGCGCTATCCGGCACATAAAACCCGCTGCTGGTTTTATCCTGAGCCTCTAACGGCTTGGCAACTACACGGTCAGCTAATGGCTGTAACGTCATTTGGTAACTCCTCCATTTATCGCAATTATCATTTAGTCTAATTTAGCACTCACATGCCTAGACTGCTAGTAGCTATCTTAGCGAGAGGATTTTTGCCTGTCAACAGCCTAAATGGAGAATCTTTAGGAGGATTTAACCCGTTCAAGAATAAACTTAATGACGTCTTCAACATTCCGGTGGGTGGTGTCGATTACCGTGGCATCTTCAGCTTGCTTGAAGGTTCCAACTTTTTTGGCGGCGTCGGCGGCATCCCGTTCAAGCAAAGAGGTGACGGTTTCATGGCCGCGGCCACCGGCGTTTACCCGCCGCACCCGCTCTTCAGGGTCGCACGTGAAATGAAACTTGTAGGGCGTATCGGGAAATACCCGGGTAGTTATATCGCGCCCTTCCATAACTACACCATTTTCATTGGCGTAGTTACGCTGTAACGATAAAATTTGGTCGCGCACCTGCCGGATGGCTGGACACCACGGCAACCTGGTTGTTGACATCTTCCAGATGAAGCTTGCCGCGGACATCTTGCCCGTTGACGGTTACTACGTTACCGCCGTCAAACTTAAACTTGATGGCTTTGGCGATTTCCAAATTTCCCTTGGCATCCTGGGGGTCAATGCCGGCCTGTAAACAAGCAAATGTAATGCCGCGGTAGAGTTCACCGGTGTTTAAATGCGGAAGATTAAGTTTTTCGGCAACACCCCGAGCTACGGTGGAAGTTCCGGTTCCGGCTCCGCCGTCTATCGCGATAATCAGTCTTCGTCATGCTTTCCCTTTGCTTAAAATTGCTTTTTTAGCCTCGGCAAACTCATTCCACGGCTCTTCCCCGCTTGCGCGTTCGATGGTTTTTTCGTGCCCCTTGCCCAGCAGCATGACAGTGTCGCCTTGTCCGGCTTGTTGCACGGCAAAGGCAATTGCCTCGCTCCGATCGTGCACCAAAAACAAGTTTTTGTCACGCGCTTTTCCGGCTTCCGCGGCTCCCGCGGCAATCTGCTCCAAGATAGCTTGGCCGTCAATGTCGCGGTCGTCCTCTTCGGTTACCACTACTATATCGGCGTAGGTCCCGGCGCTGCGTCCCTGCATTGGCCGTTTGGCCTCATCACGCCGCCCAGCTGAACCGAACATGACAATAAGCTTATGGGGCGGCTTAACGGTGGCGCGCATATCGCTTAATAATTTTTCAAAGGAATCGGGGGTATGGGCAAAGTCGACAATTACGGTAAAGTCCTGGCCTTCCTCAATCTTGGTCATCCGCCCTTCAACCACCTTAAGGGCGGCGATCCCCTGTTCAATTTGGGCGTTGGTAAGGTTAAGCGTAATTCCAACGCTAACCGCCGCCAACGAGTTATAAACGTTAAAACTGCCAGGCAAATGCAGTGTGATATGCAAGGTATCATTCCCACGCCGAACCAAGTAATGGCTGCCGGTAGGAGTTGTTGTAACGTCAACAGCTTTGATATCGCCAGACTTAACCCCATATGTCAGCGGATGCGGCACATCGCCAGCAAAGGCGGCGGCGCTAGGATCTTCGGCATTAATAACCCCAACTTGCAAGCCGTCCTTATTGCTCCGGGCAAGCTGAAACAGGCGGCGTTTCGCGTCCCGGTAGCGCTCAAAGGTTTCGTGGTAATCTAGGTGCTCATGATTGACATTGGTCATTACCGCCACACTAAAGGGCACGCCCCATACCCTGTGTTGAGCCAAAGCGTGGCTGGTAGTTTCCAGCACAAGCCATTCAATGCCATCGGCACGCATTTGCTTTATGCGCTGCATCAACGGAAAAGCCTGCATGCTCGTCATATGCACATGATTGTGATGCTGCCACTTAGGCGTTCCGTATCCTATAGTGGTCATATAGCCAACGTTATAACCAGCTTCCTTTAACGTGGTCCAAATCAAGGTGGTCGTTGAGGTCTTACCGTCGGTTCCGGTAACGCCAATTACCTTCAAGCCGCGGGCGGGAAACCCGTAATAAATGTTGGCAGCAACCGTTTCAAGCAGATGGCCATAGGGCTCAATTTGGCGGAAAAGTTGGCGAGGGATTAAAGATTTTACAACGCGGCGAAACATTAGCTCACATTGTACCTTTCCCTAGGTAAGCCGTCGACTAGCGAATAATCCCGATCTGTATATAAAAAGCGTAAAGTTCAGGGTCGGTGGTGGCAATGGTCGGAGCTACATTGGGAGGCCAATGGGTGAATTGGTCTGGGTGGGGTAGCTTGCCAAGCATCTTGAGAGGCTTCGATTGATTGGAGCGCACTTCATCTGTATCACGGTCAGCTAAAAGTGTAGCCATAACCTTAAGCAATGCAGCAAGCGATGCATAACCGAGTTTAAATGCCTGATTCTCGGCTGATAGCTTAGTGTGGTTTGAAAGCCGGATAATTACTTGCATGCTGATATTTTATTTTCTAAAACTTAATTTTGAGTTAAATGAGGCTTGTTTATCTCTAAGGCAAGATAAGAGACAAATCTGCATCAAATCTGCATCAAATCTGCATCAAATCTGCATCAAATCTGCATCAAATCTGCATCAAATCTGCATCAAATCTGCATCAAATCTGCATCAAATCTGCATCAAATCTGCATCAAATCTGCATCAAATCTGCATTTAAGTTTAGTGCATCCCAAAAAATACTGTAAGAAAGTAAGCGCAGCCGTGTTGACTTAAATTAAGGTCTTTGACACCATGGTAACCATAGGCATTATGTAGGGGGAATTATGAAAATTATTAGCTATCTTCGCGAACCAAATAACACCGGTATCGCTCTTTTTGGCTTAGCTGCCACAATATTAATCGCAATTATTGGAGCCGGTTCGCTCGGGCTTGTCGCAACCGCGCAACTCCTTAACCAAGTTGCCCAACCGATTTGCGCCGCGGCGATTGGCGTTTTGATGTACTTAGCATTGGTCGCCCGCCAGCTTGAAAAAGCTAACGCCGACCGCTAATAAAACAGCCGGTGGTGCCGACGCGCCTCGTAGGCCATCACCAAGCGCTCCCCCATCTGGCGCCACAGCTGGTACGATCTAGAATTTAATACCAAGTCATAAGTACCAATAAATTCTGTGATTTCGGAATTAAAGCCTCGCTTAAAACGCGCCAATCCAGCTAATGGATGATCGGGATTATCAATTTCGGCTAGCGGCGGAACACCATGCAGGTCGTATTCTTCGACGCCCCGGCTCTTTAGCCAGCGCATAATTTCCCACTGCATAAGATAAGGCGCCTGCAATTCGGGATGATCGCGGTATGAGGCACCATCTTTATAAAGGCCTGATTTACCAAGATACGTTATAAACGCCCCGGCTACCGGCTCCTCTTCAAAGTAAGCAAAAAACATTTGCCCGCTCCCCTGTTCGGCATGTAAGCTCCAAAAATCGGTAAAATAAGCCTCCTCCCGGGCATACACCCCGGCACGCTCATAGGTTGATTTTGCCATTCGGTAAAGCTGAGCCATGCTTTCCGAGTTTGTCTCTGCGGCCTTAACCGTGACACCTTTTTTAGCTGCTAGCCGAATATTGTAGCGGGTTTTTTGCTTAAACGAAGCTATTATTTCATCTTCACTGGGCTTTAAATCCACTATTACCGTCGCCGTGTTGTACTGAATGTCCCGGGTTCTCAGCAGTCCGGCAGCGGCCATTTGAGCCGGCTCACCTTTTTCCTTTGCTATTTCCGGGTCCATACGAACGCAGAATGCATTACTGCTGCGCAGCTCTTTAACAACTTTCTTTAAGCTTGGTAAATCATTCACGCCTGGCCCTTTAGGTATATAGGTATACTTTCCCAAAATCGGAATATGGCGCGACAGTGTTAGTATTGCCACCCCGCCGGACACAATATAGTCTGCCTCCCAACCGTGGCGGATCTTAAGTTCGCCAAACGCCTTCGCCTGCAGGACATTGCCGCCATCCGGATTAGCGGTGATTAACCGGTCCCAGTCTTTGCGTTCTTCAGGTGTAGCCGTTCTTAGCATTGCCTATCCCCTGCCTCGAAACTTCCGGTAAAGCGAATATGCGCGGTATTTAAGCGGTTTTACCGGGATATCCCAGGTACCAAGGTAATCCACCGGCTTACCGCCAAACGCTACTTTGAACCGGCTTAAGGAAGCGAGTCTATGACCAACCTCATCCGCGGGAGCAACCCCCCATAAATCAAACCGCTTAAGGCCTGCAGTCTTGGCGTCTAATATCGCCTGCCAAACTAAAGAAACCGACGCTTTGGCTTGACGATTTTGCTGCTGGTGGGCTCCGGCATGCATGTAGTAGCGTGTCCCCTCCCAATCGTAGAACAATGCTGCCGCCACAGGACGGCCGGCAACCTCAGCCACATACAGTTTGGCAATGCCTAATGGTTGAAGGACGCTCCACAGTTTCTGGTAGTAGCTGGCGGGATAAAAGGTTACGTTAGAATGCTTAGCGGTTTCAGCCAGCATGGCTTGAAACACCTCAAAGTCTGATTGCTTATTAGTTTGTCGAACGCTAATCCCCCGCCGCTTGGTGCCGTTTATCAGATTACGATGACCCGACGCAAGATCAAACCGAAGCTTAGATTCAGGCTGAGTTAAATCAAGCACACGAGTATGCTGCGGGTCGACTTCGGCAACCGGTCGACCACCAAGCTTAAGCATTTCTTTAGTGCTTATGTTTGCATGTGGCTCTATCCGAACAAAATCGGTACCCAGCTCTTTCGCCGCCGCCAGCGTTGACATGATCGCGGTACTCATTGCAGCCTCATCGCGCGCTACCGGACCGTAGCCGCACAGCAAATAACGCAGGCCATGACTCCCCCGCACCGCACCCGCCCAGCGCCAGCCATCACCCATGTCCCACACAACTTCGCGTTCCAACTGTTGTTGAAATAACATCCATGATTGACTCTGCAAAATGCCGCCGCCCAGCTTTTGCAGTTGATTATCCCAGTCGTCGGGCGGCAGTCCGTGTTTCATACTGCGTATTGTACGAGCAATCCTGATATACTTCTACCCTATGAGGATTCTGGGAATTGAAACCAGCTGTGATGAAACCGCCGCCGCGGTAGTAGAAGACGGCCGCCACATCCTTAGCAATGAAGTAGCTTCCCAAGCTGATTTACACGCTCAGTTCGGTGGCGTGGTGCCGGAGGTGGCCGCCCGCAGTCATATTGAAGTAATTTTGCCAATTATCGAAAAAGCCCTATCCCAAGCCAAAAATGATTGGAATGGTATTGACGCGATTGCCGTAACTCAGGGGCCAGGACTAATTGGCTCACTGATGATTGGCACCCTAACCGCCCAGGTGCTAGCGACCCTTAAAAATAAATCGTTGATTCCAGTAAACCACATTGAAGCCCACACCTACGCCAACTTCTTACTGCCCGCTCCCCTTCCCTTTCCACTTTTGTCGCTAACCGTTTCCGGCAGCCACACCCAGCTAGTATTATTCAGAGACCATGGGAAGTATCAGGTTTTAGGTAAAACTATTGATGACGCGGCTGGCGAAGCTTTCGATAAGGTAGCGCGTATGCTTGGGCTTTCGCGTGCCAGCGGCGCCGCTATTGAAAATGCCGCCAAGAGGGGTAATTCACAAGCTTTTACCTTTCCTAAGCCGCAATTAGGCAAGGAAAGTTTAAATTTCAGTTTTAGCGGCTTGAAAACCGCGGTACTACGAACCGCCCAAACAGCGGTTGGGCGCGACCACCGCACCCTATCCCATGAACTGCCCGTACTGCTGAGCGACCAGCAGCGCAATGATTTAGCCGCCAGCTTTCAAAAAACCGTAACAGAGATCCTGGCTGGACGCCTGCTCCAAGCTTACGAGGCCCACTCCCCCATCTCAGTAGTGATTGGCGGCGGAGTGGCGGCCAACCAGGCGCTTCGAAATGAAGTGGCGAAGCTGCTTCCAGTTGATGTCAGCTATCCCCCGCTTGAGTTATGTACCGATAACGCCGCGATGATTGCCAGCCTAGGATATTTCCAGACAAAAAACACCCGTACATCTGAAGTATCCGTAATTACGCCCAACCCAATTTTATCAATGTAAAAACCGTAAGGCAGCATTATTTTGATACCCCACCTGCTAACCTGATACACTTTATGCCATGAGTGAGATGGAAAAAGCCTACGAACCGGCCAAATACGAAACCGACATTTACAAAATGTGGGAAGACTTAGGCGCGTTTAAACCGCTTGAGGAAGCCACAAAAGAACCTTTTTCAATTATCATGCCGCCGCCAAACGCCAACGGCAGCCTGCACACTGGGCACGCTATGTTTACGGTAGAAGATATTATGGTCCGCTATCGCCGCATGCAGGGCCATCCCACCCTCTGGCTACCCGGCACCGACCATGCCGGTATTGAAACCCAGGTAGTGTTTGAGCGTGAGCTGGCAAAAGAAGGTAAAAGCCGTTTTGACTTTACCCCCCAAGAGTTTTACCAAGCCGCGCTGGAATACACCAAGAGCAACCAACACCGGATTATTTCCCAGTTAAAAAGCCTGGGCTTCTCGGCCGATTGGAGTCGGCTCAAATTTACTTTGGATGATGACATCCTGGAAACTGTTTATCACACTTTCGGACGCCTTCACGATGACGGCTATATCTACCGCGGCAACCGCATTGTTAATTGGTGCCCCACCTGTAACTCGGCTTTTGCCGATATTGAAATCAGTTACCGCGAGCAAGCCGACCCCCTGTACTACCTCAAGTACGGCCCATTTGTGCTAGCCACCGTTCGGCCGGAAACTAAGTTTGGTGATACGGCGGTAGCGGTCCACCCCAAGGATGAGCGCTACCAAAAATATATTGGTAAAGAAATTGAAGCTGAAGGACTGCTTGGGCCATTCAAGCTTAAAGTTATTGCCGATGAGCACGTCAGTCCGGAGTTTGGTACCGGCGTTATCAAGGTTACTCCCGCCCATGACCCGAACGACTGGGAGATTGGATTACGCCACAACTTAGAAGTGAAACAGGCAATTGGAACCGATGGCAAGCTTACTAAATTAACCGGTAGATACGCCGGCATGACGGTCGCGGACGCCCGGGAGCAAGTGGTTCATGATCTGGAAGAACGCGATCTCATTGATCATATTGAAATGAACTATTCTCACAGTGTTGCTTACCATGGCCGCTGTGGCACCCAGATTGAACCTCTTGTGACCGAGCAGTGGTGGTTGAAGGTTGACGAGTTAAAGAAGCCCGCCATAGCAGCGGTCAAAAATGGTGAAATTACGTTAATCCCCTCTCGCTTTAAGAAGGCTTACATCGACTGGTTGGAAGACTTGCGCGACTGGAATATAAGCCGGCAAAACTGGTTTGGTATTCGAATTCCGGTTTACTACAACATCTCAGATGACACGTCCAAGGCGCCGTACCGGGTGTTTTCACGTGAAAACTTAGCTAAAGAATATTACGGTGAAGGCAATTATGAGCAGGAAACCGATGTATTCGACACCTGGTTTTCCTCAAGTCAATGGCCTTACGCTACCCTGCAAGCTACCGGCGACTTTGACCGCTTCTACCCTACCTCAGTTATGGAAACTGGCAGGGACATCCTGTTTTTATGGGTAACCCGTATGGTTATGCTCGGTCTCTACGCTACCGATAATGTTCCCTTCAAAAACATCTACCTTCACGGCATGGTAAACGATTCTCACGGTAAAAAAATGAGTAAATCTAAAGGCAATGTAATTAATCCTTTGGAGTGGACGGCCAAATACGGAACCGATGCCCTTCGGCTTGCTCTAACCATTGGTATAACCCCAGGTAACGATGGGGCCTTATCTGAAAAAAAGGTTGAAGGTTACCGTAATTTTGCTAATAAGCTGTGGAATGTGGCTCGGTTTATTCTTGATAAGGTCGAAAGTAACTACACCCCTACCCCGCTTGCACCAGTTAGCTTGGCCGACGCCTGGGTTTTAAGTAAGTTTTCACGTGAAAACGCCGCAATAACCGAAGCAATTGAAAATTACCGGTTTAGCGAAGCTGGCGAACGCGTATATTCTCTTCTTTGGAATGATTTTGCCGATTGGTATATTGAAGCTTCCAAAACTGAGGCTAACATGAGCGTACTGGTTTATTGCTTAGAAAATATCTTGAAACTTACCCACCCTTTTGCTCCTTTCGTAACAGAAGCAATTTGGCAAAATATTCCTTGGCAAAGCCATAATCTTATATCTGAATCTTGGCCGGAAAATGGGGAGCAATATGCACAAAAAACACAGCAATTTGAAATGATTATGGCTTTGGTAAGTTATATTCGCACTATTTCGAGCGATTTAGCTTTAACAAAACCAACCCTCCTGATAAAGGATTCCCTGCTAAGTGAAAACCAGTCCTTGCTGAAACGCTTAGCCCGCCTGGGTAAAGTGGTAGCAGTTCAAGAGGGGAGGGGACTTAGGGTTCCCGGCACCCATAACGCGTGGTTGGACATCGATGAAGCTACCATTAAACGCTACCATGACCGGTTAACGAGCCGTCGGGCCGAAGCAGCGCTGTATCTTAAAAAGCTAGAAACGCAGCTAGCAAATAAAGCGTATCTTTCAGGCGCCCCGGCAGAGCTTATTACCCAAACTAAAGACCGCGTGGCAGTTACAAAACTGCTACTATTGCAGTTAGATGAGCAGATCAAAGCAATCTAAAAAGTTTTGGTTAATTGCCGCGGGTACTTTTGCGGGGGCAATAGCAGTTAGTGTGGCTTTAACTCCCGTCGCAAGCGAATATGTAGCATTCCGAGCGGCAGAGTATGCAGCCACGGCCCGGAGCAGCCAAGACGAAGCTAAACAAATTGGCCACTACCGCTTAGCTTTAGCTTTAGATCCGCAAAAGAGCGCCTACCGAAGTGAATTAGCCTCGGTTTACCTCAAGCAAAACAACCTTGAAGCGGCCATTAGCGTGTTGGGAGATACAAAAGAGGAGCGAATACGCAAAGCTGGCTATCAGCTTAGTTTGGGCTTATTCAAGGAAGCGGAACAGAGTATCGCTCCACTGGATAGTCCTGAGGCAGCCATAATACGGTCTAGAATCGCCTTGGAGCAGGGGAATGCCCCAAAGGCCTACCAAGCAGTAAAAAGCCCTAGAAACGACTCAGAACGGCTCCAATTAGGGCTTAGTTATACTCTTGCGGGCATGTCCGATAACGCCAGGGAGGTTTTGGTGCTTATGAAGGCGGGGGAGCAAAAACGCCGTCTCGAGCGAATTCAAGGTGGGGGAGTGGCATTGGCCCAAGAGCTCTACCGGGAAAGACTCTACCGCAGCGCTGAACGGGTACTAAAGCAGGCGGGGGAATCAGGCGAAAAGTACTTATTGCTGGCGCACGTACAACTGGAGCAGGCTTCTTCAGATAAGAAAAGCCGCCAAGCAGCGCTTAGCCAGGCAAAAACCAGTCTGGCCAAAGGAGTTGGACGCGATCCGGCTAACCTGAAACTACGCGAGCTTCTTCGAGAAGTTTACCAGCATCAAGGTGATGAAACAGGCGTTTCACGTGAAAACCAAGCGATTCAAAAGCTGCGGACAGGTAAACTGTAGCTATTCATTATACTAAAAATAAAAGCTGGCGGAGAGGGTGGGATTCGAACCCACGATACCGTTGCCGGTATACCGCTTTTCGAGAGCGGCGCCTTCAACCACTCGGCCACCTCTCCTGGAGAAAGCTATTTTATTATCGGCTAACAGTAGGTTTGGGGCAAATAAACAGTATTTCCTCTAAGAGATTCAAGCTAATGCTTGGACGACTCCACGTGCTGGCGAATCATCTCAACAGCCTCAGGCGCGGGTTCCCCCGTGACAAAATCAATTTTAGAATACGGTATTTGAACCATATAACCCCTCAATGGGCGTTTAATTTGGCGTGAATAGCTATTTACCTTAGCCCTGAACTGGTTAAGGGATTTCTCAGTCTGCGTACTAAAATGGCTAGCTTGGCCGTTCTCATCGAGCGTCACACCGGGAAATCCAATGGTGTCGGTTTCATAAACCGCCATTTCACCATCTCGCGTGCCTTTTACTTGCACAACCTCATCATCGGCCCCCCAAAGATCAATTGCATTAAAAGCATCCTCTTTTGGATGAGACCAGTGTGGATTACCTCCTATTTGAGCAAACGCTTTATAGGTGGCGACTTGACTGACAACCGAGCGGCGCAGGGCTGGCATGGTTCGAACATTGCCGGTATGCCCAGCCAGCCGTTCAGCGGTGCTCCAGAACTTTTCTAAATATTCTTTATCGCCAGATTGAAGCTCAACGAAATGTGAGATAAGGAACTGGAACTGAGTAATCTCTTGTACCAGCCGCTTGGCTTCGTCTCGATCGCCGCGCTCCCTAGCGTCATATAATTGGGCGTTAGCAGCAAAAAAATCTTGAAGTCCAAACATTACTTCCACCGCCTCAAGCTGATCGGGGTAGTCCATCTCGTAAAGTCCCTTCTGTCTAGCGGTTTCGGCCAGGTCTCCGGCGGCGAGCACCTCAAACAGCTCCTTTTGACGCTCCCAGGCGGCCTGAAGCTGCTCGGAAGGAGAGTGCTTACGAGCTAAAACCTCAGCGCGAGCTCTTTTATCGCCATAGTTGAAACCAAATTTTTCCTCCCACCATTCCTCGAGGGCCTGTCTTGCGACTGCACTCTCCTCATCAGATAAGGGAAGACCTTCCATTCGGCGATAAAGAAGCTCTTGGACCCTACTATCAAACAAAGCCATATCTTGGATCAACTCAACACGCTCATAGGCTTTTGTTGACTGAGGTTCACGTTCGTCTTCCGTAAAAATCGGGGTTTGAAGCTCCATGATCTGATAATATCATGATGTAGAGAAGGTTCAGCACGATGGCTGAAACTTAAACCGCTTTATTGCCATACAGCTGATCACTTTAGGCAAATAGCTTGCTTGATTATTGCGTGAGAACGCCCCCTCCAGGGCGTTCTCAATCGATTGACGGAGGTCGCCTGGAGGAGACGCTTGGATCGTGCTAGCAGCCGAGTGGCTTCAGTGCCGCTTCCGGCAGCGTATCCACGAGGTCTGCGAGGTGGCCCAGGTTGACCGGCTCCCTCAGCTGGTTGAAAGGACAGATCAGGACGAGCCCGATCTCGGTCTGCCGGTAGATGCACTCGTAGCAGACCAGCCCATGGAACATGGCCAGCATCGCTGCGAGTTGCAGCATGGTGCCCACGTTGAAATCGGAGGTCGCGTACCTGCAGTTGTCCGTGAGTCCACCGACGGTGACCAGCATCTCGTTGAGATCGAGGAACCCGCCGGAAACGTGCCTGTAGAGCAGCATGCTCCCGGAGCGAGGAACGCAGACGATCGCGTCCCCGACCATCGGAGGCGAGACCACGGCGCGCGGCACGGTGTAGTCAGCTTGAACTCGCACCCGTGGCTGATGCCGCCGGGTGTGGTTCCTCATCAGCGTCAGGATGCCGACGGAGCCGAGCAAGGCGATCGTGGAGCCGAGGGGCATCCACTTCGGACCCTCGACCCAGCCACTGAGGTAGGCGGAGGTAATGATCGCGGACAAACCTACGGCGATCAAAAAGAACGGCCACATGGGGCCGGTGTACGAAACCCTACTTGAAATCGACATTGATGCTATCCTCCAGGTTGGGGTAGGCCCTATCGCTAGGGGGCTGACATCAGTCAACACATTGCAGATAATAATACCATATTTATACTAATATAGCAAATTTTGATATTTGAAATAAGCATAAGTCCTATGGTGCAGCACACTGGCTGAGGTTAGAACCATTTTATTATCGTATGGCGTAGGTTGGAGCCCAACTAAGACTTTTTTATCCTGAGCGGGTTAACTAATTTGAGCCCCTCAATATGCTGAAAATCATCCTTATTTGCAGTCCATAGCGCAACATCATGCTCAAGAACCGTAGCCGCTATGATCGAGTCACCTAAGCTCATGCGTCTGGCCTGGCGGAGTTTAATTGCTCGATCAACGATTGCGTCAGTAAGCGCAAGGCTATACGACTCCCCAAAGAGAGCATCAAGCAGTAGCAGCTCATTGGCAGGAATTCGGGCGTAGCCAAGCGCTTCAATTTTTGTGATGCTGGCGTGAGCTATGTCAGTTTCTGCAATAACATGGCGATCGAGCGTACCGTTTGAAAGATAAATAAATATATTGGTGTCGAGAATGATCACCAGAATTACTCTCTTCCTGGTAGAGAACGATCCGCACGATTCGTGCGCTGCCATGCAGCCGGGTCATGTATGTCTGTATAAGCTCCAATTTCTTGCAGTTGCTTCAGTAGTTCTTGTATCCGCTTTCGATCCTGTATTGATTCCGAAGTTGGTAATGCAATAATGGCTTTTTGCCCTAACTCCAACTGCGCGTCCTCTACGTACTTTTTCGGTACGCGAAGGGCATAGGAATTACCAGTTTTAATAACGGTTGCAGTGTAATTACGCATTGTAACTACAATTATACTTACAACGCTATAAGCGTCAAGTCACATTTTGTACTGATAATGGAAAATAAGCATAAGCCCTATGGTGCAGCACGTTGGCTGAAGTTAGAACCATTTTATGTGGTTAACCTGATGGGTGTTGACGAAATTGATGGTTACGCCCAAAACTCTTGGGCACCAAGGTTCGACTGCTGTATAATATTCCTCAAAGTACCGGGTAAGATATCCCGACTGTGGAATGGAACCACAACGATAGCTTTAGTATCTGGGCGATGATAAATGCGGTGACTGCCGGTTTGGCGTTTCAGCAGAAATCCTTTACCAAGCAGCACTTTCTCGAGTTCTTTTGGCGTGTACGAGCGGCTCTGCTTCGGCATACTTGAGTACTACTTACAGCCTAGCCGGAGAGCCAAAAGCAATTTTCCTGGTCGTGATGTAGTAGTCATCTGCATCTGGCCGAGGTAATGGTTCCCCAAGTTCAACCAGCGTTTCCAGGTAAAGTTTGATGGCTTGCTCCATGTTGGTGACAGCTGTATCAATTGTTGCACCAAAATCGGACAAACCTAAAGAGGGTGCATAGGCTACATAGACAGTTTTGCCATCCTGCTGCTCTTGCTCGACGATAATTCTATAGTTAGATACTGTAGTTTTCATATGACCAATTATATCATGTTCACCGACGCAATTATCTGTTGAAGTTGGCAGTCTCCACAGAAAGAATAAGCATAAGCTTAATGGTGCGACACACTGGCTGCGGTTAGAACCTTTTATTATCGTATAGCAAATCATATCAGGCAAATGGGATTGGAAGAAATTAGAACTTTCAATGGTGGAAGCCTATAGATTTTCGAGCTTTTGCCTAGACGTGCAGGCGCCCCGCTGGGCGAGGTGCCTGCGGGGCGCTAGTTGGACCTCTTGCTCTTTATGCGAACCCAGGTTCGGGAACGACGCTCGAGGAGCCGGGACGGCCGGTGACACGCATCTCGCGCATCCCCTTCCGTGCGCCCTCAAGCCACAGCCACTCGTTCGTTCCACCGTGGACGCAGATCAGGTGCCCGTGCTCGGGACATCCGAGGAGGTTGAGGGACTCGTGATCGATCCAGTCAACGTTCTCCATGCAGGTCGGGCAGACGATCTGGAGGTTGACCCACCCCTGCTTCCTGGTTGGGTTGTAGGTGACCTCAACCAGGTTGCCGGGACCGTGAACCTGCATGTAGCCCCGGGGAAGGGTCGTGGTGTAGCCACGCACCTCCCAGGGAGCCAGACTCGGGTACTTGGGCTTGTCAATGCCCTTGACCTCGAGATGGATGTCACCTCCGCATGCCAGGGGGAAGCAGAGGTTGCGCAAGCCATGCGCTCCCGCCGGATGCTGATCGAAGAGGTTCAGGACGAAGTCCCACTTGGACGGTCCCTTGCCGGTTTCCAGCGAAATGGGCAGAATGTAAGCCAATTGACTCACCCTTCTATGGTTCGTACCTCGAGAGTGCGAGGAAACACGTTGCGCCGAAGCACCACCTAAGCCAGTTGACCCAGGAATAGGGAATATTATATCATGTATGTCTTAATAAGTCCAGGATTAAGATTGTAAAAAAGCATAAGCCCTATGGTGCAGCACGCTGGCTGAGGTTAGAAGCATTTTAGTGTCGTATAGTGGTGCGGTAGCGGCAAATGGATAGTCCAGCCCGGATGAAAAGAACCTAAACGCGTTAAAGCCCCACTGGGCTTACATGTGTAGCTCCCAATGGGGCTGTTTGGACAGGCAGGTGGCGTAATATGCCATTTGAACTCGCCAACTGCGAGCCTGCCTTACTGAAGACGACGGTTACTTCCGTGCCCCGATGTGGTGCAGACGCTCTTTCTTGAGCTCCTGGATGCCCAAGTCGGTGTCCCAGATCCTGCTCAGCAGGGTGTGAAGGACGCTGTCGGCGAAGGCCACGAAGGAGTCCCACGACATATCGTCGTAGGGGGTCTTCACGGTCCAGGTGATGCCCTCTGCCTCCAGCTGAATCAGAACCATCATCGCAGCGCCATCGGTGGGAGTGATCTCCTCGATGGCCTTGTGGATGGCCTTGTCGAGGTCGTCCACGTTCCATGCTTCGGGGGTGGCGTGATCGGCGTTGTACCACGCGAAGGCGCGGATGCCGAGGAGTTCGAGAGTCTGGGACTCCCTGAGCTTGTCAATGGGGTCGGGATCGCATGTGAGCGACATCTGATCTCCAGAGGTTCGAAAGGGTTGCTTGACCTTCAGCGTCAACAATAATAACATATAGAGCATGATAAGTCAATGGCAGATTATGTGCGACGGTCATCGTCGAGGTATGAATAGGATGAAAGAATAAGCATAAGTGCTATGGTGCGCCCGGCAGGATTCGAACCTGCGACCTCCAGTACCGCAAACTGACGCTCTATCCAGCTGAGCTACGGGCGCATGTGGGCTTAAGACTTCAAGAGATTATCATAATTTCAGGTCGGGCGGAAGGTCAAAACCTTACGTAGCGCGTTAACTTTTCCACGAAATCCGGCTCGCGGTCGAGACGAGGTAAATGCTGGGCCAGGACTTCTTCAATATGATTAAAGTCTTCTTCTTCACACAAAACAGTAAGCCGTTGGGAAAAGCGCTTGGCCGGTTCAAAATCAATTTCCCGCCACCCCACTTGAGGGTGCAGGCTATAAGATTTAAATAGTCGGTAGTCATGCAGTTTATCGTTAATATGAATGCCTTGTTCGTCCACCGCGTATTCCAACGTACGCGGGTCCTTCCGCGAATAAACAATTACTGCAAACGTCATTACTGCCACTAAGGCGGTTCCGGTCCATTGTCGAAACCATGCCAACCCGGCCGCTAGGATTGTTGCGATTACAAGCAGCCCGACATACCAAGCTGCCGACTTGGAATGGGCCACATACTCTGAAGCCTCCCACGCGAAACCATCTATCTGATCGTCAGGCGCGGTGTCTTGCTCCAAAATCCGCTGCTCTAAATCGGAAGAGGGGAGTGGAGGTGTTTCTTGGACTGGCTGCTGCTGAGGGTCCATTTAAAATCCTTACGCTTTTATTATGCCTGAGGCTGGTGCTGAAAACAATCGGTTGAAGCAATTGCCTGAAGCGGCGGGAGACTGTTATGCTGAGATGTGGCGTCTGGAGGGGTGTCCGAGTGGTTGAAGGAACCGGTCTTGAAAACCGGCAGGGTTGCAAGATCCTCGTGGGTTCGAATCCCACCCCCTCCGCCAGCAATTGTGATAGTCTCGATCTTTTTTAGACGCAAGCCGGAAGTAGGCACAGCCGCATGTCAACTCATTGATTCAGCCCCTGCTCTCCTGTATGCTTTCATACTGTAACCGCCTATGGAGAGGTACCCAAGTGGCTGAAGGGGCGGGTTTGCTAAACCTGTAGGGGGATGTAAGTCCCCGCGAGAGTTCGAATCTCTCCCTCTCCGCCAGCACTAATTTAATCCCGGGCAGCCACCGCCCCATAAGCTACTGTGGCGCCCGCTGCCCGCAGCACTTGAGCGCACTCACTGAGCGTGGCTCCTGTTGTTAAAACGTCATCAATAAGCAGCACCCGTATTTCCTGCAAATTGCCCTTAGCGCCGAACGCGCCTTTAATATGCTCGGCACGCTGGCGCCGCGACTTTCCAACTTGCTGGTTAGCGCGGGCACGGTATAGCAAGCGGCGATAGGGGAGTAGTAACTCACGAGCTAACTGTTTGGCAATAAGTTCCGCTTGGTTGTAACCTCGCTGACGAAAACGCGAAGTTACCACCGGAACTGCCGTCACCGCGTCTAACTCAAAACGCTTAGGCTCAAAATAGGGGAGAAGGGCATGAGCAAAAATGGTTGCCGCTTCACGCTGATGCTTGTACTTTAAACGCTTAACAAGTTCGCGCAGCGTTGTTTGGTAAGGCCCGGCAGCCACGATTTCTGGCACACCAGGGCATGATGCCTGGACCAGCTGAAAAACATCTTCCCAGCAGTTCTGGCAAACCAGGCTTCCTTCATAGTCGCAGCGCGCACAACATGGCGGCGCCAACAACCTTGCAAGTTGCTGTAGCATAGACTCCTTTCATCCTGTTAGTATAGATAGAGATTATTACCATATTCTTAAGCCTTCACCATCAGCGCATCATACCTGTATTGCTTTTGCCTTTCAGGTGTGGAATAATCAGGCAAAAGGCCGATGTCGGTGAGCAGCATTACGCCTGGTAAGGTAGGAGTTTTAAGGAGACAAAAGCGTGGCACGAAAGAACCCAACCAACGACGAAACCATATTAGAGAATGAGTTTCTAAATGATGAAGAAGCCGGGCAAAACTGGCTGGAAGAAGAGCAGGAAGTAGAAGGCCAATTAGCGGTAGACGTATTCCAAACGAAAGAAAGCGTGGTTATTAAGGCTCCAATTGCCGGAGTTGACCCTAAGCAGCTGGAAGTAGCCATTGCTGAAGATGTGGTAACCATCCGCGGTGAGCGGGTTGACGACTCGGTTGTTGAACGCGAGAACTACTATGTGCAGGAATGCTACTGGGGGGCCTTTAGCCGCTCAATCATTATGCCGGTAAGCGTCAATGCCGATAAGGCTGAAGCGAGCTTAAAGAACGGTGTGCTCAGCATCAGCATTCCTAAAGTCATTCAAGATAAGATTAAGAAAATCAAAGTTATCGCCGGCTAAACCGACAACCATAAAAAAAGACCCTTTCGAGGGTCTTTTTTTATTGGCTTAAGTAGCCGATTTATTCGCCGGCACCGGGAGCAAGCGACGAAGTAACGAAGTTTACTATGGCGTAGGCCAAAATCGCGACGATAATGCCAATCACCGAATAGAGAATGGTATCTTTGGCTGAAGAAACATGTTCTTTATTACCCTGGGAAATAACGTAGCGCAAGCCACCGATAATCAACATGATAACGGCCACGGCACCCACTAGGAAAATGAGAATGTTGGCAATGGTGTGGAAGATACCACCGGCGCCAAACAAGTCGCCGCTGGTGCCTTTTGCTTGGGAACATTGGGCTCCGGCGTTAATAGGGTTCTCGGCAGAAGCCGGATCACTGCAGGTCTCTCCGGTAGTTTCACCGGCCAAGATCGCTGAGGGCAGAAAGCCGGCGGCAACAATGCTGACCTTGAGCACCCTGTCGTTTAGAAGTAGTTTATTCACAATTTAATTTCCTTTTAAGTTGTTACGCTTATTTTGGTGCAATATTATCATAGTTTAATCCAGATGGCTACCATCAAGGCTCGCGGGGCGGCGGGGGAGCCAAAGCTCCGGATACAAAATTAACGATCGCGTAGGCTAAAATCGCGACCACAATCCCAATAATGCTATACAGCAGGGTGTCTTTAGCGGACTTAACTTGGGCCGCGTCGCCTTGGGAAATAACGTAACGCAATCCGCCAATGATCAGCATGATCACGGCCACGGCACCCACCAGGAAAATAAGCAGGTTCGCGATTTGGGAAAAACTTCCCTGTAGGTCGCCCGAAACGCCAGCGGGTTTTGCATCCCTGGCACCTTCGTCAATTTTTGTTACCGCCAGGGCCGATTGCGAGAGGGAAAGGCAAAAAAGCCCGGCCAAGAGTATTTTTTGCTTATACCGATTAATCATTAATCCTCCTTTATTACCCAACATTTTGACTCACAAACCGGACAATCGCGTAAGCCAAAACCACGACAATCAAACCGATAACGGCGTAAAGCAGCGTGTCTTTGGCGGCTTTAATCCTAGCCGCGTCGCCGGTTGAAGTAACGTAGCGAATGCCCGCTAAAATAATAATTATTACGGCAATGGCTCCGGCTACCAGCAGCAAGGTATTGGTCACGTCTCCAAGAAAACCATTGTCACCGGTAAGTTCCTTTTGCCCGGTAATGTTGCATTTGCCATTAACAATGGTGCCGCCGGCTCCTTTGCACAGATTAATTTCTGTGGTTGTTGGAGGTGGAGGCGGCGGAGCTCCTGCAAAGGAAGCCCGCGACACGCCAAGCCAAAGCCCTGCCAGCAATAGCCCAATCCGTTGCATTAAGCTATCTTCCCCACTACGAAGCCCACAATGGCCCGCGCCAAAATCACCACGATCAACCCGATAACCGCATAAAGGATGGTGTCTTTAGCGGCTTGGATGCGTTTGGCATCCCCCGTTGAGGTTATATAACGGATGCCGCCCATGATTAAAATCAGAACCGCGATGGCGCCCACCACAATGAATAGCGTATCTATTACCACATTGAGCTTTGTTGTAAGGGCGGTATCGCTGCAGGCCGCCGAACCCGCCACCGCTTTCAGCCCCTCGCATTGCTGGCTAGCGGCAAGGGCGCCTTGCGGGACAATCATAAGAATAAAAAGTCCGAGCCGCGTAAGTTTTTGCCGAATTGCTAACACCCTAGCCTCCTGCCGCGTGAATAATAAATGCCGAAATCGGTACTGCCAGAAAGGTGACGATCAACCCGATAATAGCATAGAGCAGGGTATTCTTAGCGCTTTCTATACGAGTGGGGTCACCGGTTGAAGTGATATAACGCACACCTCCCATAATGACAAAGATGAAGGAAACAATGCCAGCCGCGAACAAGAAAATATTTAAGAACACTTGGAAGTAGGTGAGCCCATCAGGGTCGCCATTGCTATCAAGCTTTTGGCCATCCGCGTCGCAGCCGCTCATGGCGGGAAGGGCGTCGCAAGCTTTCCCCACAATAGACGATGGCTTGCTGGCTGCCACGGCAGGGGAGCTAGCGAAAATAAAACCACTTACCAACACTGTAAGAATAAGCATAAGATGTTTCATTGATTGCATTGTAACTAAAACACCAGATAGGTGTCAAAAAGGCTAAGGGCTTTTAGCAATAATAAACCCAACAATAAAAGGAGCGAGCACCGACAGCAAAAGGCCAATCGAAGCGTAGATTAGCGTTTGTTTGGCTCCCTCAACCCGTTGGGCATTGCCGCTGGAAGCCGCGTAGCGTATGCCACCCAGGACCAGGAAAATTACCGACAGCACACCGGCAATCAGCGAAAGGGTATTAATAGCCCCCTTAGCTATATCGCTTGCCTTTACATTGGGAACATCAAGTTCGCTGGGGTCGTTGGCCAAACACCCGCTGGGGGGGCACTTAGCGTCGGGATCGGGAGCATCGGCAAAAGCCATTCCTCCCGCCAAAGTCAGGGAAACAAAGCCGCACATAAGCATAATAAAAAAGCGTTTCATTCCAAACCTCTGGCGAGGAACTCAATTATTAAATAGGCTCCGGCGGATAACATAATTCCCACTACCGCGTGAATAAGTCCGGTTTTAGCCGCGGCGGTTTTGGCCGGTTCGCCCTGCGAAACAATGTAGAGAATACTGGCATAAATCACATAAATAACCGCCAAAATACCTATCAGCATGAGGAGGATTTCAACAACATTTGCTAAAATAATGACGATTTGCTTAATACTGGTGAACTTAAGCTCCCCGGAACCATCCCGAGGGATGCCTTTATAGAGGTTGGGAAAGATATCGGCTAAGAGATGGGTATACATTTAAGAACTCGTAAACAGTTTAACATCCGGCGGCAGGATCATTTGAATCAGCCCGAACATAATTACAAACAAGACAAGGCCGGTAATTGCCCCTTTTATCCGCTCTTTAGCTTCTTTGGCAATTTCAGGGTCATCGCCGGAAATAACGTACTGCAGCCCGGCAATCACCAGCACCAGCACAAGAATTACCCCAAAGATTCCGGTTAAAAATTGCACGCCATATGCCACCAGAGCGAAAATCGGATTTTGGTCGCCGCCGCCGATGCAGCCGCCGGTTCCCAGGGCCTTGCTTACCTTAACCCCTTTGCCGGTACAACCGCCGGCGCTGGGGTTGGCCGCCCGGTCGTTGCGACCGCTTTCAGCCCCTTTATCGTACGACTTGTTGCAGGATGTAAGCTTTGCCCCACGTAAACTGGAGGGCTTACACAGCGCGCTCTTGCTAACACCCCCCTCGGTGTAACCACCTACGAATGCCTTTTTGCACTGCGTTTCACTTACCTTGGTTGAAGTGGGGGCGTTGGGGTAACTTCGGCAAAAGTCATTGGCCTGTTCGGTTTTGGAGGCTGGCGCGGCCGAAGCCGTTTCGGTAACCAGAACCCCGGGAACTCCCAAGGTCATAACCAGCACCATAAGCTGCAGAAGATAACGTTTCATGGGCTTTATTTTAGGCTTCAGGTAGCCCAGCTGTCAAAGTTGTTACGTTTAAATGGTGCATTTCGGGGTAAAATCCATTACACTTATGCTTATGAAGAGGAGTAATTCCCGAGTACTCGCGGCGCTCGCCGTCTACCTGTTCGCGATGGTGGCATCTTTGCTCGTGCCCCTGTTTGCGCAGCCCGCGCAAGCAGCCACGGTAGAGCGCGACTGGGTAATGGTTTTCCCAACCGATAGGGAAGTGTTAGCTGAAATGAACCGGGAGCTTAGCACGGGCGTTACATCACAGCCTGGTTTTTCCCCGGGTCTGAGCCAAACCTATGTAATGCATAAAAACGACTTATGGGATCCGGCCGGGTTTCGTAAGTTTAGCTTTAACCGGGCAGCATCGGACCAAGCAAATTTCCGTTTTTACGCCTTTACCACCTCTTATTACTGTGCCAACGATAAAGTAGTTAAATCCAAGCCTTCATCGGGTGACTATTCATTTGTGGAGCTAAAGCTGAACGCGGTTATTAAGGCCGGTTTTGCCAGCACGCCGCCGCCCACCCACGACACGACCCTTACCGTTAAGCGCTTCACCCACTACAACTCAGCGGGCACCGGGGTGGATTACGAGGTTGGCAACAAAACCAAAACCGGAACCCTGCAGCAAGTCGCCCGGCACCGCAGTTGTATGCCCGGGGAAACCGTCTTTTCCCCGACGTCGAGCGCCAGCGACCTATTTGCAATCCGTAATATTAAAGATCCGGCGGTAAACGATTCCACCTGGGCAAACGCCAAAGACAAGGTACGAGACCAAGTGGAAGCCGACCCGATTACCGGCTCCGACCCTTCGGCGGGTGGCGGGGGCAGCACCGGCTCAACCGGGGCCGACACCGACCAAGGAGACCAGTGCCCCCGAAAAGCCTTTAACTTTGGCTGGTTGATTTGCCCGGCGCTTGAACTGGTTAATAATCTCTTTGTGCAAAATTTCCAAAAATTTATGGCTGGCGCTCTCAGCATTGACCCCTTAGACCAAAACGGCGCCGATAAAAATATCTACCTGGTATGGAAAAACCTTCGCGACCTCGCGAATGTGCTGTTCCTGCTTATTTTCATGATAATTGTGCTAGCCAACACCCTCTCCATTAATGTGCAGACCTACACCATTAAAAAGATGATCCCCAAACTGGTAGCGGCGGCGATACTGGTCCAGTTTTCCTTTATCATCAGCGCGGTCATTATAGACGTGGGTAATATCTTAGGGGATGGCATAGGCGACCTCATTAAGAGCGTGGCAAATACACCGGGAGGCACAAACGATAAAGCCATTGATGGCTTCTTCCAGAACTCCGCCGCCGCCATAACCGCGGTGGTGGGGGGAGGCTTAATTGTCGGTTCCGCGATTGCCACATCGGGAGCAACGGTTGGTGTGGCGATTGGTGCCATAATACTCGTCGGAATAACCGCCTTCTTCGCGTTTTTGTCTATTCTCCTAACCCTCGTGCTGCGGAAGATGATAATCATCATTCTCATTATCGTTTCCCCGCTGGCATTCGCGGCCATGGTCCTTCCCAGCACCGACAAGTTCTTCAAGATATGGCTGGAAACGTTCATTAAAGTAATTATGATGTACCCGATCATCGTGTTTATGTTTGGGGCAGCCACCGTTTTGCAAAAAGCCGTGAGTGGCGGCGAAGGCGGCGTGGGCGATGACGCGGGACTGGTAAAAATAATGGCGGCGGCTATGCCAATTGTGGCGTGCTTTATGGTTCCGAAAGCCTTCGCCTGGGGAGGAAAGTTAATGAGTGGCGGATCTAACGCCATTGACAGTCTGGTGCGCGGTAAGATTGGCGGCAAAGCCACCGCTAAATTCAAAGCAAGCGACGCCTATACCGTTCCTCGGGCCTTGCGTGAGGGCAACAAGCAAGAAAAAACCGAAGGCCACGCGGGCTTGGACGGCAAAGATCCCCTCAGCAGGTACCGGCGCTATAAGGCTGGCGTTAAGCTTAGGGGTGACTACCTTGGGGGGAACCGGACCATAGCAAAGGGCGCGGATGGCAAGTACTGGCATATTGATCCTGATACTGGGAAAAGAACCTTAAATAAATATGGAGATATGTCACGCATGCAGACTAAGCAAAGAAACGCTTATTTGCAAAAAGGCATTGATGCCAACAAAGAACTTGACCGGAATGAAATACTTGGTCTCTTAGATCCGATGCGACAGGGTGCTCAACACGGAGACTTCAAGGACATTAAAGAGAATCCGCTGCTTTATGACCAAATGGTGAATGGCATTGGTAGCTATATTGAAAAAGAAGGCAAGCTTCCTTACGCCGAAGCACTCGATGATTTGGCAGACTTAGGGCATGCCCTCGGTAAAGGTAGTGAAAAGATAGGAATGGACAGGGACTTCCTGATGAGCCGGGACCATAAAGTAGCAGAGGCTCACCCCGTTTCATCGGAAGGTGCCCAAGTAATGCCGACCGCGCAAAGAGTCGAGCTGAATGACGACGGAACTACTAAAGTTGCCAATAAAGAGTTCCATGGCGTAGAGGGCTCAGAAGCTAAAAAAGCCACGGTCTTTAAAGAAGGAAGCCATGCACATGAAGATATCAAGAGAAAATTTGGCGCTGAAACATTCATGGGCGATAACCACGAACAAGCGGTGGATCAGCTCGCCCACAATTATGTCCAAACTTCTTCAGGAGAACAACAGCGCCTTCTCGACCACCTGCTCGCGGACGATAATAATAAATTCGTTCTTCATAACCTAAGAACAACCCCCACCGCCTACCGTAACGTAAAACCCGAAACGGCCGCTGCGGTCGTAAGTCACGCAAACAAGTCCTTGGCTCGCCTTGGACATCTTAAGTCGACTGGACCTAGTAACGACCAAGAAAGAGCGGAGCTGGCCCTCCTCACCAAAAATGAAAGTAGCTATATAGTTGCCTCCCATTTTCAGGACGACCTTACGCAATATAATGACGAAGCCGGTAAGACTGGATCAAAACTCAATCTTGCACTGGAGGATCTAAGGTCATAATGGGTACCTATAAAGTTCCTCAAGATGTTGAGTCCGACGATAAGATCTTAGGGCCGTTAAGCATGAAGCAGTTCATCTATGCCATGATCGGCATAGGCTACGGGCTGTTAACCTTCGCGATTTTAAAATCAGTTATCATCATTTGGATCCTGGTGGGTGTTCCGCCCATGCTCGCGCTACTGGCACTTGGTTTGTACCAGAAAAAAGACCAGTCAATGGAAACCTACATTGTCAGCATCATCCAATTTATCGTCCGGCCAAAAGTCCGCTATTGGCAAAAGGAGCCAATTGCCGAAGTGTTCCACCTTGAACCGCCGCCGCCAAAACCGGCCATGGAAATGCGAGATTCGCGTAAAGTCCGCAGCCAGCTGGCGCAGCTAGCCAACGTGGTAGACACCCGCGGCTGGTCGGTTAAGCATCCCGAGCTGCAAGAGCTCCAGGAGCTGCACGATTTACCAACGGTTGATCTTGGTGGCAGGGTTGGCGGCGGCCAGTTAGGCGGCCCATCCACCGTGGGAATGGAGCCGCCGGAGGTTAGCGACGAGGATGACATGCTAAGCTCCACTACCACCAAAGCCGGGGAGTTGGACGCGCTGATTGCCAATAGCGTTAAAAGCCTACGCGCCGAGGTAATGGAGGGCATGGCAGCCGGCCATGTTCCAGGGGACGCTCCTGCCCTCTCAAGCACAAGCGGGATGACAGTGGCCCCATCTGGTGATATACTCAAATTAGCCGCGGAGGGTGGGGATTTGTCAGTTGCCCAAATTGCTGCCCAAGCCCACCGCTTTAATCAACCAACCGCCGAAGGGCAGCAAGTGAGCGTGCAGAATGCCAACAGCCAACCAGCCTAATCCCGCCCCCAAGCCCAGCACCCAAGATACACTGCTGATTTCCGAAATCCGCGACGGGGTAGTGGTGATGCGCGACGGTAGCTTACGCAATGTGCTTATGGCCAGCGCGGTAAACTTTGACCTTATGAGCGCGGGCGAGCGTGAAGGGGTGGAGTACGCCTACCAAAGCTTCTTAAACTCGCTGCACTTCCCTATTCAAATTGTGGTTAAGTCGCAGCGGCTGGAGCTTGAAAGCTATATTGCCAATCTCCAGCAACTTCAAACCGAGCAAGACAACCCGATGCTCGCTAATTTAATGGATGACTACATTGCCAATATCTTCAACCTGATTGACCAAGTTAATATCATGGATAAGCAGTTTTATGTGGTAGTGCCGTTTTATCCGCCCGTGGTGGATAAAATTGCCAAAAAGAATATTGTCTCGAGCATCGCGGGATCATTTAAAAAAACCACTGTTACCACCGTTAATGAAACCGACTTTAACGCTTATAAAGAAGAGCTGGCCCAGCGCGTGGGGTTGGTTTCCAGCGGTTTGGGGCAAATGGGGGTTCGTAATATCCCCCTCAACACCCAGGAATTGATTGATTTGTATTACTCCGCCTACAACCCGGACGCGGCTGAAAACCAAAAGCTGGTTGAGGCCGCCCAATTGCAAACCGCGGCGGTTACCAAGGGTGAGGGTGAGGCGCCGCGCCACTTGGCCGGCGGAGGGCCGTACTAATGGGGGTGTTTGGCGGCAAAAAACCAGTTAATGACCCCATTGCGCTAGCCGAAGCCCAGAGGGCCAAAGAACAGCAGGAAGCCGAGGCCATTTACCGGCAGGGCATTGTGAGCCTGCGCGATCTTATAGCGCCGCCCAGTTTGCAGGTAACGGCCGACCACATCCAAATCGGTACCCGCTTCGCCCGGACATTATATGTGTACGGCTATCCCCGCCAGATTTTTACCGGATGGTTAAGCCCCCTGGTAAACCTTGATGAGGTCATGGACCTAAGCATGTTCATTATGCCGGTCGAAAGCCAAATTGTATTAAACAACCTGAGACGCAAAGTAGGCCAACTGGAGGCCAGCTACAGTATTAACCAGGAAAAAGGCCGGGTGCGCGATCCCGGCTTAGAAGCGGCCATTATGGACGCCGAGGAGCTGCGCGATAAGCTGCAAGTTGGTGAGGAGCGGTTTTTCCGCTTTGGTTTATATGCCACCATCTACGCCGACAGCCTGGAAGAGCTCAAGGACGTTCAGCGTAAGATTGAGGGTATTTTTGGGCAATCGCTGGTTTATACCAAAGCCGCGACCATGCAGATGGAGCCGGGCTTTAATTCTACTCTGCCGCTCGGCACCGACCAGCTTCAAGTAGCGCGCAACATGGACACCAATGCCCTTTCTACCAGCTTTCCGTTCACCTCAGCCGAACTCAGCCGCAACGAAGGCGTGCTCTACGGTATTAACCGTCACAACAATGGGCTGGTGCTATTCGACCGATTCAGCCTGGAAAACGCCAACATGGTGGTATTTGCAAAATCCGGAGCCGGTAAAAGCTTCGCAATTAAACTTGAGGCCATCCGGAGCTTAATGCTGGGCACTGAAATTCTGGTTATCGACCCCGAAGATGAGTACCGGGCGCTATGCGAAGCCGTTGGAGGCAGCTACTTGCGCCTAAGCCTAGCCTCCGACAATCGGCTTAATCCATTCGACCTTCCTAGAGTCCTCGACAGTGAAGACGCCGACAATGCCCTGCGGGCCAACATTATCACACTGCACGGCTTATTGCGCCTGATGATGGGAGGCCAAGCCGCGCCGCTCGGTCCGGCCGAAGACGCCGACTTGGATGTGGCACTCATTAATACCTACGCTAAAGCCGGCATTACCAACGACCCCCTTACCCACGGTGCCACCCCGCCCACCATGAACGACCTGCATAAGACTTTGTCGGAAATGAGCGGCAACGGTCCCGCGCTGGCCCAGCGCCTGCGCCAGTACACTACCGGAACATTTGCCGGCATCTTCTCGGAACAATCAAACGTTGACCTCTACAACAAGTTTGTGGTGTTCAACATCCGTGACCTGGAAGACGAGCTGCGCCCGGTTGGGATGTACATTGTTCTTAACTACATTTGGAACAAAGTAAAAAGTGACAAGAAGAAGCGCATCCTAATTGTGGATGAAGCCTGGCAGCTCATGAAGTTTGAAGATAGCGCTAACTTTATGTTCAGCATTGCCAAGCGAGCCCGAAAATATTTCTTGGGCCTGACCACCATCACCCAGGATGTCGACGACTTTCTAAGCTCGCGGATGGGCCGCGCGATTGTATCCAACTCATCACTGCAGCTGCTGCTGAAGCAAGCCCCCAGCTCAGTGGATATTATTGGCGAAACCTTTAAGCTAACCTCTGAAGAAAAAACCCGGCTTACCACGTTCCCGGTTGGAGAAGGCCTGTTCTTTGCCGGCCTTAACCACGTGGTGATGCGTATCCTAGCCTCCGAGACCGAAACTCGGCTGATTACCACCAACCCCCAGGCGGTAGCCAAGCAGGAGGCAGCCACACAGGCATACAGAGAGGCCCAGCAGGAAATAGCGGGGGGCTAAGCAATGCAGCCAACGCTTTCCCCACAAGATGATGAGGAGCTCGATAACCCGGTTGACGACCATGACGCACTGGGGGAGGAGGACAACGCACCCTATAGCGATCTGCCGCGCAGCCACCAGCCGGCATCTTCACGCTTCCAGGATGATGCCCAGCGCGGTTTAGATGATATCCCGGTACAAGACCCGGCCCACCGCAGCAACCGCCCGGGCGATGGAACAGCCAGGGCCAGTGATGGATCGCCCCTGCCGGGAGGACCCGCCAGCGAGGTCTCATCCACGAAAAAAGGCGGGGTGAGTGACGAAGATGGCCCGGAGGGTGAAGAGGGCGAAAAACCAAAGCCCAAAACATCTGCCTACAAGAAATATAAAAGATACAAGCTGGCCAAAAATACCGCTAAGGCCATGCTGGGCAGCAGGCGGGCGATTTTCGGACTAATCTTCAGCGGCAGCATCATTGGTTTACTGATTGGCGGATTTTTTCTCCTAGCCCCCTTCAAGCTGATGTTTATGAAAGAAAACATCGATCAAGTCCGGATGGCGCGGATGTATTACATCTTGGATAGGCGCAGCGACCGGTTCCTGGTAACCATGCTAAAAGCCGAGATAGCGGGCGAAGACGCTGGCGGCCAAAACCGCTACTTTATTGCAAAGGGCTGGGTTGGATCAGAAAACCCCTTCACCCAGTGGTATAAAGACATGAGAACCGACAAGTTTTTTGAGCAAATGGAGCGCACCCAGGGCGTCCGCTTTATTCGCGAAAAACCGGCGGGTGGCGGCAAAGACCGCCTGGTAAAACTAAATGTTCGGGGCGAAATAATCGACTTTAGCGCCATAACCAACGATGGCGGCATGGTTTTTGAAGACACCGAACGGTTTGAGCGGCTGGTAGACACGCGCTACGCGAGCAACAAGGAAGCTCGCCGGGCCTGGAACGGAGCGGTTAAAGACGCCACCAAACGCCACCAGATCATCATGCGTTATACCATGCGTAAGTGGGGAAGGGAGCGTCTGGGTATTACCAAGTGGCGCTTTTTCGAAAACACCCGAGAGAAAGCCGACGACAAGGTGAGGGCGACATGGAATAAATCCGTCCGTAAGGCCGCGATCAGCGGCAAGGCCATCCGCTGCTTATTTGATGTGGGGCCGTGCCCCGACAGCGACAGCCTAAACGACAGCGACAACGCGACCGGCGCCCCCGACCCGGAATTTGAACAGGCCGCCAACGAAGCCGATGCCGAGGCGGAACAGGATAGCACGCCCGAAAATCCCAATGACCCCAGCAAATCGACCCGGCTGTTCGCGAAAAAGATTGTTTTAAAACTCATTCCGTTTGTAAACATTGCGGAGATAATTGACCTCGCGATGCATGTTGACAAGATGTTTGAAGAAAAGAAGCTGTCTAAAATGGTTGCCGCCTATCGCGCCGCCGAGTACGCGAGCGCCTATTTTACCTTCTCAACCCTTACCGACAACCTTAAGGCCGGCAAGGACGTGAGCGGCCCGGAGGCTGGCGCGGCGCTAGCGATGTTTAACGGTATGGAAAATAGCGACGGCTACCTGCAAGTTACCAAAAATTCATCGAGCACCGCCTTCCTTCCCAGCCTGAATAAGGCCTATGCCGCGGATTCTAACCCTATTGATCGGGTTGATGATTCATTCCGCGTTAATGGGTCATCAAACGCCTCAAAATTTGAAGCCCTTTACGAAAAAACGGTTGGCAAAATTCTTCGCCCCATCCTCAGGGAATGTGACGGACTTATCAATTTCTGTACTATCGCCAGCAAAATATCCGGCGTTATCGGATCGGTTATTGAAACGATTCTTAAGCCGCTGGTCGCGGTGGCCGCTCCGGTGGGAGGGTTCCTTTTTAGCGCGGTAGCCGGACAAAGCCCCCAAGAGGCGATGCAGGGAGTAATGGCCGATGCCACGGTTTTCATGGCGGGCTCATCAAAGTGCTCTACAAAATCAGTGAAAGAACAGGAAAAAACCGGCAGGGGCGGTGGCCGCCTATTCAATTGTGTTGATGGGGGAGCATCGGTAATAACCGAGGCGGTAACGCAAAATATGGGTGGCGGGCCCGCCACCACCGTGACCATTAACGAGCTCAACGCCAACATCGCCCAGGCAAAGAGGGAGGAAGATACCGGTAGAAGCCTGTGGGACAAGATCGCTTCCTTAGAACGAGGGGATTCTTTGGTAGCCAAGCTCATTATGCGCGGCCCGTCATCCGGCAAAGAGCTGGCGGCAAACTTCCAGGGTATGCTTGCCTACATCAACCCGGTCAACCTTTTAGATGCCGGCGGTGCCAGCATTGTGGCTCTTTCCAGCCAGCCTTCTTACGCTGATATATTAGATGACAATATGTACGGGGTGGCCCGGTACGCCGTAAGCGAAGAGGACCTTGCCAAAGAGCCTTATGGCAGCAAGAGCAAAGCCGAATGCGACAAGGAAATGGCCGAATACAAGACCGCCATGGAGGCCGGCGGCAGCCCCCCAACCAGCATGTGTACGCTGGACTCCGAGGTTGCCAACTCTCTTGCTTGCCTTAATAGTGAAGACCCCGATTGCGCCAGGGTAGGCGAGCAGGCCATGACACCCTGTCTTGCAGAGCAATCTACCGTAACCAGCCTAACCGGCCAAGCGCCCGTGGATGCCCCTGGCCAAAACCGAAAAATCGTCCTTATTGGTGATTCACTACTAACGGGTGCCGATGAAACCGGCGACCTCGGGGGCCGGCTTGAGGCCAAAGGTTTCAACGGCGTGGATATCGTAATTGAGGCATCAAACGGACGCTCAATAACCGGCGCTGGTACCAGCGGGAGCCGGCTTTCCGGGGAAGAGGCGGTTGAGCAGCTGGGCGAGCCTGGCGGGGCAATCGACGGCGCCTCCGTGGTTGTGGTGGAGTTAGGCACAAACACCAGCGGAACCCCAGCCCAATTTAAGGCCCAGGTGCGCAAACTTGTTGAATCGATAAAAAACGCGGACAAAGAAAGTGATGCCCTAATTTATTGGGTAAGTATTGTGTCCAAAAAAGATGCCAGGTACGCCGCTTATAACGAGGCGATCGAAGAAGTCGCGGAAAGCGAAAATATCTCGGTAATTACCCCCAAGGACATTAGCCTGAACGCCGATAAAATCCATCCGACACCGGAAGGATATAAAAAGTACGCCCAAGCCATTGCCGGCGCGGTTGACGCCGACGGTTTAGGTGACGCGGCCAAGCCCGACTGTGGCAACCCGGATGACGCGGTTATTGCCGGCGACGCCCAAGAGATAGCGGGAAAGCTAAAAGAACTAATGGGCGGAAGCTCGCCGAAGGTGCTTGGCGACAGCCGTTACCTTAAGCAAATTACCAATATTGCTGACGGCAAAGCTGGCTGCAATGTTGACGAGGCCATCCTTAAGTTGATATATGGCATGACTACTAAAGGCTACCAAGTGAGCATTTCCTCCTTAAACCGCTTTTGCACAAAGGTGCTGACCGCCTCTGGCGAGGGAAGCAACCACTATAGAAATGGCGGCGGCCACGCGGTGGACTTTCAGGCGGTAAACGGGCAGGCGGTAAATGGCGGGAGCGCCTTATCGATCAAGTTTATTAAGGATATGGAAGATTTTATGCTAGACGGGACTGAGCTGGGGCAAGTAAACTGCCGCTCGGAACAATTAAGCTTCAGCAAAAAAGTAAGCCAGGTAAACGACTCTTGCAACCACATTCATGTCGGCTTTGAGCGAGGAGCAGAATAGTGGGTGGGCTTAAGATGGTGGCGCCCCCCACGAGGGTCCACGGCTGGCGCTACGGCCTGTGCTGGGCGCTCATTATAGCGCTTAGCATGCTGGTGCCGGCGCAAGCGCTGGCCATCAGCAAGGCCGACAAAGAAGCCGTGCTGTATGACACCCCGTACTACGACCCCACCCAATGCCAGGAAGCTCCGGCGCAAGACCTAACCACCGACCCCAAAGGCTCAAGCTCCCAAGAGAAAGCCTTTGATTTTTACAAGAAACAGGGCGTAAGCGCTGAAGCGGCGGCCGGGATTGTTGGCAACCTTATTGTAGAGTCGGGCGCCAAGCTCAACACTAGGGCAACCAACGGTAGCCACTGGGGCATAGTGCAGTGGGATGCCGGCCGCTATGCCAAGATGCAAAAATACGCCAAAGACAACAACATGAGCGAATTCAACCTGATCGCGCAACTGGAATATTCCTGGATAGAGGCAAAACAAAGGAATGTTCCCGAAGCCATGCGTTCGGCCGACACCCCTGAAAAAGCCGCCGTGGTGTGGGAAAATCTAGTTGAAAACTGCGGCTGCACCATAGACAAGCGCAAAACCGAAGCCGCGAAGGTGTTTAAAAAATATGGTCGATCTGCCGCGCCTGACGACGATGCCGACACCGGTTCCAGCGTTGACCCCATTAACCCACGCTTAAGCTTGGCGGAGGTAGCTAATAAACACAGCCTACATTCAGCAATTATCAAAGAACTTGATGGCGACACCATAGGAAAATATAAAGCCACTACCGCGCCCAATGCCCCGGGCAGCACAATGAAGCTCATAATTGTAGATGTTGTTTTACAAGACGAGCTGAGCCTAAATAAAACCCTTCGCGTATCAAGCGAGTTGCATTACGGCGGGGACAACGACCTGGGCGGCAACACCATATCGGTTCGTGACGCGATCAAAGCCACTCTTGGAGCCTCCAGTAATGTCGGGGCAAATGTTTTAATAAAAGCGCTGGGTGGCGTAGACGCGTTTAGCACAAAGGCCCATAAATACGGCTACACAAAAACCACTATGGAAGAGTATTATCAGCCCGGTCCTGACAACAATACCAGCACGATTCGCGACCAGGCCGAAGCTATGAGCCGGATTTTTGACGAAACCGGCGAGGGCTACAAAATTGCGCAGAAGGCCTTGCAGGACGCCGCCAACGGAGAGGGCAACCACTTTAATGTTGAGGGAGTGATTGCCACTAAAGGGGCGTGGACCGACGAGGTGGCGGGCAATGTTGGTAAGTTTAAAATCAGCAACAAGGATTATATAATTGGCTTGTACTACGAGGGTAATTCATCCTCGGAAGCGGCCAAAAAGGCTATCCGTGAGGGGTCGGCCGACTTGGTCAAGCTAATTAAGACAGGGATACCCTCGAGCGCGGACAGCATAATCGCCAGCTGCTGCCCGAACGTAGCCACCGACGGCACTCCGGGAAACTCCAACGGTTCGGATGCCGGGGTGTGGAGCAGCGGCCTTAGCGCTCCCTTTATTGTGGAACAATACGCGATTGAGGTGCTGAAGAACTTAGCAAAAAAGAAGGGGGTTGAGGAATCGAAGGCTGTTACCAAAGAGCACGTGCTCGCGCTGGTTACCTGGGTGCTTCTAGAGGGCGGTGATATCGCAAACGACGGCCGCTTTAACCTGTACAATACCGGCAAATCAGCGCCCGAGCTTAACGACGGCGCGCACACCGCTAACGGGCTTGGTTCCTACAAATCATTTGACGCCGGGGTTGAAGCCACCACCCGAACCCTTGCCCAGGCTGACAAAGCCCCCATGGCAAAAGCCCTGCTAGACCCCAACACCACGGCGATACAGGTGGGTCACGCCGAGTCTTACCTGGGAACCAGCCGCTATCCCGGCACCACCATTTGGGCTGAAGCTGCCCACGACAACCCAGCAGCCTACGAATCAAAATGGAAAACCCTTATCCGGCAGGTCCGCACAAACTATAAAGATACGGCCGCTTTGGTAATTGGCACCACCGAGAAGGAGCTCATTACCGGTAAGCGGGAGCCGGGGAAGCTTCAATTTGACGGAAGCGGCACGGTAGACGCCGATGACGACACCGCCAACGGTAAGTGCACCACGGAAACCGACCCCTCCGCAGATGCCGCCGGTGTAGCCCAGATGGCCATTAAGCTTTCGTGGCCGGACGCCTCCCATGGCAGCACGCCCAACCAGGCATACCGAAATGCCTTCAACGACTTTAACCCGTCTGGCCCCGGTTACGATGATTGCGGCGCGTTTGTAGCCACGGTCATGAGGGCAAGCGGAGCCGACAAAAGCTACCCCCCGGGCGGCACCTCCAACCAAGAGGCATATGTGCGGGCGCATCCCGAAAAATACGATGTAAAGAACAGCGTTGAAAGCACCGCCGACCTTGAGCCGGGGGACATATTAATTGTTAACCAGGGCAGCGGGCAGGGCGCCTCCGGCCACACACTTATTTACGTGGGGAAGCAAAAACCCAAAGGCTTTGATGCCGCCAGCGCCTCACTCAACTCTCGCGCCGGAAACCTGGGACCCGTAACTTTATCCGATCACCGTGGAACCTATTTGCGGGCGAGGTTAAAATAACCACATGAACTTGCTTTACCAGCTGCGCGTTCCCATGGCTTTTGCGTTAATTGCGGCGTTATTCTTCTTCCTGACTATTCAGGCTGGCCCGTCGTCACCCAAGGGCACCATAACAGCCGAGGTTGCCCCCGAAGGAGCCACCATAAGCATCGACGGCCGCGAAATGAGCAGTGAAGTCACGGTGGAAACCGGCGATCATACCGTTGAAGCTAAAATGGATGGATTCGCCACCCAGTCACAACAAGTTGATCTCAAAGAGGGCCAAACCCTAAAGGTTGGTTTCGTGCTAGAGTCCAACAGCCCCGAAACCGCCGACTGGTATACCGAGCACCCCGAAGACCAGCAATTAGCCGAGGTCATCCTTGGGCAACTGTCAGACTTTAACACCGAATCCGCGATCCAGACCAATCCTTTGCTACAGCAACTTCCTTACTCTTACTCTGACGGGAATAGCGGTTTTGTAAACATTGATCATGGCGTGCCGGTCAAAGGATCCAGCCAACCCGCCATCTACGTTTCAGCTCGAACCCCTTTGGCCCGCCAGGAGGCGGTTGCCTGGATAAGAAGCCAGGGCTACGACCCCACCACAATGGACATCATATTTAAGGGCGAAGTAAACCCGTTTAGGGGCCAGACAAAATGATGGGGCTGAAGCGACTGCATTTATTTATTTTTGCCCTGGCTGCTGTGGCGGGCGCCGGTTTGGGCGCGTGGTACAACCATGCGCGCTCCTTTGGTGAGGTTTCCTTCAAAATTCCGGCGGGGGAACATGTTTTGGTTTACAAAGATGCTGGAGACGACAGCCCCTTTAGCGTTAGTTCGGCGGGAACACCAATTGCCACGGCCGGACCAAACGAAACAACCAAGCTATCGTGGGGGACTTACGCCGCCGTAGTGAGAGGACCCCGACGACACCTATGCCAGCCCGGTTAAAAAGTTTGTGGTTGACCGGTCCGTCGTAGTGGTGGAGCCAACCCTTACCCTTTCGGAAAAATCCCGTGCCCAGGCACTGTTACGGGAGCGCGGGGCCGCCAAGGCTATGCTCCAGGGCCGATACTCGCTATCCCAGCGCGGGTACGTTATTTCGGCCGACGGGCTTTTTGGGGCCGCCGAATGGTACGGGTGTGTTCTTAAACCGCAAAACGCTGCCCAAGACACCCTGCGGGTCATCCTTCAGAAAAAAAACGGTGGGTGGGTTGTGGCGGCCAAACCAGCCATCACCATTGGCGCCCCATCGCACCCAGACATTCCCTTTGATGTAGTGAGGCAGGTAAATGAGCTGTAGGTTTTTGCTTTTAACCTATGCGCACAACCAGCCGCGACACCCCCATTTTTGCCAGGCCGTCCAAGAGCTCTACCTGGCCCAGCCGCAGTTCGCTAGCTAAGCTGGCGCTGGCAGTGGTTATCTTAAGAACACCTTCATTAAGACTGGTGGCGCGACACTGCCCGGCGTAGCGCCCATCAAGATAGCGCTGGATTTCACTTAGTTGGCTGGCCCGCTCAAGCCCAAGTTCATGTGCCCGCTTCTTTAAATAATCCCGCATGCTATCCACGGCTTACCTCGTTAGTAAAAAGCGTGGCGTGGCTCGTAGTCAGCTCCTTAGAAACATCGGCATTGGTCGTGGTTATAACGGCCTGATAGTCGCCCAGGGTCTTAAGAAGGTGGCGGCGGCGGAAATCATCCAGTTCGCTAAACACATCATCTAGGAGTAAAAGCGGCTTGGCTCCGGTTTGATCCTTAATATAGGCCAGCTCGGCTAGTTTAAGCGACATTACCACGGTGCGCATTTCTCCACGGGAGGCCACGGCAGTAATGGGCGCGCCTTTAAAACTAATTGCCACGTCGTCGCGATGGGGGCCGATTGTCGTAAAACCGGCAGCCACATCACGAGCCTGGTTGGCTTCGAGCATCCGAATAAAGGCCGAGGGGTAGTCATCCTCCTCGCAGACTCCGCGATAGAGGAGGCCCAGATTCTCCCGCTCGCCCGAAATAGCCCCATAGGTGTCGGCGGCCAGGCGATTAACGTGACCCACTACCGCCCGACGCATTATGTTGATTTCGGCCGCGGCCTGGGCAAGCTGGACGTTCCAGGCAAACAACTCCGAGGTGTTGCCTTGCCATGCGCTTAGTAAAAAATTTCGCTGCTGCAGTATCCGCCGATACTGGTTGAGGATTTTCGCGTAGCGTTTGTCGGTTTGGGTTAGCACAAAGTCCAGATACCGGCGGCGGCGGTCGGGGCCGCCGGTAATCAACAGGAGGTCGCCAGGCTCAAATAGCACCACCCGAACCGTGCCCAGGTGTTCGATAAGGCTTTTGGCCACCCCTCCGTGACGCGCCCGTTTTTCGGTGCCCTTCTCGCTGGCCTGATAGCCCATTGTTAGTTCAGTCGTGTCGTCTAGGCTTGCCGCCACCCGATAAAAGGACTCCCCGTGGCGAATCAACTCGCCGTCTTTGGCTCGGAAAGATTTGGTAGTTGCAAGCACAAAGAGACCCTCAAGCAAATTGGTCTTCCCGGTAGCGTTTGGTCCAACAATTAAGGTAGCGTTTGGATCTAGGCGCACGGTGTGGTCGGCGTAAGAGCGGAAGTTGGTAAGGGTTAGTTGGGTGAGGCTCATTATTTACAGTATAGCCCTCGCGGCCTTGGGCGCGCCGTGGTAGAGCTTTTATGGCATGTCGGCAGCCGGCACGAGCCATGATGACCATGCTCAGAAAAGTTGCTACCCGGTAAGCCCGGCCTTATGTTCGCAACGGCATAATAATGTGTACGTAATCATCGGTGTCGTCTTCGTGGAGCGGGCGCAAGGCACAAGGGTTAAGCTTGCCACTCATGGCAAAGGAAATTTGCTTGGTCTTAATGGCCGCCAGGGCGTCGCTTAAATAGCGGGCATTAAGTGAGATCTCGCCATCATCGCCCGCAACCTCGCATTCGGCGCTAGAAGTATTTTCTCCCACCTGGGAGGCTGAAGACATTATACGGATTTCGCCTTCAGCTTGAACTTCAACCCGAATGCTTCCGGCGTTTTCCCGCGCAAACAAGCTGGCCATTTTGGTGAGCCGCGCCAGCTCGGCGGTATCAAGGGTGGCAACTGTTTTTTCCTCTTGGGGAATAATTTGGCGGTAGTTGGGAAATTGCCCCTCAATGAGCCGGGATACAATCTCAATATTATCCAGCTGGAACATAACTTGGTTGTCGGCCAGGAAAACCCGCACTTCGCCGTCATTATCTGCTAAAATGCGCGCCAACTCCTGCATAGTACGCGCCGGAACGATAGCCTCGAGCTCAGCTGCTTTGGAGGATGCCAGGGGAATGTGGCGTTCTGCCAACCGGTAGCTGTCGGTAGCGACTAAAATTAGGTTGCCTTCCTCGATGTACATGTACACACCGGCTAAAACCGGCCGGTTTTCATCAGGAGATGCCGCCACAACAACTTCAGCGATGGCCTCTCTAAATTCGGCTGCCGGCAATACCACGGACGGGTCGGCCTTAACCTCTGGAATTAAAGGGAATTCATCAGCAGAAATACCGTTTATGTGAGATTCGTAGTGCGGGGTTGTGATGGTAAGGTTGGTTTCACTGGCACTTATTTCCAGCTTGCCGCTTGGTAGGTTGGAAACAAACTCGCTTAATAGGCGGGCCGGAGAGGTAACCGCACCTTCCTGGGTAACCTTACAACCAATCCAACAGGTAACTCCTATTTCTAGGTTGGTCGCTGAAAGACGCAGCCGATTGGTGTCGGTGCTTAATAGTATATTACTTAAAACCGGAAGACTGCTACGACTACTCACCACTCGTCCAACAGTTCCCAAGGCTTTATGAAAGTTTTCCTGGGTAACGCTGAGTTTCATTCTTTCCACATCCTTTTGTTGTTCCTAAGTATAACTTAAAAATCATTAAATTAAACAAGGGCTAGTCTTAGGGGGAGTGGACAGTGGGCATAACTTTGGAATTTTACCTGCCCGGACGCTTAATACTAATGCTTTCCATGTGGGTAAATACGCTTATGGTTGTTATAAAAAAGGGGATGAAAGGGGACTTAAAATATTTGGCCTGAGCATAACCATTAAGAGTTTGTGTATAAGCGGCGGAAAGCTTTAGTTGTTTCCACACAATTATCGGCCGATTTGTTCCTTAATTTGGTTGATTTCGCTACGCAGCTTAGAGTCTACTTCAATTAATTTTTCAATTTTAGTGACGGAATGCATTGCGGTAGTGTGGTCGCGGCCGCCAACTGTCGAAGCGATTTTGGGGAAACTCAACTCTAGCTCTTCACGCATAAGGTACATGCTGATTTGCCGCGGGACTACGATGTCGCGGTCGCGCTTGGTGCCGGTAATATCGGTGGGCAGCAGATCAAAAAAAGCAGCGGTCTTTTCAATAATTAAGCGCGGAGTGACGTGTCTTTGGCGGCGCGACCCAGAGCTAGGCCCATTAAGTTCTTGGGCAACATTTACGCTTGGCGCGATGCCGCGCACCTCGCAGTAAGCCATGAGTTGAGTCAACGCTCCCTCTAGCTCGCGAATATTGTGCTGGAACTTGTGGGCTAGAAATTCAACGATTTCAAACGACAAGCTTGTTCCTTGTGCCAGGGCTTTGCGCTGGATGATGGCGGCGCGGGTTTCTAGGTCGGGGCGCTGAACATCGGCGGCCATTCCCATTTCGAAACGGCTACGAAGACGGTCCTCAAGGTGGGGAATTGCCTTCGGCGGCTTATCGCTGGACATTATTATCTGCTTATTTGACTGATGAAGGGTGTTAAAGGTGTGGAAGAATTCTTCCTGAGTTTTTTCTTTGTTTCCTAAAAACTGGATATCATCAACTATGAGGACGTCGAGGTTTCGGTAGAGGTCGGCGAAACTCCGGGTTTTTTTGGTTTGAATGCTGTGTAGAAACTCGTTGGTAAACTGTTCGCTCGTGACATAGCGGACACGCTTAGATGGGTCGCCGCGCAAAATCTCATTGCCCACCGCCTGCATGAGGTGGGTTTTGCCCAGGCCGACGCCGCCGTAAATAAAAAGCGGGCTATATTTTTCGCCGGGATACTTGGCGACAGCTTGGCAGGCGGCATAGGCTAGTTCGTTGCTGGAGCCAACAACGTAATTGTCAAAAGTATAGCGCGGGTTTAAAAGTGGGGTTGAGGCGGCCCGGCGATCGGGCTCAGCGCTCCGAAACTCCGCGCCGGTTTTAGCGGTGGCGTGTGTGCCAAGGGCTACAACAGGACGAGCGAAGCTCCCGCTGGCACCGGTGCCAGGACTAATAAACGAGTCCCTGGTGGGCTCGGCCGCAGCCCGAGTAACCACCCGGTACTCAATTGACGTTACGGTGGGGTCCATACGGGCCACCGTTTTAAAAATTTCATCAAAGCATTTTTCTTCCAGCCAGCGTTTTGTATAAATATTAGGAACGCTCACTATAACGTGGCCATCCTCGCGCCCAATAATTGAGGTATTGCGCAGCCAGGTGTTGAAGTTGCCGGTGCTCATGGTTAGTTCCAGCTCACCCAATAATCCCTGCCATAGCTTGCGCGAATCCATAGACCTCAACTTTGTTTTAATAGCCATATAATCATAACCAGAATTAAGATTGTCCACAACCGCTTTTGCACGCCAAACTTATCCACAGGCGGAAACGTCTAAGATCTAGGTTGGTGTAAAACTTCCTACTTTTTGGGGAAAAGAAAATGAAGAAAAAATTTTGTTCAAGCCCACCGCCAAATTCATGGCAGCTAGTGAGCTATGCGGGAAATTGACGCTGGCGCAGGATTGACGTATGATATAGCCCATGCCGAAACGAACGTACCAGCCAAAGAAAAAGCGACGAATGCGCGTACACGGGTTCCTCCAAAGGATGAGCACGCGCGCTGGTCGGCTGGTGCTAAAGCGCCGCCGCCTTAAAGGGCGAAAGCAGCTAAGCGTTTAACGCGAATTCATGCTAGCCAGCCGCAACCGTCTTAAGCAACCGCGGGCAATTGCCCGGGTGTTTAGACAGGGGCGGCAGGGCTCAAGCGGAAACATAAGGCTGAAGGCCTCCATCAACGGCACCCAAGAAAGCCGGGTGGTGGTAGTGGTTAGCAAAAAAGTTTCTAAGCGGGCAGTGGTGCGCAATCGTATCCGCCGCCGGGTTGGCGCTCTTGTGGCCGAACGCTGGGCGACAGTACCATCTGGATACGATATAGTTATAGTAGTTCACGGCGACATCGCCGAAGCTCCGGCCGCTGAACTAGCTAAGCAACTTGCCGAAGCAGTCGAACGAACCAAAATGATAACGGTGTCTTAATCTATGTTTACCACGATCTTTGTCGAACCATTATTCAATGTCTTGTTTGTGTTATACGCGCTGGTACCGGGACATGACTTTGGTGTGGCGGTTATCCTGCTGACTATTTTGGTGCGTATGGCGTTATGGCCGCTGGTAACAAAGCAACTACATTCCCAGCGCGTGTTGCAAAAACTTCAGCCCGAAGTGGCGAAGGTGCGCGCGGCGGCCGGGGGCGATCGTCAAAAAGAAAGTAAAATGTTGATGGAGCTCTATAAAGAAAAAGGCACCAACCCCTTCGCCTCCATCTTGCCGTTGCTGGTACAGCTCCCAATCTTTTTCGCCCTCTATATTGTTTTGCGGGACGCCGTTAGACCAGATGAAATTGCTAAGCTGAGCTATGGGTTCGTCCAGCACCTGGGCCCAGTGGCGGACATTATTAGCGAAAAGGTTAGTTTTCATCCTTCACTTTTTGGGCTTAATCGACCTAACTAAGCCGCACTTGGGCGTAGCCATATTGGCAGGGCTTGCCCAGTTTTACCAGGCCCGGCAGTTGCTGCCGCAAACAATGGCGGCAGGCGGCGACCAGGCCAAGCTAATGAGGAACATGACCTATATCTTCCCGTTTTTAACTGCCGGCATTGGCATGACCCTTCCGTCCGCACTAGCTCTATATTGGTTGTTTACCAGCCTGGTAGCTGCCTTCCAGCAGTATTGGGTTTTGCTGCGCGATGCTGAAGAGCTTGAGGCCATCGAGGATAAAATTCATCCGCCGGCCGCTTCTAAAAAAACTTCTCCAAGCAAACCAACCCTAAGTAAAGCGCAACGTAAGGCCGTCGCCCGCAAGGCCAACCCGAAAAGTAAGGGGAAGGTTTCTAAGGCGCCCGGGAGTAAGGCGGAATGAACGAGGAGTTGGTTGAGTCCGCTAAGCGGCAGCTGAGCGATTTATTAAGTTTTTTTGAGCTCAACACTGCCGTGGATGCCAGTTCAACCGAGGACACTATAATGCTTTCGGTTGATACCGATGACGGCGGCCGGCTCATCGGGCACCGCGGCGAAACCCTAGCAGCTCTCCAGCATATTATGAACATGCTCGTGCGCCGCCAAACCACCGAGCGGGTTTATGTCCATGTTGATATTGGCGGCTACCGCCAAGCCCGGCTGGAGAAGCTGGAAGAGCAGGCTCGCGAAGCGGCCGATAAAGTAAGGGCAGGGGGAGAGGGGGTTGCGCTAACGATGATGAGCCCCTCGGAGCGCCGCCACATCCACGCCATGCTTACCGAAGTTGAGGGGGTAAGGTCAGAAAGCCGGGGCGAGGGAAACCAACGGCGTCTCATTGTTTTAAGGGACGAGAGCTAGTCTTCGTCGGTAGCGCCCACCGCCATTATTTGCTAAGCGCTTTCATATAAACCTCCCGGGTTTGTTGTGCCATGCGCTCCCATGAAAAAAGTTTTACATGAACAAGGCCGGCTTGGCGAAGTTCAGCTAGCCTTCGCGGGCTATCGAGTACGTCGGAAATAACCCGGGCAATATTGTCGGTGTCGTTGGGATCAAAGTAGACGGCGGCCTCTCCCAATACTTCGGGCAGGCAGCTGGCTTTGGCGGCCGCCACCGGCAGCCCATAGCTCATGGCTTCAAGCGGCGGCAGGCCGAAGCCTTCGGACAAGGAAGGAAAGACATACAGGGTGGCGTTGCGGTAGTGGTTTGCCAGTTCGTTATCGCTGACAAATCCGGTCAAGGACAGGCTGTCGGCCACGCCCAGTTTGGCGGCAAGCTTTTTTAGGCTGGCCCCAAACACATCTTCTTTACCCACAATTATTAACTTAAGGCCGGGCCGGGCGACGGTAAGCGCCGGCAAGGCCATTACTAGCCGCTCGAGGTTTTTATAGGGATAAAGGTTGCCCACATACAAAAGGGTTTGGTCTTTCCGCTCGTGCTTTTTCGCCCCCCGGGGCAACTCCGGGGCGCCATGGTGGATGGCGGTTATTTTTGAGCTTGGGGCGTAACCGCGCTTAACTAGCTCCCGTTTAGTGTATTCGGCGGGCGTTATGATGGCCTTTGAGGTGTGGATTATACGCTTAAGGATATAGCGCATGGCCCAGTATTTTAGCCCATAAAGCAAGGTCCTTATTCCGCCCCGGCGATTCTTGTAGTCGACGAGGGTGAGGTCGTGAATGGTTGTTACGTGGGCACCCCGGTAGAGGACGGGCGCGTTAAAGCTCAGAAAATGCACCAAATCCGGTTTCAACCGGTGAAGCAGCGCTGCCAGCCGGATCTGTTCCCCCAGAGAGTAGGGCTTAATAGCGGTTTTTATCCGCAAAAAGTTTGAGCGCTTCGGTTCCCACTTCGACCAATCGCTAGGAGCCACCAATACCATGTACTGGTTTTCACGGTCAATGACTTGCAGGTGGTCCAGCAGGCCTCTGGCATACCGCCCAATGCCAGTCCACGAAAGCGCGCGAGCATCAATGACTATAATCATATAGGCATTATAGGCTATCGCCGCTTGTATAAGGTGAGAATGGTTTTGTCGGGAAGGGTGGAGCGCATGACGACTGCGCCGGAGCCGGCACCTCCCGACGTTCGCTCAAGCACATAATTTGCCTCGGCGGGGGTAGCGATGGGGACACCGAACCGCCGATGGAAGTAAGCCATTCCCCAACCGTTGAGCCACATAGTGTCGGATCCCGAGTAGGCCAAGCTGCGGGCAGCGGGCGGTTGCCGCTCGAGGTAAGCAAATATTTCCTGGAGACCCCAGTCTTCATTGGTTGGCGGTCCAATGATGTAGCCTCGCTGTGCAAAGACAGTAACCGGTTTTCCAGCTAAGGAGGCCTCTATATTGGCGGGAAGAACCTTCCAGCCAAAGCTAATAACCCAAAACATGGCCGCGCCGTACAAAGCGATGCCGGTGTAGACGAGGCGCCGCGGCGTGGTTTTCAGCATGCCTATCCAAATAACAGAAAAAAGGGAAACCGCGGGCAACATAGGAAGCGTATAGCGCGCATCTTTGTTGGCTAGTAGCGCAAAGGCCGTGTAGGTTCCTAGTATCAAGAGGGCGGGATACATTAGCTCAGGACGAAGCCTTCTCTGCCAAGCCAGCGCGCCAATACCCACCAAGAACAATAAGGCTCCTGGCAGGAAAACCTGTTGGTTAACCAGGTTTGGCACATACCAAACGGCGGCCGCCAGGCTACCCGGCAGGGGATCACCTTCCCGCAGCGCCTGCTCGGCGCCGTTAACCTTGGTGTCAATTTGCAATTGCTGGATATTGGCCGCGTACCAGGGGCTGGCCACCGTGTAGGCCAGCAATACGGCCGCCCCGGCTACCACCAAGCGGCGCGGGCGCCTTTCCCTAAAATCGGCTTTGGCCGCCAGAACAACCGCCCAAATTACGGGAAGAAGCATGCACGCCACGAACGTCCATTTTGTAAGCATCCCCAGGCCACAAACAACACCGAAGGCTATGGAATAGGCGGGTTTTCGAAACGCCTCGGAGTACAACAGCAAGCAAAGGGCTAGGGCCACCATCGCGGTAAGTGGGGCATCGAGCTGGAGCTCCTTAAACTGGGTAATAAGCATGGGGTAACTGAGGCAGAGGATCGCGGCAATTAGCCCGGCCGCCCGGCTTGCAATGCGGACGCCCAGAAAGTAAACGGAAAAGAGGAGGATGAGAATAAAAATTGTATTCGACATTACCGCCGCCTCAACATTCACGCCAAACAAAATGTAAAAAGGAATGACCGCCCAATACAACAAGGGGGGATAGTAGGCGTAATGCTGCAACAACGGCAGCAGCTGATGATTTTGAAAAAGCTCCCAGTAGTGCAAGCTTGTCCAAAGGTGGCGCCCCATGTCCCAGTGTGGCGGCCGCGTTTCGGTGGTGATCCATAGGTAATTGGCACTTATTATGAGAGCGGCCAAAAAAACCAGAATAAGGGGGCAGGTATAGCGGCTCAACCACAAGGCCCTTACCCGGTTTCTCGGCGGCACCGCCTTACCCGCGATGGGAATTCTTGTCATGCGTCGCCCCTTTTCTAGCCTGAGTCCCGGTAAGGCCAAGCACCAATCCAATTGTCACCCAAATATGAGGGATGTAGAGCGTGGAAAAGGCGTAATACTGCACAACGTATGCCAAACAGGTTGCAAAGAGCGCCGCCAGCCAAACGCGATGGTAGTTCATAAGCTGCATACGCCACGTGCCCACGAGGCGCGCAAAAAGCGCCACTACAAAGCCTGCCAGCGCCAAAGCTCCCGCTAAACCGGTTTCAGCCAATATTTCATAGTACTCATTGTTGACGGTGGGGTGGTTTCCCTTAGCCGGATAATTAAGCGGCGCTGCGGATTTGGCATATGCTCCGAAGCTGCCAATACCATAGCCGAGCAGGGGGCGGTCTTGAAAAGCCTCAATCGCTAAGCGGCGATTAAGCACCCGGTCGCTATCAGCACTTCCTTTATTGGATGTTACGGTGGTGGACTGCTTCACATAACGCTTAATCGCCTTATCACCGGCATTGGGGTCAGCGTTAAAGGCGTTAGTCGCGGAGTATATTAAGCCGGCCGCGCACAAGGCCGCCAGACCAATAGTCGTGACAACGCCCGTCATTACCCTCAACGATGAGAGCCTGACAAGCAGTCCCATAAGTGCCATTAACCCAACCGCGCCCCCAATCATCCCTCCCCGGGATAGGGTGAGCGCAAGGGCCAATATAAACAGGAAAAGCAGAATATAAGTAATGGTGGATTTTTGCTGGTTGCGCCCGAGTAAAAGGCCGGTCGCCAGCATAACCGGAAGGAGCAAATAATTGGCAAAGAATAGCGGCTCAAGACCGGTAGACTGAATCCGCGGAAAGCCAAAGATCTCTTTGATATAATTGGGCCGCAAGCCGGTAGCCGACGGGGGCAATCCGATAATGTCGCCAATAAATTGGTACAGCCCGAAAGCAACCGCGACCGCGGTAGCAGCGAACAGCACTTTTTGTATTCTCGGTAACGCTTCCAAGCGAACAACGCGGGCAACGATCACCGCCGCTCCTATGGCCAGAGCGGTTGCTACAATCACGATAAGCGAGCGGGGTTTGTCTATTGACCCAAGCAAGGAAGCAGCCAGCACGGCCATGTACGCCGCCAACCAGAAGTAGGGGCTGAAGGGATTAAGGCGGACCCGCCGGGCAATCATAGGGCCGAAGACGATGATCCCGACGGCAATTATAATAAGACTTAGACGAAGGGTGACGGTATGTGATCCAAGCGAAACATCAAGAGAAGGAATGCGCTCAAACGGCAGGACCGCTACAAGCGCCACCAACCACCATCGTTTCAAGAAATTCATCATATAATGGTATCATAGAAGCCATTACTGTAATCGTCTAGGAGAGAAATGTATGTCCCAAAAAAAGCGCGCCCTTGTAACCGGCATTACCGGCCAAGACGGCATGTATTTGGCAGAACTGTTATTAGCAAAAGACTATGAGGTTTTCGGCTTAATCCGGGGGCAAAACAATCCTAAACGTACCATGATCGAACAGACCTTCCCCGGGGTGCAGCTAATAGAAGGGGATCTGACCGACTTAGCCTCTTTGGTGGCCGCTTTGGAGGTCAGCCAACCCAGCGAAGTATACAACCTGGGCGCGATCAGTTTTGTGGCCTTTTCCTTTAAGCAGCCCGAGCTTACCGGTAACGTCAGTGGGCTTGGCGCGCTGCGCGTACTTGAGGCAATTCGCATTGTGGACGGCGACAAACGTTCCATCCGCTTTTATCAAGCATCAACCAGCGAGCTTTATGGCAAGGTGCGCGAGACCCCCCAAACCGAGTTGACCCCCTTCCATCCCCGCAGCCCCTACGGGGTGGCCAAGGCCTATGCCCATCATATGACGGTGAACTACCGCGAAAGCTATAATATGCACGCGTCCTGCGGCATTTTGTTTAACCACGAATCACCGCGCCGCGGCTATGAGTTTGTAACCCGCAAAGTGACCAGCTCGGTGGCCCGGATTAAGCTTGGTCTCCAGGCGGACATGTCGCTTGGCAACCTGGACGCTAAACGCGACTGGGGTTTTGCCGGCGACTATGTTGAAGGGATGTGGCGGATGTTGCAGCAGGACGAGCCGGATGACTACGTGCTTGCTACTGGCGAAACTCATTCGATAGCCGAACTGCTGGATGCGGCGTTTGGCGAAGTCGGCATTGACGATTGGAAGCCCTACGTTAAACAGGATCCACGTTTTATGCGCCCTGCCGAAGTGGATCTCTTGCTGGGCGACCCGACAAAAGCCAAAGAAAAACTTGGTTGGGAGCCAAAGGTTGGTTTCAAAGAATTGGTAGCAATGATGGTAAAGAATGACCTGGAAATTGAGGGAGCGACAAAGCGGGGCTAAACTTGGCTTCGCCAATAGTTTAAGGTGTCCTCGAGGGTCTTGCGCAGGGCAATTTGAGGCTCCCATCCAGTATCGCGCCTAAGTTTGGAGGCGTCCCCATAAAGATCGGGGATATCAGAAGGCCGCATCCGGGCGGGATCCGGCTCCGTAATAATTTCCTTGGCCGAAAAGGAGAGCAGGGTGTCTAAAATTTCCTGGCCCGATGTTGATTTGCCGCTACAAACATTATAGATTTCAGCATTTCCCCCTTTTTCAGCAAGCAAGGCATATGCCCTTACGATATCACGTACATCGGTAAAATCGCGCTTGGAGCTGAGGTTGCCCACTCTCAAGGTAGTATCCGCTCCGGCTTTTTCCAGTTCAGCAATTTGTTTGGACAGGTCGGAGACTAAATACCCGGGCTGTTGGCCGGGTCCGATGTGGTTGAAAGGCCTGGCAATTACCGACTCTATACCGCGCTTAGCATACATTGAGGCTAGATGTTCTTGTCCGACTTTTGCCACGGCATAGGGACTGGCAAAATCTAATTGCATTGTTTCCGCTACAGGCAGAGAACTGGAGTCCGCCCGCCCGTATATTTGACCACTGCTGACAATCAGCATGCGCGGGGTGAGCTTAAGTTCCAAGCAGGCCTCATATAAATTAATTTGCATGGCCATGGTGTCGTTAATCGCGGCCACCGGTTGCGAGAATGATAAGGCTGGGGAAGCGAAGGCGGCCAAGTGGTAGATAATATCAGGCTTAACCTGGGTGATGGCAGTCTTAACCTCTTCATAGCTGCAAAGATTAGCCCTAACATAGGGGGATTCATTTTCATGCATACTGATGCCGAAAACGCTCTCATGAGGATGGGCTTCGCGCAATAGGTCCATCAGGTGCTTACCCACAAAGCCGCTGGCACCGGTAACGAGAATATTCATTTAAGTCCGTCCTATAGCTTTAAAGATATCTACCAGTTTAGCAGCCTCCTCCTGCCATACGAATTTTTTGGCTTGCTCAAAGCCAGCGGCAGACATTTGTTGAGCCAGCTTATCGTCACTTAGAACTTTTGTTAGCGCGGCGGCAATCGCTTCGGTATCGCGGGCATCCACCTTAATACCCGCGTTTCCGACCACCTCAGGTAGAGACGAATTGTCCCCCACAATAACGGGCGTGCCGCAGGCCATGGCCTCAAGCGGGGGCATGCCAAAGCCCTCATAAAAGCTGGGATAAGCAAAAACGGATGCCCCTGAATAGAGTGCCGGGAGATCAGCTTCTGCGGCATATCCCGTCCGAATGATGGTATATTCTTGGCTGAGCGAATCATAAAGGTCATTAATTTCAGTGTCCAGCCAGCCTTTGCCACCCGTAAGGACAAGGGCATACTTTTTCTTAACTTGTACACTTAGTTGCGCGTAAGCTTTTAGGAGGCCAACCAAATTTTTGCGGGGTTCAATGGTCCCAACGCTTAAAATGTAGGGCTGGTTAATCCCATATTTCGCCTGGACCGTTGCAATTGCTTTGGCATTTCTGGGCATAAAGAATTCATGGTTAACGGCGGGGTATACAACTGAAACTTTGTTAGGATTTGTCCCGTATTCAGCCAAAATTTCGCGGCGGGAATTTTCAGAAATAGTCACCACTTGGGTCGCTCGCCTAATTGATTTTGGCACTGTCCGGGTTAAATAGCCTCGGTGGCCCCTCACGGAATGCTCGCCGGCGTGAAGATAGGAGAGGTCGTACACGACAATCACGGAAGCCTTGGTCCAAATCAGGGGCCACCGAACAAAATTGGGAAAAAAGAAAACGTCTGGACGAAGCATGGAAGCGAGGTCGTACGGTATGCCGACGAACCATCGGACTAAGAGATGGTAAAAACGCCCTGGAAACCAGCTAATTTTCCGTGGGATCACATTTTTGCCGTAGATACCAAGATCCGAGGGCTTTTTATGAATGAAACTAATATAAGTAAGATAAAAAAGGTCGTTTGGCATTTGCTTAACGACTTCTTCAAGCAAGTTGCGCGTGTAGTAGTCGACACCGGTTTTAGCTTCACGGTGCAGAACCGAAGCCTCAATACCAATTTTCATGAGGCTGAATTCCTCCGATTTAGGCCTTTTTTCAGTAATGCTGAGTAAATTCGCAATAAGGGCTTGATGTGTCCTTTGCTCCAGTGCCGCTTATAGAATTTATAACGTATCATCACATTATACGGGGACTTAATTGAAAACAGTAATTCTTTAATGAATCCAGCCTTTCTTGAGGTTTGACGTTTAAGCCAAGAGGAAGAAACGTCCGCATAAAGTATGCTATCGGGCACAACCAAAAGCTCATAACCTTTCTCCCGAGCTCTTAGCGAAAAGTCCGCGTCACCAAAGTATTGGGGAAAATTTTTGGTATCGTATAGACCCACTGCTTTAAAGGCAGCCACGGGTATGAGAATCCCCATGCCCGTTAGCCAGTCGGTGAATATGGGTTGGTGGCCGGATGGCAGTTCAGTCTGGTGTTCCATTTCGCCGCTGGAATAGTTAAAATAAGCGCCGGCAAACCAAATTCGCTCAGGCTGTCCGGCATACCGCACAATCGACCCGACCACCGCTTTGGGGCGTGCCCGCGCGACTTTTATGAGAGCCTCGAGGGATCCCGGAGCGATTACCACGTCATTATTGATGGTAAGGACATAGTCATATTTGTGCTTTATAGCCCATTCCACGCCCAGATTGGTGGCTCCAGACCACCACAGGCTTCCATTCCCTTTAAGAACTATAGTTTTCGGGTGGGCCGCGGCAATCGCTTCTGCTGAACCATCAGTGGAGCCGTCGTCTACCACAACAGTTACCAAGTTCGGGTAGCCAGCCTCCTCCATTGATTTCAAGAAAGGCAGGGTGTGTTCAATCCCATTGTGAATTGGAATGACCGCGGCAATCGACGGTTTTGCGCTAGTCATTGAATGCACTTCTATAAACTTCAAGTGTTTGCTGCGCCATAGTGTTCCATGAAAATTGCTGGAGACGCTTACTCCCGCGGCTAACAAGAAGCTCTTGTTCTTTTTCTGACTTTATTAAAAGCAGCATTTTAGCGGAAATATCTTCAATATCCTGGGGATTGATAAAAAGCGCGGCATCACCGGCAATTTCCGGCAAGCAGGTGGTGTTAGAGCAAATAATGGGCCGCCGCATTGCCATTGCCTCCAACAAGGGAATGCCAAAACCTTCAAATAAGGATGGGTAAACCAGGGCAAAGCATTTTCCATATACGGCCGGCAAACTAGCGTAAGGGAGATACCCTAAGATATGAACATGGTTGGCAATGCCAAGTTCTGCCGCGGCTTTGCTTATAGTGCCGACAGCTCCGGTATTTATCCCCGACAAGACCAACGAAAATTCAGGATGATTTTCAACAACCTTTGCAAAGGCTTTTAACAGGCGCTGGTGATTTTTATGAGGCCAGGTTGCCGCGGGATAATAAAAGTAGCGACTGGGCAGTGTGTCCGTGGGCGGGTATTGTCTATTGGGCTGGAACAGTTCTTCATCGTAGCTCAAATGTACCGTTGTAATCTTTTGGGCATTTATACCGTATCGCCCAACGATGCTGGCTTTTGTAAAGTCGGAGATGGCAATAATTGCGTCAGCGGCCTCCGCGGAAGGGGCGTAGGTAGCTTTTCTCCCTCTTAGCTCGCTTGGGGTAAAAAATTCCGGATGAAATTCGTGCTGCATGTCCATAAAGCTCAGAACGGTTTTCGTTCGAACTCCTTCAGGGAAGATAGTTTGGAAGGGAAAGTGCACTACATCAAGATGCGCGGCGTTGATGCGCTGGGATTGTCTGGATTGTAAAAAAGGTAATTGAAGTTTGCGCAGAACTTTGTCAGCGAACGATTCTTCTTCAAGCAGGACAACCTTAAAATGGGGGTTATCAAGCACTAACTCGTGGGCACACTCGCGCCGTAGGAATATGATGTAGTGATTCTTCTTGTCGATGTGCTGCAATGATCTAATCAGGTTTCGGAAATATGTTTCAGTACCGCCGGTTTTGCCCGGCATAAGACCCCAGCCTACAATTCCTATCTTCATACCAGCTTATTATACAGGGCAACAATCTTGTCTTTCACCATACGTTCCAGGTCAAATTGCTGCCGGGCTTTTGCTTGGGCTTGGCGGCCCAGTGTGACACGCTGGGATTCGTTGGAAAGCAAGTTTACCAGCGCACCGGCCAAGGCTTCTGGTTGCTTAGGAGCGACTAAAAGGCCGGTTTCGCCGTCTTGAATCAATTCTGGAATTCCGCCTACATTGGTCGCAACAATTGCCGTACCTTTGTGCATGGCTTCGCATATGGAAAGCGAAAAAGCCTCGCTGTGGGAAGGGAAGGCAAATACCCAGCATTCGGAAAGACTTTTGCTAATCTGCTCGGGCGGCATGAAACCCAAGAACTCAAAACTACCCTTAAGCTTTTGCCGCGCCTGGACGAGTAAGCTTTCGTCGTCAACCCCGGCGGCCACTATTAGCCTGACGCCTTTAATCTGCTTTTTCACTAAGACCATCGCTTCAATCAGATCTACAAACCCTTTTTCGTACTGAATACGGGCGGTGCTAAATACCATCGGATGTGCCGAGGGGGAACGGGTCCCGCTAAATAGCCGCCCTTTCACGCCATTGTAAATTACGGAAGATCTGGAGGCTAAATGGGGGAAATTTTTGATAGCTACATCGCGCTCCGCCTTAGAAACAAAAATGGCATGGTCGACATGGCGCGTCATTACCTTCAGTAGTTTTGTCTGCCACCGAAGCGTAAACTCCAACACATGCTTCAGGTCGCCATGGTCAGTCCAAACAGCCTTACGTCCTAATAGTTTAGCCGCTATAGTTCCGTATACCTGGGCGTCTCGGCCGGACAAATTTACAATGCTTACACGGTACCTGGCAATTAAGTACATGTACCGCAATACGGTGCGGGGCCCAATCCAAAGGTATTTGCGCCCCGCGCTGTTTTCCGCCCATGGCACTTGCTCAACGGTAAACTCCAAATCCTGCATTATTTTAGCCAATTCTGGCTGCTGCGTAACCATGACCGAATGAATCTTGTGCTTTTTTAGTTCCGGCAAGAGAGACGCGTAATATAGCTCGGCACCACCCAGCTTATAGGCGTTTCTAGCGTGCAAGACTACCATAAATCCATCTTCCTACCCGCTTAATACGCTTCTGAGTTAAACCCATATACTCTGAAATTGAACGCTTTAGCATAGCGCGGTTTTGCCGGGAATTAATCTTCCCGCCGTATTTACGGCTAATACGAAAAACTTCGGGGTAGAATTTAGTAAGCTGAGTAATGGTTTTGCTCTCCGGCTGCAGGCGAAAACTGGCATTGATGCCGTCAATTTTTTTAATTGAGTATTTTTTGCCAATTCTCAACCAAAACTCATAATCCATCGCGTAATGGTAGGCCTCATCCAGATAGCCAATATCAGAAAAAAGATGGGCCCGAAAAAAAACGGTAGGTTGGGGTATGAGGTTGATGTCATTAAGCTGGCGCTGGTAATCGAACGTACCAACCTTCTCGGTAAACATGTATCCGCCCTTATCGTTGATATAGTTAAAATCAGTGTATATAAAGTCAACGCCGGGGTTTTTTTGGAGATACTCAACCGACCGCTTAATCGCTCCGGACTCATAGATATCGTCTGAGTTGAGCCACCCGATTATCTCCCCTTTGGCTCGCTTAAAACCTTTGTTAATGGCGTCGGATTGACCGTTGTCTTGCTCCGATACCCAGCTCAAGTGAAAGTGTTTTTCCAGAATTTTGAGTGTACCGTCGGTAGACCCGCCATCAATTACAATATGCTCTAAGGGGGAATAATGTTGCTCTTTAACCGAGAGGATGGTTGCTTCAATATACTCAGCTTGGTTGTAAGAGGGGGTGATAATGGAAACGAGGGGTTTAGCCTTTTGCGACATCTTCAAATACCTTCAGCATATTTTGGGCATAAATCGGCCAGCTAATATTTTTTTCAACAAACTCACGTCCGTTTTTCGATAGCTTTTGGCGCAGGCGGGGATCTTTAATTAGCTGTTCAATCCGCTCGGCAATCTCCTCGGGCTGGCAGGGTTCAACCAATAGGGCGTTCACCCCGTCTTCCAAAACTTCATGGGCGCCCGCTGTTTTTGAAACAATTACGGGAGTACCGGAAGCCATCGCCTCAAAAACAGCTAAACCCCAAGTTTGGTTGTGGTTGGGAAAAGCAAAAACATCGGCGTTCCGGTACTGGTGCTGTAGCTCTTCCTCCGTGACACGACCAAGAAAGCTAACGTTGTCGGTTACGCGGTGTTTTTTAACCCGGGAGCGCAACTCACTCCCATAGGATGCGTCGAACTCGTCGCTGCCGACAATGTTTAAGTGGACGCTATGGCCTTGGCCTAGCAGAATTTTAACGCTATCAATTAAGTCCTCAAACCGCCGCAGGCGGAAAAGTATGCCGGTGCCCAGAATCGTAAAAGTCTTATTTGATTTGGTGTAATTGGGGCTGAAGCGTTCCAAGTCCAGTCCGCTGCGAATGATGCGCGCATCCTTGTCCATGTAGTGCTTGAATTGGTCCTGGTTACGCTTATCCAGGACCACCACCTCGTTAATCGGACGAACGAACCGCAGTTCACGCTGGACTTCAAGCCAAAACAAAAAGTTTTGAAGCTTGATGGAAATCCAGCCCTTCCAAGAACCGGCTTGACGCGGATGTTGCTGGTTGTGGGCTTGAATCTGAAAAATGCCGGGAACATCATTTGACATCCATACTGTTTTGGCGCCAGGGCTTCGTTTTAAATAGTAATAGGCCACCCGCTCGGTGAAGAGGTCGTGGAGGTTAAGGACGTCGAAGCCTTCCTCTATGATTCCCGCCAGCTCCTTGATTTGGCTGTCGAATAGGTGAAATTGCTGGTACGAGTCAAAGCGCAACTGGGCTAGTTTGCCGGTATCTCCAGGCCGTTCCACTTTTGCGACATCTTTTACTAAATACTTGATGTTTAAATTTTTTACCAGCTCGGGGTAGCACCGTTCTGCGTTAAAGCCGTAAGTATATACCACCACCTCGTGTTTATCCGCAAGGTGATTGGCGAGCTCAATAGCTTGGCGCTGGGTTCCGCCGCTGACGCTTAAATCCCACACTATAACCGCGATTTTCATCGTTTTAGCTTTCTCCATAAACTGCGTAATAGGTTTGTTTCTTCCTTGTCCGCTAGGCCTAAGACTAAAAAGGCGGCTCCGCTGACTAGCACCACGACGCCGTAAGCAACTACAAAGCTCAGCAGGCTTGTTATGTACTGCTGCAGCAGGAACGAAAGTCCCAACGATACGGCTACGAGCACGGAAAGTCGTGACAAAAGTCTAATGTAAAATTGCCGAGAAGAGAACTGTAAGATGCTTTTTTCAACATAGCGGACAAACCAAATACAGGGTAAAACCGAAAGTAAGTAAGCAAGCGCTGCCCCGTTAATCCCCATTGACGGAATTAATAGAAAGAGAAGGGCAATGTTTAGCACTCCGGAAATGACGGAAAATAGGGCGGCAACTTTGGGCTTGCCGGCACCGAATAGGACAAAGAAGGGGATAGCCGTCAGCGCGAGCAACGAATAGGTAGCAAGTAGCAGCTGGAGGACCACCGTGCTTTTATCGGCGAAGTCTTGCCCGAGCCATTGCAAAAGAAAGGAGTAGGCTAAGACATACATAGGTGTGATCCCCAGGGCAAGGAGGGTGAAAACGATTCTGGTGGCTCGGATATACAGTTTTTGCAGGCGTTCGACATTACCTTCGGCGAGCAAGCTCGAGCTCAAGGGGAAGATGACGGTTGTTAAAGCAACGATGCTGCCATGGATTTTTATTGTTAACGTTCCCGGAATTACGTAGTAGGCGACAGCCGCGGCGCTAAGCGTGGAAGCCAAAATAAATTTATCCAATTGAAACAAAACAGTGCTTGCCACGGAGCTAACAGTGGCATACCCGCCAAAAATTAACATTAATTTTAACGCGCGGCGGTCAATACGCGGCCTAAAGCGCAGCGAGGGTATGAGGTGTCGGTTGATCGCCGCGTAGACAAATATAGCAAAAAAGCTAATAGAAAGACCCAGAACCACGATACTTATTAAGCCGCCACCAAGTTTTAGTAATATAACGGTTAAAAGAACCGAGAAAGTCGATACAATAAGATTTAATTTGCCGGTAATGTCAAATCGTTGAAGCGCCCCCGGAAGGGCAGAAAAAGCCGACAATACCATATTGAGCAAAAATCCCAGCGCCGCCATATAGAGGACAATTTGCAGCAGTTCAACATTACTTGGGCTTACTTTAAATAGATTGGGGGCGAAATACCGTCCAAAGATTATTATTGCAAGGGCGGCAACGCTGCCCGCCAGAAAATAGAAAAATACAGCGGTATTAAAAAGGCGTCCAATAAAATCAAAGTTTTTCCGCGCGTGGTATTCCGCGGTGTATTTTACCAAAGAAGGCGAAACGCCAAAATCCAAAAAACCGAAAAAACCAATGAAAGCGATGACCAGGGCATAAATACCGTATTTCTCCGGGCCTAGCGTATGGACGATAAACGGAGTTACAAAAAAGGAAAGAATGACCGGCCAGGTAAATGCGGCTCCGTTATAAACGGAGTTTTTAGCCGTTTTTTTGGTTAATGTATCCATTTAACTTTGCTCAGCGTGTTTCCGGTACCATTCTATTGTTTTACGCAGGCCGTCTTCAAAAGTAGTTGTAGAGCTAAAACCAAATTCATGCTTTGCCCGCGTAGTATCAAGCTTGCGGCGCGGCTGGCCATTGGGCTTGGTTGTGTCCCAAGTCAGCTTGCCGGTAAATCCGGTCTCTCTGGCAATGATCTCAACCAGATCTTTAATTGAGACTTCGTATGATGAACCGAGGTTGACCGGTTCGCTGCTATTGTAGGCTTCGGCAGCCATCATAATGCCCGTGGCGGCGTCTTCTACATACAGAAATTCCCGGGTAGGTGAACCATCTCCCCAAACGATAATTTCGTTAGCATTGCTGTTAACCGCGTCTACACATTTTTTTATTAATGCCGGAATCACGTGGGAGCTTTCGGGGTTGAAGTTGTCGCCGGGACCGTAAAGGTTAACCGGTAAAAGAAAAATGGAATTGAAACCGTATTCTTGACGGTAGCCCTGGCTTTGGACCAACATCATTTTCTTCGCTAGACCGTAGGGGGCGTTAGTTTCCTCGGGATAGCCATTCCAGATATCTGTCTCTTTAAATGGAACGGGGGTATGCTTGGGGTAAGCGCAGACAGTACCGAGGGCCACGAACTTTGGGATTTGACGGAGATAGGCCTCATGCATTAGCTGGGTGCCCATCATCAGGTTGTCGTAGAAGAACGATCCCGGGTGTTCGCGGTTGGCGCCAATGCCGCCGACCCTGGCGGCAAGGTGGATAACCATTTCCGTTTCGGGCAGATCGTCATACATGCGCCGGACGTCTTCGAGCTTGACCAAGTCGTATTGCGAGTGCGGCGGCGTTGATACGCTTGCGCCACCAGCTCTGAGGCGCTTTGCAAGGTGGGTGCCCAAGAATCCGTTGCCGCCTGTAAGAATAATCTTTTTATTTTCCCAGAAGCTCATTATTTGCTCCGAAAAAAGCTGTTAAACGTGTTAATAATATAATCGAGGTCGTCGGTGGTAAACCCTTGGTGGCACCCAATGTAGAAGCCGCCGGCGTTGATTTGCTTGGCCACTGGGTAATCGTCCTCAATGTCGCCGAAGCGTTCAATGTAGAAAGGTTGGTTGATAAGCGGCATCATGGGCCGCGTTTCTATAGCGTGCTCCTCCAAGTGTAATGTAAGCTCCTTGCTGCCTTCAGGATCTTTGTCGATAACCGGAAAAAGCATATAGGCGTGTTCAGCGTAGTCTGGTACTGAAGGCAGTTGGATATGGCCGGCATCTTCAAGTGGCTTGAGACCTTTAATAAGATACGCGGCGTTTGCCTGGCGTGTTTTAAGGATAGAGTCTTTGATCTCGAGTTGCGCCACCCCCAGGGCAGCCTCAAGCTCAGTAACCCGGTAGCTGTAGCCGAGCCGAATGAAATTAAACCGGCGCTCAATGATTGTTGAAAGCTCTTTACCATGCTTATCTTTATCGTCATCAATGCTGAGGTATATGCCGTCACGACCGTGATTACAGAGGCTGCGCATCGTAACTGCCAGCTCATCATCGCTGGTAATCGATAGGCCCCCGACCCCAGTTACCAGGAAATGGGCAACATACGTAGAGAAGCAGCCAATGTCACCGTGCGAGCCAACCGGCTTGCCATAGGCCTTCACAAACATAGTTTCGCAGGAGTCTTCAACAACGCGAAGATTGTGCTTGCGTGCAATTTCCATAATGGGCTCCATGTCAGCCGGCAGGCCAAACAAATGAACCGGCACAATAGCTTTGGTGCGGGAGGTAATTTTTTCTTCAATCAACTTAGGGTCAATATTGTAAGTCTGAGGGTCGACATCGACAAAGACGGGTTTTAGGTTTAACATGATGGCCACGTTTGAAGTGGCGATAAAGGTAACCGCCGGGATAATAATTTCGTCGCCGTCCTGCCAGCCATATTTTTCATGCAAAGCGGCTAACGCAACTTGTAAAGCGCTGGTGCCGGAGTTTGACATCACGGCATGACGGGTATCGTGAATGGAGGCAAATTCTTGTTCAAACCGTTTGGTGAAGGGGCCATATGACAGTCGATTGTTATCGAGCGCTTGATTGACGTAACGCTTCTCGTTATCAGATATAGTTAGACAACCAACGCCGAGTTGCTCTGTGGGCTTGTACAACAATTCCTCCGGTATTTAACTGATTCAGTATAACAATTTTGGGAGGTTTTCGGAAGCCTACTGCACCGTACTGTGAAAGTTCATCCCGACGTCATTCATCCATATAATACTTTCAGCTACCGGGTTAAAGTATTCTGAATACGTGCCCAATGTCAGAGGGGCCTTATAGTCAAACTCGAACGTTCCAACTTGGCCCGGGGCAACGCTAATTTCCTTTAGGCCGGTGGGACGTTTATTCCATAGCCATCCCGGTGCCGCGAAACCGCTCACCCGCTCAAAAGGATGGGAAGTGCCCACGCGCACGGGATACGGTCCGCCTTGATACCAGGTTGCGTTGCCGGTATTCCGGGCCGTAAAGCCAATGAAGACCGTTTGTCCGGGTGCTAGGTTGGAAAGGTTAACGGACGTGGTTTTTGTGCTGTTTGAATAGGCGTATTGGCTGACAAGCGACCAGCTGTAACCGCTCTTTACCTGGGTATAGAAGCTCAGGCCAATATCTTTCATCCAAGTAATTCCTTCAGCTAACAGGTTGTAACGGGGAATAAAGGTGCCTTCACCTGGCGGAACGGTAATGGGAAATTCGAAAGTTCCGGTAGCTCCCGGCGCTACACTGGCCTCAAGCATATTGGCCGGACGGCTAACGCCCAGCCAAGCTGGTGTGTGGTAGCGGTCAACGCGTTCTTTAGGCCCCTCGGTCCCCAGACGAATTGGATGTGCTCCGCTGTTAGTCCAGGTAACATTACCCGTGTTGGTGGCTCGTATGACTAACCAAGCCGATTGGCCTGGAGACAAGCCGCCCAGATTGGTGGGTGTGGTTTTTGCGCTTGTGGTGTAGGCCGATTGCCCAGCAAGCGACCAGGAATATATGTCTGGCACGACTGTCGCGTTGAAATAAAGCCCGGGGTCATTCATCCACATATTGCCTTCAACCAGAAGATTAAAATATTCCTTAAAGGTGCCCCCCGCCGGGGGCATTTTGGCGGTGAAGGTGAACGTACCGGTTTGTCCGGCCGCGACGCTGGCTTCGTTTAACGTGGCGGGCCGCGACGGGCTTAGCCAGCCGGTATTGGAAAACGCGCTGGATCGATCGTTGGGGCGGCTGGCTCCGAGACGAACGGGATTAGGGCCGCTATTCGTCCAGGTATTAAAGCCGGAGTTAAGCGCGCTTACCGTAAAGGTAGCGACCTCGCCACCCCTAATACCATTAAGGGACTTGTTTGTAGTCTGCCCCGCGTACGTCCAGGCGTAAGTAACTCCCCGCACGCTACCGAACCAGCTTTCAAAAATGCCGGGGAACGATTGGTTTAAGTGAGGAGTGTAGGTAAAAAGAGAAGCAGTAGTGCCGTTGGCAATAAAGAGCCGCTGACCGTCGATGGTAGCGTATCCGTCATAGCTAACCTCTGCACAACTGCCGCAACGCTTTCGTACCCCAGCCGTCATATACCCCACATACGTGATGTCGTCGTCACCGTCCCAGGCGGTATTGCCGTAAGCGCGCTCCTTATTAAATTTTAGTTGCCAAGAACCCCACAGCACTTGCCGGGTGAATCCAGCGTATTTTGGATTACAGCCTCCCGAGTCAGGACAGCCATATCCCATTGCCGAGTTGTATCTCCATCCGTCACAGGAAGTACCTGAAATTAAGCTTTGCTCCTTTTGGAGGGTAGTTATAATTACTTGCGGGTTTAGGCCCCACTGCTGGGCAGCCTTATAGATGATACGCGAAGCCGGGACGCTACCGGTATAAGACCATGATGATCCATTCCAGGACGGCTCCACATCGTGAAGGTTTACCAGACAGGGACCCTTTGAAGCCAGGAACGCCTGGATCTGCGCCTCAGACATACTATTGACCTTATCGAAAACGGAATCATCCATCATGTTGGAGTTACTATAATCGGCGGCGTGGGCGGTACTTCCAAACCCCATACTTATAAATGCCAGGACAAAGCTAAAGATGCTGAGACGTAGTAATTTCATTAAGGGCTCACTGTTAATAGTTGGGGATTTGATTTAGCGCTTTGGCCATCTTTTGAAGCTACCGCCCGGATGGACCATTGGCCCAGTGAAAGCTGTTTTGCGTTCCAGTTAAAGATTACACCATCGCTGGCCGTGGTGCTTCCAATTACTTTGGTGTCACTTACCTTGATAGTCTGGGTATCTCTAGTCGCTTCAATATAGCAAGAAGCCCCGGCAAGCGAACGGCAGACCGACTCCATGCCGGTAGGCCCGGAGAGGCTGACAGAACTTGTATTATTGATAGGACCAATAGGCTGTGCCAGCGTTGAGCTCGTTGGGCGGCTAGGGTTGGGCTGCGGTGTTGTCGTGGGCGCGGGAGAGGTATCTGTATTAGGCCCGGCGTGAATCTCGGTATCGGCGGAGCTTGATGGAGTATAGCCTGGTTGGGTTGCTTTAATGTAAGCGGCAACACCCACCACAATGAGGGCTAACGTGGCTAATATAAGAATAGTTTTGTTTTTGGCGGATCGTTTCATGTTTCGCCCCTATCCATAACCATTATAAAAGATAGACCTATCTTAAGCAAACCCGGTCAGCCCCGACTATTTGAGCCGTTCGAAAAAGTCCTTGTGCCACTGAACCGCGTCCGACACGATGTGCTCAAGATGAAGTTGCGGGTGCCAATCCAAGATTCGGCTGGCCAGGGTGTTGGAGGCGATCAGGCTGCCACTATCGCCCGGACGCCGCTCGGTTAGCTGGTAAGGGACTTGGGAGTGAATAGCCTTTTCAACTGCCTTTATAATTTCCAACACCGAAGACCCGTGATTAGTCCCCAGGTTAATAGAGGTGTTAATAGTTTGACCTGACACCATAGCTTCGGCGGCAAGCACATGGGCGCGCGCGACATCAACCACGTGGATATAATCGCGCAAACAGGTGCCATCGGGAGTTTCGTAATCAGAACCAAACACATCGAGTTTCCGGCCCTGCTTCAGCGATTGAAAGATGCAGGGGATTAAGTGTTGGGTTTCCGGATAGTCGCCAACCTGTTTGTAGGCACCGGCGGCGTTGAAGTAGCGAAACGCCACCCAGTTCATTTCGTGGGTAGTTTGGTAGCTCTTTAATATCTGCTCGGCCAGATATTTACTGGCTCCATAAGGGTTAACCGGGTGAATGGCAGCCTCTTCATCAATGGGAATGGATTCCGGTTCACCATAAACCGCGGCGGTGGATGAAAATATAATCCGCTTTACTTCAGCTTGAGCGGCGGTTTCTACTACATTGAGAGTTCCTAGCGTATTGGTATTGAAATAACTATGTGGATTGGCTACCGATTCGGCAATGCGCAGTTTAGCCGCGAAATCTAAGACAATATCAAATTGATGGCCCTTAAAAGCTTTTTCCAGATCATTACGATTGGTAATATCACCGGTAATAAGTTCAAAATCGGCTACGTTGTGGCGGTATCCGGTGGAGAGGTTGTCGAAGATTGTGACACTATGACCTTTTTCCCGCATAAGATGGGCCGTAGTTGCACCAATGTAGCCGGCGCCGCCAGCGATAAAAACCTTCATAGGGTAAATTTTACTGGTTGCCAAGCTAATATGCCAGCTATCTGGGCCGCCCCATGTATAATTGGTGCATGATAATTGTGATTATTGCTGGCGGGTCAGGTACGCGGTTGTGGCCGCTAAGCCAAGAGAATTACCCCAAACACCTGTTAGCGCTGACCGGGAAAACTTCATTATTGCAAAATACGGTAGCCCGCGCCCGCGCCATTACACCCACCGTTTACGTGATAACCGAACGCTCCCAGGTGGGCGAGGTCCACAAGCAGCTTCCCGACATCCCCAGTAACTATATTATTGCCGAGCCCGGCCGTCGCGGGACCGCGTCGTGTATTGTTTTGGCGCTTGCAACCCTGGCAGAACATCATCCGGCGTCTGAGCCAGTTGTCTTTTTCCACGCTGATTCGCATATTGCCGACCGGGAAGAGTTTGCAAAGGCGGTTGAAACGGCCGCCTCAGCCTCCGTCCATCATTCCCAAATAGCCCTGATCGGTGTACGCCCAACTTACGCCGCCACTGGTTTTGGCTATATCCATCGAGGAGCCCAAGTAAAAAGCCGTCAAGAACTGTACGAGGTTCAATCATTTATGGAAAAGCCCAACGCCGCCACGGCCCACAAATACATGAAAGCCGGAACCTATTTATGGAATATCGGGCTTTTTGCCGCGCCAATTGAGGTGTGGGAGCGAGCCTTAAAGACTTACGCGCCCGAATTAGCGCAAGGGTATAGGCAACTGGCCAAAGCACTAGATGATCCCTCTAAACTCAGCGAGGTCTACTTGTCCCAAAAGAGCCAAGCGATTGATATAGCCTTAATTGAGAAAGCATCGGGCTTACTGGTGGTGCCAGGTGCTTTTGATTGGGCTGATATTGGATCTTTCCAAGACCTTCATAAGATTTTACAGGACAAGAACCATAACGTTTTAAAAGGCGACATTGCCATAAAAGATTCGCAGGATGTCATGGTTTACAGTACCACCGGAAAGCCGGTGATCGCGATTGGCCTTTCCGACCTGGTAGTAGTTGACACGCCAAACGGGTTACTCGTTTGCGATAAAAAACGTTCCCAGTTGGTAGGGGACGCCGCTAAAAGGCTGCAAGCGCGTAAAACTGGCGCTAAGTAAAATGCAAGCGGTTTCGATAGATTTAGCTATACTATAGGTGTTATGAATAGGACGACTTTTTTACGTTATCGTTGGCTGTTCCTCACCCTAGCCGCAGTTGGCGCGGGTTTGTTTGGGTTGGTCGGTTTTTCGCTTGCCCACGTTGGTAAAATTTATCCGGGTGTAACGGTTAATGGGACTGACGTTGGTGGGTTAACGCGGGGAGAGGCCGAAGTAAAGCTTAAAGCGCGGGCCGAGGCGTACGCTTCACAGCAGCTACCGGTTCGGTATTACGATACTACTCTGCGGATACCAATTAAGGCCGTGGGGGTTAGTTATGATACCAAGGCTATTGACCGGGCTCTACGGTTTGGGCGTGAAGGGGGGATTGCCGGCCAGCTAAGCAATCGCTTGCGGGCACTTGCTGGACGTTCTACCAGTTTTACCAGCCCTCACTTTGATGACTCCCTGCTCACGCCGTTTCTGGCACATATTGATGACGAGGTTGGACGTCCCGTTGCTAATGCCAGCCTCACCTTTACTGGTGGGGCAGTTGGTGTGGAACCTTCGCACCCAGGCTACCGGCTGGACCGGGGACGGCTGACGATGGCTGTAATCGAGCGGCTTTCTACCATGAGCTCCAAACAGCTGATCGCGCCGGTTTATACTGTTAGCCCTACCATTGATGGAGAAACGCTGAAAGCTGCCCGCAAAGAAGCTGACACCTACGCGGCATCAGCTTTGGTTTTAAAAACCGGCAATTTAACCCCCGTGGTTGATCAAGCCAAGATTCTTAGTTGGATTGACGTATCCACACCCGCCGGGCGTACCGACCTGCCAATTGACCCGCTTAATCAATTTTATGACACTCTTGTCGCGCCCGAAGTACGGCTGGGGTTGAATGAGGCCAAGGTGGCCGTCTATGTGTCGGAATTGGCTGCTAGTATTGATAAAACACCCAGGAATGCCGTGCTGGCTATGCAGAATGGACAGCTGACAATAACCCAGCCCAGCCAAGACGGGGTATCGCTCGACCAGGTCCAGTCGGTGCAGCGCATTATAGCGGCGCTAGGAAAATCCGGTACCGACCGCACGGCAACTCTTCCGGGCAAGGTGACCCCGGCCGAAGTAAACGAAAACAATCTAGCAAGCCTAGGAATTAAAGAACAAATCAGCCAAGGGCAAACATTCTTTCCCGGTTCGCCCTCCACCCGGCTAACCAATGTGCGCGTTGGCCAAGCACTCTACAATGGGGTCTTGTTAAAGCCTGACGAGGTTTTCTCCTTCGGTAAAATATTAGGCGATGTCGGTCCGGCCCAAGGATATGTGCCGGAGCTGGTTATATTGGCCGACCGGACGGAAAAACAGTATGGCGGGGGATTGTGCCAGGTTAGTTCTACGGCTTACCGGGCCGCTCTCAACGCCGGCCTGCCGATTTTGCAGCGAGTGAACCATTCGTACGCGGTTAGCTACTACACCGCACCTTATGGTGTGCCTGGAGTTGATGCCACCATTTATTACCCTCAAGTGGATTTTAAGTTTAAGAACGATACCGGACACTACATATTAATTCAAACCCGTATGGAAGGTACTACCCTAACCTTTGACTTCTTTGGCACTAAAACCAAATCCGGTGAAATTCGCGGACCCTCATTTATAAGCGGCAACGGGGATCCCAAGCAGGCTTCCAGAACGGTATTCTACCGCGATATTAAAGACTTGAGCGGCAATGTCATTAAGACCGATACGGTCTTTACCAACTACAAGCCAAGCACTGACTTCCCGATTGATAAGCAGTTTAACTAAGGTATGCTAGCAACATGAAACTTGGACCTAACGTATTTAGAGCCTACGATATCCGAGGGATTGTACCCCAGGAGCTAGACGCGGACGCCGCCGAGCAGATTGGCCGGGCTTTTGCTGCGCACTTGAATCCGCAAACGGTGGTGGTTGGCCGAGATGTACGCTTAACGGGTGAAGAACTGCAAAAAAGGGTGATGCATGGGCTGGTCCGTTCGGGGGTAGACGTGCTGGATATAGGCCAAGTTTCCACCGACGCTTTTTACTACGCTTGCGCCACTAAGAGTATGCCCGGCATCATGGTTACCGCCTCACACAACCCGGCTGAATATAACGGCTTTAAAATGGTGCGGGATATGCCGTTTTTAGTAATGGCAAAGGAATTTAAAACCCATGTTTTGGATGAAACGTATACAGATGCTTCTACCGAAGGGGCAATCCACCCCACTTCAATAATCGAGGCTTTCCTTGACCATTTGTTAACAATTGTACCGGCCAAGAACTTGCGTCCATTGAAGGTGGTCATCGATACATCCAGCGGCGCGCAAGGACCCATATGGGATCAACTGGCTGCAAGGTTGCCGATTTCGATTACCCCGTTGTTCTTTGAGCCTGACGGTACCTTCCCCGGTCATGGCAACGATGTTATTCAGCCCGCCAACCAGGAACCATTGCGGAAAAAAGTAGTAGAAACCGGCGCCGATCTCGGACTGATTTTCGATCCGGACGGCGATCGTTGCTTGCTCGTTGATGACCGAGGTGAAACCGTCCCGGGCGATTTCGTAACTGCCCTGCTTTCAGCTGAAATCTTAAAACACCATCCGGGAGGAACCGTTCTTTATGACATTCGGGCCAGCGACGCCGTACCGGCCATTATTGAACAGGCCGGCGGCAAAGCTTTTGTGTGGAAGCCAGGGCATGTGTATATAAAACAAAAAATGAAAGAGCTTGACGCGGTTTTTGGAGGGGAGGTGTCCGGCCATTATTATTTTCGGGATTTTTGGGGGGCTGACTGCGGGCTACTGGCGGGCCTGACCATTTTAGAATATGTTAGCCAGCTAGAGGGGCGCCTCAGTGCCAAGGTGGAAGAATTGGAATCAATCTATCATTTAAGCGGTGAAATTAATTCCAGTGTTGAAGATATACCGGCGGTTCTTAAACGCCTTCGCGAGCGCTACCATGACGCCACCATGAACGAACTAAGTGGTCTGGAAATCCGCTACCCCGATTGGCGTTGCGTAGTCCGCCCATCAGATAATGAGCCGTTGATTCGGTTAACGCTCGAGGCCGACTCTCAGGAAAAAATGATGCAAAAACGAAATGAAGTACTGTCCCTAATCCGGCAGGGGTCCTAAGGCATGTGCGGGATTATTGGCTATGTCGGGCCCCAAAAAGCAGCCCCCATACTGCTGTCCGGTTTGCGCCGCATGGAGTACCGCGGCTACGACTCGGCTGGAATGGCATTGTTGGATAACCACTCCATTGAGCTGATTAAGCGTAAGGGTAAAATAGCGGAATTGGCGGCGGCGGTGCCCGACGGCGTGGCGGGAACAACCGGCATCGGCCATACCCGGTGGGCGACCCACGGTAATCCCAGCGAACGTAACGCCCACCCGCACGTGGCTAGCAAAATCGCGTTGGTCCATAACGGTATTATTGAAAATTACGTCCAGCTCAAGGAAAAACTGGCAAAGGTGGGTGTTAAAACTTATAACAGCGATACCGATTCGGAGGTACTTGCCCATTTAATCAATCATGAGCTGAGTGAAGGCCGTAAGCTGCCGGAGGCGGTACGGCGCAGCCTGCAGCAGGTGGAGGGTACATTCGGCCTGGCGGTCATCAGTTCCGATGATCCCAACGTAATGGTGGCAGCCCGCCGTGGTAGCCCCTTGCTGTTGGGAATTGGCGAAGATGCCATGTTCATTGCCAGCGATGCCAGCGCCATTATTGGTTATACCGACCGTGTCGTGTACTTGGAAGACGATCAAGTCGCGGTTTGCCATGCCCGCCAGTACCGCTTATTTGACTTAAGTCGGCGCATTCACGAACCTTCAGTCACAACCTTAAAGCTTGAATTGGCCGCCATTGAGAAGGCCGGCTATGATCATTTCCTGCTAAAAGAAATTATGGAGCAGCCGGTATCGGTAGCCAACGCCTTGCGCGGCCGTCTTGATCTTAAGGGCGGAACCAGCCATTTGGGCGGGCTTAATGTACATGATAGCTTTTTGCGCCAACAGGAACGCTTCTTAATTATTGGCTGCGGCACAGCCTATTACGCGGGATTGGTAGGAAAGTACTTATTAGAGCGCATGACCGGAATTCCGGTGGATGTTGAAGTTGGCTCGGAGTTTCGTTACCGCGACCCAGCCTTAACGCCAGGAACGCTGGCTTTGCTGATTACCCAATCAGGGGAAACCGCCGACACGATGGCGTCATTAAAGGAGCTAAAGCGCCGCGGTGTCCCAACGTTGGGACTGGTTAATGTGGTGGGCTCTTCCATTGCCCGCGGGGTGGATGGGGGAGTGTATTTGCATGCCGGACCGGAGATATCGGTAGCTTCCACCAAGGCTTTCACCGCCCAAGTGGTTGGCCAGTTGATGGTTGGGTTGCAGGTGGGCAAGGCCCGCAATTTAAGCTTGCGGACAGGGCGTGAAATTGTACGGGCGTTGGAATCATTGCCGGAGGCCATTACCGAAGCGCTTAAACTGGCTCCGGAAGTAGAAAGGCTGGCTAAGAAGTACGCTAAATTTGAGCACGCCATGTACTTAGGCCGCGATAGCTTGTTCCCGGTAGCACTGGAGGGTTCGCACAAGCTCAAAGAATGTTCCTACATCCACGCCGAAGCCTATCCGGCCGGCGAGATGAAGCACGGCGCCAACGCCTTAATAGACAAAGACTTACTTATGATATTTCTGGCACTCAAAAATGAGCTTTACGCTAAAACCATGAGTAACCTTCAGGAAGTGCGAGCGCGGGCCGGCACGGTAATCGCCGTGGCTACCGAAGGCGACACCGCTATTAAAAAGCAAGCCCAAGACGTTTTGTATGTACCTGATGTGTCTCCCTGGATACAACCTTTAGTCGCCAATATTCCCCTTCAACTTTTAGCTTATTATATTGCTGTCGAACGGGGGACGGACGTTGACCAGCCCCGCAATTTAGCGAAAAGCGTGACGGTGGAGTAGCCTCAAATTTAATTGACATTTCGCTTTTTGTTCGCCATACTAAAACCAAACACTATTATTCATAATTATGAGGGAGGTTGCATGGCGGAACCGCTGACAAAACGGCAAAAGGAGGTACTGGACTACGTAACCCAGTACATCGAAGTTAATGGGTACGCGCCAAGTTACCGCGAGATTGCCGAGGCGTTTCACCTTGGTTCAGTTGCCACCGTGGCCGACCATGTTGAAACTCTGGTTGCTAAAGGCTTACTGAAAAAAGGTGATAACTCTGCCCGTTCCCTGCAATTGGTAAAAGAAGAAGATTTCAACAGCGACCATTTCGTTGGGCTGCCTATCCTTGGTATGATTGCCGCCGGCCAGCCCATCCAAACCATGACCGGCCACGCCGAAACCTTGGAGGTGCCCCAATTTATGGTAGGCACGAAGAATTCTTACGTGCTGCAAGTGAAGGGCGACTCGATGATTGAAGAAGGCATTTTTGAGGGGGATTACGTGGTCATCCAAGAGAAGGAAGTCCCTTCCAACGGGGATATGGTTGTGGCGCTTGTTAATAACGAAGAAGCGACCTTAAAGCGCTACTATAAGGAAAAGGGCCATACCCGGTTGCAGCCGTCAAACGACGCTTATGACCCTATCATTGTGCCAGCTTCCACCCCCTTAAAAATCCAAGGAGTATGCATTGGGGTCATCCGCAAATACTAATAATAAACGCTACCTCCGCCGTCTTTTCCGCAAATACCTTTTTTCTTACACCTTCGAGCCGCTAACGCCGCCTAAAAAGGACTCAGCGAAGTCAAAAAACCAGAGTTGACCAGATAGAGCCGGGAATCGTATACTGTCGAAGTACTTACGCGATCCGGCGTAGCTCAGTGGTAGAGCAGTTGACTGTTAATCAATTGGTCGCAGGTTCGAATCCTGCCGCCGGAGCCAAAGGCGAGAAGATAACTTCTGTTATCGCCTCGCCTTTTGTTTTGGCAGGCAGGCTCCAAACCTAGGTTCGGTGGATGAGGAAATAGAATACAACGACTAAGCCAGACGTACACGTGGTATACTTCGATTAATATATACTTCAAGTATCACGTCCTATTATTAACAAGGGGAGCATGCCATTAAAACAAGCATTCTAGATGATGAGTTGAAGCAAATCCGAGAGTTAGACAAAATCACCAGCGATGCGTCAGAATTCTTTAATGTCCCTTACGCGATGATAAATCTCGTAACATCGGATAGAGTTATATTCAAGTCTTGTACTGGTCTGGTTGTGGGCGATTCATTGGATCGTAATGGTTCATTTTGCTCAGCGGCTTCGCAAAAAGATAGTCCGCTGGTCATAAAAGATGCGACTCAGGACTCTTACTTTAAAACTAATCCGCTGGTCGTTGGAAGCTTAAAAATACGATCATATGCTGGAAAATCATTACATGCACCTGACGGCACACGGATGGGCACTCTCTGCCTCCTCGATACAGTACCAAGAGATTACACGAAGGAGCAGCTTCGTTCTTTGACGGACCGGGCAAAGCTGGCGAGCATAACGCTACATGCGATTTTAACTACCTAGCCAATTGCGCCTGGTGCCGCGGTGCGCAACATCCCCAACAATTTCTTTTGTGGTCATGGCAGGTTAAGCAGTTTGAAAATCGTCCCAGATGGGGAGCCAAAGGCGAGAAGATAACATCGGTTATCGCCTCGCCCTTTGTTTTAGATGGAGGGATGCGAAACCTGGGTTCGGTGGATGAGGAAATGGATGAGAATGCACGCCAGTATATTCTTTCCAATGACGAAGGAGGTGGCGAAGCCACAATCCTGCCGCCAGAGCCATTGCACTTATGCCTGTTCCATCATTCTGTTATTGTTAACGAATGCGGAGACATCCATAAATAGCATCGCTTATTCTCGCAGTAATATTAGTGCCCTCTCTTTTTTTCGGCTTTCAAGCAGTCAAAGAGGAAAGTACTAAGAGTAATATAAAATCGGAGCTAGCTTCATTTAAAACCCCCAATGGTTGCACAGAAGTCGACAGAGCTTACCAAGCAGGAGGAATTGATGTTAAGTCCTTATGGTACGTTTACTATGAGTGCAGTGCCACGGTAGGGGTCATTCATTCTGACTTAATGAGTGCTTTGAAGAAAAATGGCTATATTGTCAGTGATGACCCTTTTGACAAAGAAGAGCATTTTGACCGGCACCTCAGCATTCCATTTTATAAATCACAAGAGTATTTGGCTTCCTGCGCCTTTGATTTTTCAGAATGGGAAGAAAGTGGTAAAACTTTTGAAAATCGTAATGTCAAAAAGATCACTCTTTCTCTAAGAAAAATATAAGCATTTAGAGTAGATTTCTTCCAGACCCTGTTTTACGCACCGAAGGTAGCGGTTAGTCGCTTAGCTTCCTCTAAATCACAATCAAACTCTGTTTCTTTGTTCTGGAACAAGACCGCTAGGGGGAGCCATTGCACTTATGTTTGCTCAATTCAAGTTAAAAGAAAAATTGTCAGGATTTATATCATAGTCTGGAGCAAGTTTTTTAAATTCGGCTAAGAAAATACGATGAGCTTGGACTTTTAGTTGCGGAGGTACTTTTTGGCCTTCTGCTAAGCCAAGTCTCTGTAAGGTTCTACTTCCTGCCTCTTCAAGGGCTTTAGTGCGATGGCTGGTTAGCGATTCGGGTGCGTCCGTGGTCGGTTCACTTCCTAAGGCAATCCCTTCAGCTATTTGCGTAGGGATTTTAGGTGACGGCCTACCGACAAAAGCTTCTTGTAAATCTTCGGGCAAAGCCTTTACTAGTTCAAGAATTTTATCGGCCTCCGCGTCGCTCGCGTATAAAACGATGCCGTCAGCCCGCAATGATATCTTCTCGCCGCGTGCTGCTCGTTGTGTATCCTGGCATAGTTCCATAGCCCGATCCAGCATTTTGCCGTGGACTGTCAGACCTGATTCATTAGCTGCCTTCATAAGCGCTGAAAAAACCTTTACAGAATCCTCGGGTCTCGGGTTCAGGTAAATCCGCTTGGTCATTTCAGTATTTTGATTTCGCCCTTCCGCTTTAGCCTTAGCGTAGGAGTCACTTGACCAGTGAATAAATTGTCCTGAAACTTCTTCCTGAAAGCGTATATTAGGCCTTACCCCACGAACTTTGCCATCTGTGCTTAATATATTAATTGGTCTTGGTTCGCCGGGTATAGGAATAGGTAAGCCCTCAAACTGTATATCCTGTCCGCGAGCATGTGCACCAGCGGCAACTTTACTAAAGAATTCCCTTCCATCTGGATCGCCATCTCTTAGTTCTTGTTGATATCTAGTCCTGGCATCAACCAATAATTTCCTTTCGCCGCGACCGAGTTCGCCTGAAACCGCAATTTTTAAATTATCGGCGATCATTGCTCTGATTTGGCTATGAATATCAGCGAGCGTACCAGGCTTTTGGGCCGCTTCATAGTCATCCTGGGTCGCAGGCACTTTATCTAAAAATACCTTTAAGACGGTTGCTTCGCCTTCTGGATTTGTAAGCACTTCATTCAATAGATTCATAACGAAATCCTCGGAAAAGCCGCGCGATATTTTTTCAGCCTCTTCAAATGATGAGGCTCTAAATGGCAACTTTTCTTTTGATTTCGCTTCTTTTTCTTCTAAATCGACTAAGTCTTTGTATTCACCTAGCCTATAGTCATCATATCCCGGTGCTTTCAAGCGAATCATTTGCATCATAACTTTTTTTGCTATATTCACCTTTGCTAACTCTTCTTTGCGCCATTCTTTATCCTCACGGTTGGGACTGATACGGACTGCATGTTCGCCATTGCTCCAAGCGTATCCAACATCAACGGCGTTCGCGCTTCCGCTTGCAATGATTTTTTGAGCGATGGCATCAATATCTGCGACATCAAGCTGGGTGGGGTAGATAGTACTTTCGGTATCTACGGGCTCTTCGGGTCTTTGATCTTCCGGGACACGCCTTCTAGTTTCCCTGACAACATTTAATAAGTTCTGGCTAGATCTATCGAATTCATCCGAATTAGTAATACTTTGAGCGACAGAATCTATAAGATTACCTCTGATGGTTTGAAGCTGTTCATCTGAGAATCGTTCGTAAGGATTTGGCGCTGTTTCGCTTTCTACTTTCGGCTGGCCAGCTTCGGGTTTTCCCTGTATAGCCTCAAGCTCTTCGGCCAAAGCTTCCCCTGAAAAGGTTTTAGTCTCAGATTGTGCTTCTGGTGTTGTAGTGCCCTCAGGATTACTCATATACTCATTAAACGCTACCTATGCTTCAAAGTCTAACCTGGGAAATAGCCGCGCGATTGACAAGTTTTCGCCAGGTTGAAGTAACTTCCCGATTTCTATCACCTCGTGCAGATATCCAGTTCGTAACGTCCGGGGCAAAGGGAGCCGTTGCACTTATGTTTATAACCTGACACTATGAAGCTATGATGAATCTCTATCATTTTGTTCCAGAAAACATGCAAGGGTCTGTTCTCTATTCACTTAATGACATGAAGACAAAAATTCCCAAGCTTTTTAACCAACAGGCAGCTAAATATAAAGAGAGGGAGGAGGTGAAAGAAACGGCTATTCCGGGCTTAGGTGGCTGGAATGATGTTATCCATTTGTCTCCAATAGATCCGAACAAGGTTATGGCGGCGCTAAAAAATGCTAGTGTCCCGACCGACTTTGCATGGAAAGCGTTTCAGATCAACGCAGACACACTTGATTGGGCTAAGCTTATTATCATGGTGACTGTTAAAGACGAAGATGGTTACCACAAAGAGTTTCTGCCTTTTACCAAAGAGAACTACGAAAAGCACAATGACGTCCCCGAACTTACAAAGCAGTACTATTCAGAATGCGTTGCAAAAGGGGAACAGCCTTTAACCTATGGCGGTGCTCCTCATGTACTATATAAGGGCGTCATTGACACAAAAAGTTTGAAAATTATCTCTTAGGGGGAGCCAATTTTGCATTTATAGACGCCAAAGCTGCCTCTTCTAAGGGTAGCTCTCTGTTATGGGTTGGAGTCATTTAGATATGCAGCACGCCATCTTTTATTTTTTCTTCTAGCATAAGGAAAAAGGAAAAAATATATTTCAAAAAGCTAATGATGACGACATATGATACGACATAGTATTAATAGAGTTGACATAGGACACGACATAGTGTAGTATTAAGACATTATGACTATTCAGGAACAGATTCAAGCTGTCGCCAAAAACAAGAAAGTTTTCAAAACTTCAGACGTAGCCAAGGAAGCACCAGAGTTTTCAAGGCAATACATTAGTTCGATAATTAGCGATCAAGTAAGAAAAGGTACCCTCGTAAGGGAGGGATCAGGTCGCTGGTCTACTTACGCGCTTCCACAATATAAAGATTATTTAGGCCATAGATTACGAAGGCGCCTAAAGCTTAATGGCCTCAAAGAGCATGAAGTACTTGACGATATCATGCGGGTTAGTACCTTGCTAACAAGGATACCTGAAAATATTCAAAGCATATTCAACTATGCTTTTTCTGAAATGCTAAATAACGCCATAGATCACTCTCGCTCTAAAAATGCTGTAACTGAAGTCATAGAAGAAGATGAAGGGCTCAAATTCATAGTTGATGACTTCGGGGTTGGGGTTTTCCGTAATGTTATGCAAGAAAGGAACCTTAACTCTGAGCTAGAGGCAATCCAGGACTTACTTAAAGGCAAAACAACTACAGCCCCTCAGGCCCATTCAGGCGAAGGTATTTTCTTTACTTCTAAAGCAGCCGATGTGTTTATGCTAGAAAGCTTTGGTTTAAGATTAAGAATAGACAATAAGATTAAAGATATTTTCGTGGAAGAGGTTGGCACGGAGAAAAAGGGTACCAGAGTAACTTTTGAAGTTTCCACAAAATCAAAGAAGCACTTAGCAGATTTATTCGCTAAATATCAGACTCACTCTGAAGAACCAGCGTTTGATAAGACCGAAATCCAAGTAAGGCTTTACACCATGGGTACTATCTATGTCTCCAGGTCACAGGCTAGAAGGGTGTTAACTGGTCTGAACAAATTTCGCACAGTAATCCTTGATTTCGAAAATGTTCCAACTATTGGGCAAGCATTTGCAGACGAGATTTTTAGAGTATTCAAAAATGCGAATCCAAATATCACAATTAAGATCGCAAACGCGAATGAGGCAGTTCAGTTTATGATTATACGATCCCAGTCATCCAGTTGACATAAGATTTAGACATAGAATTTTAGTTGCCGACATAACATCCAATTTATTGATATGGCATGTTCACTGCGGAGAGCCATTGCACTTATGTTTAGAACTCTCGCAACTTGAAAGATATGCGTACTTTATCACCTAGCTCAAGCTTTTCGCTTTTTCGCACCTTAGTATTTATAGCAATGAAGTGTGTGCCATCGCCCATAGGCAGCAGGGAGGTTGGCCAGGTACTACTTCCTAGGGTTGCCTCAACAGCAATCAACCCCCGGTCTGCAAGTTCATGCAGCGGTTGACTAACGCTCAACGGTGCGGCGACATAATACCAACCCCCTTCCTGGGGGAAAAGTTGCAGTACCCCACTAAAGCTAAATGGCTTCATGAGCCAATTATATATGATGATCAATAGCAATCTTTATCTTGATAGCTTTTAGAACGGCTAAAACATGCTTGCTATAATGAGCGGGATGCCAGAACCAACTCAGCCAAATTATTCCAAGCAAATAAGTTCAGATTTTCCTAACTTGGTTGTTGAAAAAGTAGAAAAACTTGGTACGGGTTGGGATCATGTTGCGCTGGAAGTAAATGATTCTTTGATCTTCCGTTTTCCGCGGGATATTTCTGATGTAGATGAGATTTCCCAGACTGTCGTTTACGAGACGAAGGTATTGCGGCATCTGCAGGACAAACTGCCCGTTGCTATACCGGACCCACAGCATATTGCTCCCGATCATGCTTATTTTGGCTATCCAAAACTCCAAGGCGAAAAGCTCATTGATATTTTGCCAAGCTTTAGCGAAGCTGACAAAGCCGCCTTGTGGGACGATTGGGTGGATATAGCGACTGCCATTCATCAGAATGTATCTGTTGATATGGCTCGCAAACTTGGTGTGCCGAACTTGGATATTCATATAGAGACAGCAAAGGAGGTTTTCAGCTTAGAAAATATTGACTCTCAGGTTGTAAGCTTTGCCCAGAATACTATAGAAGCGGCGGAAGCAATTGACATGAATAAGCTGCCACTTTTGTTTATCCATAACGACCTACAATTTCATAATTTGCTCGTCGACCCTGAAACAAAACGGGTTATCGCGGTCATTGACTGGACAGATGTTTGTATAGGTACGACGGAGAGGGAGTTAGCAATGTGGGAGTGGTGCCATGATGATCAGCTAGATGAAGTGGCTAAAAGATATACAGCTAAGACAGGTAGGGCGGTTGACAGAGACCAGGCAAAAGTTTTTAGGAAGATTGAAGAAGTAGGCGATTACGTCGAGCAGATAAAAAGTGGTGATCTTGAAGGGGTCGAAGAATCCTTAGCACATATTCGAAAATGGATTGCCGAAGTCGCATGAGGTATACGCGTCCATTTTGCGTAATATTATGAATGATATGATAATGCAATGAGCCACTTGGAAACCTTTTTTATCCTAAGTCTCGCAACGCAATTAGTCCATTCAATTGAAGAGTTAACAACGGGTTTTCACAAACAATACTATCTCTTTAAGATGTCCTTTAAGGCATTTCTAGCCTTTGAAATATTATTTACCCTGTTCTGGGTGGGAGTGCTTCTGCTGCCAGACTCTCCGTCCAAGGGCTACCTGCAAGCTTTCTTCCTCATCCTGATGTTTGCCAATGGTGTGCAACATCTAGTGTGGTGGGGAACTGTAAAAAAGTATGTTCCGGGTTTAATAACGGCTTTCGTCCATGCCGCACTATTTTTGGCCTTTTACTATAAGAGCATTTTTTAATGGCATACTACAAACGTTTTCAACTTGTTACCCACTTTTTTCTCTGGCCTCGGCTGCTTGCGTGGTTTTACCGCAAAGGCATGGATGACGTTAAGAGTCTTGGGCTTAAACCTGACTTTAACAAGGAAGATTTTTCCTGTCTGCTCTGCGGGGTGAGCGGAGAAATAACAGCCGAGGTCTTCATTAACTTTGTTATCAGTAAAAATAAGCAAGCCAACATTATCATTATTGATCTTGGCGAAGAACAGGTAGCCGCTGTTCAGTCGCTCGTAAACCGGAAATACAAAGATCATAACATTAGCGTTAAACAAATGAACGTCCTCGATATATCAAAGCATTTTAAGCCAAACTCCTTTGATTGGATTGAAACGGACGGTCTGGTTGAATACTTAGACAAGCCAGGAATTCAAAGTCTATTAACGCAATGGAAAGCGTTGCTAAGACCGGGCGGCTTCATTACTACCCGTGACTTTGCCAGCTCATCTATACCAGGCCGATTACTCGATAAGTTTCGTATGTGGTTTATGAAAAATTACCTAACCCTCAATGGCTACGTTCATACCAAGCAGGAACTAGATGAGGCATTTAGAAAAATCGGCTTTATCTTTAATTCCGGGCCGACGCCAATCCCGACCTTCAAGCGTTATGCGCTCATAGAAAAGGACACTCGCTAAGAGGTGGGGAGGAATCAATAATTGAAATACCAACACACACCGAAGCCGATCTAATTAAGTTTAATGAGGTATTTTCTTTCCTATCATAAGTGGCACTTTCGGGATCAGCCAGAAGGTAAGAGTAGTCGCTTAGTATGGTATAGGTCCAAATCAAACGCTGTTCCTTTGTTCGGAAGCAAGTCAACCAGTGGAGCCATTGCACTTATGCTTATATTATTGCTACACTGAGCTTAATTAACTCAAGAGAGCACTCATGATAAAGCTGAACCAAAAGGGATTTACCGGCTTTGAAGTTGTATTAATCGTTATTGCCCTGGTAGCTATTGGAGCAGCGGGCTACTTCGCGTATGAAGCGCGGCAAGATAAAACCGTTCTTGTAGCCGCACCAAAGAAAACAGAGAAGACGATTCAAGCTCAACCACAGCCTGTAAGTAGTAAGCCAGAAACAACTAGTGTTTATAATATTAAAGATCTTGGAGTTGAATTTGCGCTGCCCTCAAGTATCTCCGATCTATCGTATAAAGTCGTCAACTTAGGTGGTGAGCAAGCGGTTAGCTCTGTGACTTTTTCAACTAAGCGGTTGGAAGCGGCAGGCTGTTCACTTGATTCAGCGCCTCTTGGACATTTAACATATACGGAAGGAAAGGGAGGTATTCTAGTTGCCTCCGCGAGAGGATCCAACCTTTATTATATAGAGCCCAAAGGAAGCTGTAGCGCAGACCCAAGCCTTAGAAACTGGCAGAAGCTGAAGGAAGCTCTCAAAACTACTGTGAGTGACTACAAGGGAGGGTAAGTAAAGCTGGCTCGTTGGGTGGGCCAGTCGGGAGCCATAAATAGTAGACTCAGCTCATTGACTGGGCATCGGCCGGCAAATTAGATGCCTCTTTCTAGCTATTTCAACGATGATCGCAGCCGGCCCAGCAACAGGGACGGCGCATTCCCTCTATAAGCTCCGTGCGCGTTCTTTCAATACGCCGTGCCCTCGTCTCAGTCTTCTTAGCTTCTTCAACCCAGCATATCCATTCATTGCGCGCCAGCGGTGTAATATCTTCCCATGCCGCTAAAGCCGTCGAGGTAGAAAGCAGGGCTTTTTTTAAGTCCGCTGGCATTTCGTGTGCCACACCCCCAGCGATTTCTTTTGTAGCCATAAACTTATACTACTCCAGGCTACAAGTAACACGCTAGGGCATTGCACTTATGTTATAATTTGCTGGTGAAACCATTAGATTCTCCTCAAGCGGAGGCAGCTCAGATACAAAAGCAGACGAAGCATTCCAAGCGCAAGCTTGCTGTAGTTGTTTTCATCCTACTGCTTGCTCTAGCTATAATTGGGATAGGCGGTACCTACCTCTATCGGGTGCAGCAAACTCAGAACACAATAAAAGCCGGAATACACGACCTTAGCCAGTCGGCTAATCGAATTACGCCTTTTACGGCCGGAACGGTAGCTGAGGGTGACCGCGCGGATTTCACTCGTGAGCTCAACAATCTCGAGAATACAATCAATGATACCCAGTTCAAAATAGACCAGCATTCCTCCCTATTGAATTCAAAAAAGGCTATGGATGAATATAAATCCTTTCTTTCTCAAATGGAGGGGTATGTTAAGCTGGCATCCGGCATGAGCAAAGATGTGTCGGTTATAACGGAAGCTGATCTTAAGAAGCTCAATCAGTCGGGGGACGCGGCTAAGCGTTCACAGGAAAAGCTAAGAGAGAATTTTACTTTTATTCCGGAGTCTTTATCGAATGAAGTGTTTAATATATCGCTTATTTTACAAAAGTCGAAAAAAAGCATAGATGATACGAAGTTGGCCGAAGACGCAAAAGCAAAGTCGGAAGAGAAGTTGCAAATAGACCAGAGAACCGCCGAGACCAATGCCGCGGCTTTCCTCGACGCTTTTATTGCAGGTAATGCCGACAGGATGAAACGCTATATGACCGCCGCATTTATCAAAGAGTACGACTTCGCCAACATTAAGCCCGAGTATCGCGAGGTATCTACCCCCGTATCCTACCGGGTGGTTCAAAGCCAGCGGGTGAATAGTACCATCGAGGTTACCTCAACAGTCACATACGCTTATGGCCAGGGCCAGAGTACAGCCAACTACAAATATATTTTGGTTGAAGACCCTAAAGCCGCGACATGGATGATCAACGCCCAAGCGCAGTAAAAATTCTTGAGGCAAACAAAAAAACCACTAGCAAATTGAAGTTATTCGTAATTCTGCTTATACCGTTAATGCTGGTTGGCGTTCTTTTTTTTGCAGTCTGGGAATACTCAAAAGCCAAGAGCTTGTACCGGCAGGCCGTGGTATATAACGAGGAGGGAAAGTTTAAGAAGGCGATAAGCAATCTCCAAATCGCGGATAACACCTTTTTCGCCCTTGACTACCAAGAGAAAATTGTCGCACTTCGAAAAGAAGTAGTTCTTTGGACAAAAACCCAGGCGTCGATTGAACAGGCCAGCGGTTTACTTGCAAAAGGGCAGGCAGACGAGGCACTGAAATTACTTGAAGGTATTGATCCCCGTTTTCCCCGTTTTAAGGTTGCAATCCAGCTTAGATACAGGGCCCATGAAATAAAAGAAACAGAGCGGCTTCGATCACTTCCAGCCGCAACTGTTCCTATTACGCAAATTTCGCTTCAAAGCACCACAATGGCAGACGACCAGCCCGATGATATCAGCGGACATCAAGTCCACATGGTTTATGCTGTGCCTACGGGTACCCCGTCGAGAGGCTACAACGATAATGGGGCAATGTCGACTTCAGTTGCCGCTATCCAGAACTGGCTAAGCCAGCAAACCGGCGGAAAGAGCTTGCGCATGGACACACACAATGGAAAGCTCGATGTCACTTACCTTCAACTGAAAAAAAGCGAATCCGAATTAGGCACAGGGCCCGAGCTATGGGGAAGACTATCGCTTGAACTCAGGCAAAGCGGCCTTTATAGCCACGATAAGTTATACCTTGTTTACTACGAGGGAAAGTCCCATCTTTGCGGTCAAGCAAACTGGCCAGGACTTTACGCGTATGTCTATCTGGGTACTTGTGGCGCCCATGGGTTGACGCAAAATGCAGGGAGGGTACAGACCGCTGAGTTAACCGCTCTTCATGAGCTCATGCATGCCTTTGGAGCCGTGCCGGGATGCGCTCCACATTTTGACGGAAGTGCCCATATTAACGATATTCCTGCCGACCTTATGTACTATGGGGTTCATATGGGAGAAGCAGCTCAATTGGATCCGGGTCGTGATGATTATTATGGCCACGGACGCGAGGACTGTCTCGATATTGCGACGAGCCCCTACTTACAGTGAGAGCTATTTGGCTCTTTTCCAAAAATCGGTTTGCTCTTATGCCTTCTCTATGTAATTATCAATTTAATAACTTGGTGAGCATTCATGGTAAAACACAATCAAAAAGGGATGGCAGCGCTTTGGGTGGTCCTGATTGTAGTAGTGGTGGCGGCTGTGGGAACCGCTGGCTATTTTGCGTACAAGGCCGCCACCCCTAAAGCCGCTCACAATCCTACGGCAGGCTCCCAAGAATTAACGGTAAGCGAGTGGGGGGTGAAGCTAAGCGTACGAGACGCCGCTAAAATAACCTATTCAGTTGCCGGCTCTACTGGGAGAGAGGGCGGGCCAGCTTATGAAGCCTCAGCCATACCCGTAATCAAACAAACGTTCTTGAAAGATAAAAACTGCAGCTTAGGGATCGCGCTCTATCGAACCAAAACAGAGCAATCAACGTTAATTGGCCAAACCAAAAAACTAGGAGACTACTTCTATTTTGTCGGCGGATCCCCGGACAGTTGCGCTAGTAAATCTGATGATCAGCTAAAAGGACGGATACTGGCTGATTTCAGAATTGAAAACCTCTCTGCCAAATAATTTATGCCGTAAAAGGTTTAGTCTGGTCCTGGTCGCACGGACGACCGGCGATTGCCGCCTGTAGCGGCACGGCTGGCATCGTACCCGGCACCAACATCATAGTAGCCCTGCCACCACGACTCTAGGAAGTTTGTTTCGGTAACGGCTGTCCCGGCATACGTTAACACTCGTATAAGCGGCCCGTTTGGCGGGGACTCAAGCGCCGTAAGTACCTCGGCTTTGGCGGTACTGGTTCTCACATTCCCGGCGCTCACCCGGACGCCAGAGCGGAATCCTGAATAGTAGGCGTAAAAGCTAGACAAGGCAGTTCCATCTGTCCTATAAACCATGACATGGGGACCGGCGCCGGGACCCGCCCCCGTGATAATTTCGGCGTTAGCCGTACCTTCCACATCAGCCGCGGCAACATCAATCCCTCCTTTGAAACTCTGGTCGTAGGCGTAAAAACTAGCAACCACGGTAGTTCCATCGGCCTTATACGCGATAACATGAGGGCTAGCACTTGGTCCCGCCCCAGCAATTATTTCGGCTTTTCCGTCCCCATCTAAATCTCCGGCACTGACCGATATTCCGCCCTTAAAGCTCGGGTGGAAAGCATAAAAACTAGCAATTGGCGTGCCATCAATCTTAAACGCTTTCACGTGGGGTCCCGCCCCCGGCCCGGTGCCGGTTATGATCTCATCAACTCCATCGCCATCAAGGTCTCCGGCCGCCACATCAATACCTCCCCTGAAGCGGGGATCGTAGGCGTAAAAACTAGCTAGAGCAGTGCCATCGGCCCGGGTCGCGATTACGTGGGGGGCGCCACCGCTACCCGCCCCAACGACGGTTTCGGAAGTAGTGCTAGGGCCCTCGAAGTTGCCCATAGCCACCTTAAGAGGCCCTTGGAATCCCTGAAAAGGCAGCTGCTCATTCGGGAGCGCCGGGTACGCCACCGGAGCCGAAAGACGCAGGGCCTGATTGAGTGAAGCGTAGGGGTTAATTAACGAACCGTCGGGTGCAAAAATTTCAAAATGCAGGTGCGGCGGGGTGGTTTCGGCATTGCCGGAATCGCCAACATACCCGATAAACTGACCCCTTACCACACGGTTGCCTGTTTTCATGTCCGGAGCGTAAGCGTTCATTGGCCCGCCCTGCCCATCATCGGTGCCGGGATGGTCATTGTTAAGATGGATAAAGCGAAACGCGTATCCTTCGGCATCTTCAACCGTAACGCTGTAGCCCCATGAGGCCTCAGGCACAATCACTGAGGTTACGGTTCCGTCGATTGGTGAAACCAACGCCCTGCCCTTAGGGGCAAAAATATCGGTTGCCCCGTGGGTTCCGTTGGAGCGCGGGGCGTTAAAGTCGTTTGAATAGCTGGCCGAGCCGGTAACCGGAAAGACTATTGGCGGAACCGCTTTGGCTTCGGAGGGAATAAACAATATGGCCGCGGCGGCAGGAACCAAGAACACAAAGATACTTCGAAATGGTAATGCTTTCATACCCTTATCTTACCATCTTTAAGCCTAGGGCTTTGCCTTTTAGGTTATTTATATAGAGCGCGGCAGTCGATATAAGTGCCCGAAGTTCTCAGGCCCTTTGGGATATTGGCTTGGTCTTTTAAGCATTCGCGCAGTGCATTTGCCTTTCGCTGCTTATTTTCCTCTGCCCGTTGCTGTTGGGGCATGATAATAAAAATATAGCTTACTGCTATAACAACTGTGCCCGTCACGATAGCCGATAACATTTTTAACGTGAGCATAGCGCGCAGATTTACCGTCTTCATAAACCCACTATACCTTAACGGAAGCACAACACATTTCAGATATATCTGTGGCTGAATAAAATCAGTGTGGTTTGCTATGATTGGTGAATGAAGGCGACTGACACATTGCACCCTCCAATTATTCCGGTAGAGCTGGAAAGAATAACGCTTAGTACTATGAGCGACGGGCAAACCATTGAAGCGGTGGCGGGGATAGCCGTGTTGGCAATAGGTAGCGGCGTGATGCTGGCGATTGCCACTAGAGCGTTCAGTTATGGCAGCCTGGAGTATAGCCGGAAACTGAGCTTGCGGGAACTATGGCGGCATTAGGTTCATGCGATATCACCACATTGTGCTTTTTAGATTAAAGGAAGGGGTAAGTGATGCGGACCGTCGCCAAGCGTTAACCCTGCTTAAAGCGTTGGGCTCAGACGCGGAAGGATTGGAGTCGTGGCAAATCAACAAATCTCTTGATACGCGCAAAGGTAATATCATTATTGAAGAAGCAGTTTTTTCTACTGAAGAAGACTTTACCGCATTCCGCGAATCGGCCAAGCACAATGAGGTTGGCAGATTCATGCGGAGAATCGCAGATTGGTGGGTTGGGGACTATACAGCCTAAGCATGATTGCGCTTAAGCTTATATAAGATATAATTGAGGTTGCACCACCCTAAGCAGGGAAAATAAATACTCATGCACCTCATCTCAAAACGTTTCCCTCTCTCTATGGCTGCCATAATGGCATTCGGCCTGATGCTCGCCCTGCTGTCAATTCAGCCGGTACGGGCGGCGGATCCGGTAAAGCTTTCACTCGGCCCTCCATCGCAAAATGTCAGCACTGGCTCTACCTTTCAAATGGCAATCAATTTAACCACTTTCGGCCAAGCGGTTGATACGGTTTCGGCATCGTTAACCTATCCCAGTGATCGCCTTACGTGCCAAAGCGTCACCACCACCTCGGATTTTACCTTTATTCCCCAACCGGATGTATGCAGCGGAGGAACCATCCTGGTTCAAAGGGGGCGAAGCAGTAATTACACGGCAAACGGGGTAATCGCCCTTGTTACCTTCAAGGCATTAATTCCAGGTTCAGCACCTGTACACCTTAATGACTCTTCAGTAGCGCTTACTGGGGGCGAGGATGTGCCTTACACCACCGAAGACGCTAATTATTTGGTGGTAAGCGGCCCTAAAATCTACGCCTGGACCTATGCTGGCCAGACGAGCAGTAAGCCTTTGAATAACATTCTTCCCGGCCAAACGGCAACCTTCACCGTGAGCGCCCTTAACTCAGGGTTTTATACCTGGACCAATAGCGGTGCCAATCCTGTTCGGCTCGGCGCTAGCCGACCCAACGACCGTACCAGCCCGTTTGCTACCCCCTCATGGCTGAGTCCGGCCAGAGCGGCAACATTAAATGAAGCCAGTGTCGCTCCCGGCCAAACAGGAACATTTACCTTTTCCGTTCAAACCCCGTCCCAGCCGGGGAATTATAAAGAGTACTACAATCTTTTGGCCGAAGGCATCACTTGGATGAATGACCCCGGTCTTTATTTTGGCGTTACTGTTTCCCCTCCTACCTACACCTGGTCCTTGGTTGGCCAAGGCGCTTACACCGATGCCTCAAAAGCTACACCGTTAAACCTGTCCCAACTAACCCCCAACCAGACAGGTTGGCTTGAACTTAAAGTCAGAAATACCGGCAACATGACGTGGACGAACTCCGGCCCTAACCCCGTACGCATCGGGAGCTCGCGTCCGCTTGAACGGGTGAGCCGTTACGCGACCCCCGCTTGGCTAACACCAAGCCGCCCCGGCAATTTGGTAGAGGCATCAGTTGCTCCGGGAGCCGTAGGTACCTTTGAGTTCCCCATAACCGCTCCATCAACCACGGGCACTTACATTGAATACTTTACCCCCTTGGCCGAAGGCATCACTTGGATGAACGACATTGGGCTAAGCTTTTATACGGTGGTTAGCCGAACCTACACCTGGTCCTTGGTTGGCCAAGGCGCTTACACCGATGCCTCAAAAGCTACACCGTTAAACCTGTCCCAACTAACCCCCAACCAGACAGGTTGGCTTGAACTTAAAGTCAGAAATACCGGCAACATGACGTGGACGAACTCCGGCCCTAACCCCGTACGCATCGGGAGCTCGCGTCCGCTTGAACGGGTGAGCCGTTACGCGACCCCCGCTTGGCTAACACCAAGCCGCCCCGGCAATTTGGTAGAGGCATCAGTTGCTCCGGGAGCCGTAGGTACCTTTGAGTTCCCCATAACCGCTCCATCAACCACGGGCACTTACATTGAATACTTTACCCCCTTGGCCGAAGGCATCACTTGGATGAACGACATTGGGCTAAGCTTTTATACGGTGGTTAATCCCGGGGGCGGGAAGTAGTAAACGTTACAACCTAAGTTGGAACTGATTTTCCGGGTCAGCCATATATTCGTTAAGGTACGGCGAATAAGTTTCTACTTGTATTAGACGTTTGGTGGGCTGGAACGTTAAGATGCGCAAAAAGCCGTTACCGCCGTTACCCAGTTGCTGGTAATTAGCCAACATCTGATGGACAGGGTGGCCATCGATGATATCAGTGCGGCGGGCGGCTCCATGAGTGGAAGTAATATCGTGGCCAGATAAAAACAGAGAGAGATTGAGATGATTTTGGTCAACCACTAGTTTTTGCCAGATTTCTTCGCCGGCGTTATCTCCTCCCCCACCATAAGACCTGCAAATTGCGCTATTTGAGCGCTCACCCCGAAAATCAGTAAAAGAGTGGGTTGTAATAATCGCCCTCCGGTTAGGGTGAAGAGTAAGCGTATCGCCGACCCAATCAATAACTGGATCCGGCGGGCAAAACTCTAAGTTAAAAGCTATATATTGTGCCCCCCCGCCGTTAAACAGCTGGAAGCTGTTCTTGCTACCAGCGTGTTCGTCGTGAGGCTGGGGGTTATCATTTAAATAACTACCGCCCCAAGTTTGGGAACGCTTGAGACGTGATAGGGGAAAATATTTTTGGTATAAGGGGGCATTTCCGCCCGGGGCAATATCATGATTTCCCGGGGCTAGGCCGTAGGGGACAACCCCGTCCAGCTTTTGCATGGCCGCGTCGGCAATCTGCCATTGCGCTTCAATGTCGGGGGTTTGAACAATATCGCCTTCCTGCGAAACAAATACAATATTCCTATTCTTTTTATGCTCGGCAATCCACGCGGTTTGGGCCATAAAGATTTCCGGAAACGACATCGAATAAAACTGGGTATCGGGCAACACAATGATCGAGAAAGCGCGCGCTGTTTCATCCCCGTCCGGCAATGGGCGGGTTAGGGGTTGATGAGGTTCCGGTAATGTTGCTACATAGGAAGCTATGATTAAGGAAACCGCTAAAACGATACGGCTAAATAGGTGATTCATGGTAGTAAGGATACCTTATGCTACTACAACAGGTCAGTCCAGCCAAGCGGTTTCTATTCGCCACCCGTGTTTATACGTTATAATCTGGCGGTTATGCATTATAATCAAGGCTAGATGTTAATTCCAAAAACATTACAGCAATTCCTTTTGGAGGGGTTGAAAGACCATCCCGAACGTTTAGACCTCGTGATGGTTATGTCGAATATTGCTACGATCGGCAAGCTGATTTCTGCCCAGACTAACCGGGTTGGACTGGCGGATATTCGCGGCTTGTCAAAGAGCGCCAACGTTCACGACGAAACCCAGGCCAAGCTGGATTTGTACGCCAATGATTTATGCAAAAGCTATCTGGAAAGTACCGGTTCATTCGCGGCGCTAGCGAGCGAAGAAGAGGAGCAGGTGGTTGATCTCAACAGCCCGGACGCCAAGTATGTGATTGCCTTTGATCCGCTTGATGGCAGCAGTAATATTGATGTGAACGTGGCGGTGGGAACTATTTTTTCAGTCCATAGCAAACGAGAAGATGTCCCGGCAGGCGACCCGCGGCAGTTTTTCCAAAAAGGCGCGGACCAAGTGCTAGCGGGGTATGTAATGTATGGATCCAGTACCGTACTGGTGTTTAGCTGGGGCAGCGGCGTTCATGAATTTACCCTTGATGTAGACTTAGGTGAATTTTTCTTAAGCGACGAGCACATGAAGGTACCGGAAACCTGCGCCTACTATAGTGTTAATGAGTCCTATGTTCCGTATATGGCCGAGAAAGACCAGAAGTATGTCGCGGTTTTACGGGAACGCACCACTAAGCAGCGCTGGGTCGGCGCGTTTGTAGGGGATTTCCACCGCAACTTAATTAAGGGCGGCGTTTTCTTTTCCCCGCCCGTTGACACCAGCGGACAGCAACAGTTTAAGCCCAAATTACGGCTTAACTATGAGCTGAAACCGCTGGCGTTTTTAATTGAGCAGGCCGGCGGATCAGCTACTGCCGGAGGGGAGCGGATATTGGATATCATGCCAAGTGAACTCCACCAACGAGCTTCTGCCATCCTGGGAAATACAGAGATAGTTAAACTTTACGAGGAGTCCTAAATGAACCACGCAGAACAACTTAAAAAAACCGCCCAGGCAATGATGGCTGAAGGCAAAGGGCTGCTCGCGGCCGATGAGAGTACGGCAACGATCGCGAAGCGCTTTGAAGGCGTCGGCATGGAAAACACCGAAGACCATCGTCGCCAATACCGCCAGCTCTTGTTTGAAACACCCGGCGCAGAAGCTTTTATTAGCGGTGTCATTTTATATGACGAAACTGCCCGAGGGAACGATGATCAGGGCAAGCCCTTCGTGCAAGTTTTAAGCGAACGGGGAGTGGTACCAGGCATAAAGGTAGATATTGGGCCACGTGAGTTGGCGCTTCACCCAGGTGAAAAAGTAACTGAAGGGCTCGACGGACTGGGCGAGCGTTTTGCCGAATATGCTGGCATGGGCATCGGGTTCGCTAAATGGCGGGCAGTAATTATTATTGACGGCAATAGTTTGCCGACCGCGGCTTGTTTAGAGGCTAATGCCCACGCGCTAGCCCGCTACGCCGCTTTAGCCCAAGAAGCGGGAATTGTTCCTATCGTTGAACCTGAAGTGCTGATGGATGGTACTCATTCTATGGAGCGCTGCATGGAAGTAACCGCCCAGGCGCTCGATGCCTTATTTGTGCAGTTGGAGAAACAGGGTGTAATGCTTGAAGGCGTCATTTTAAAGCCAAGTATGGTAATTGGCGGAAGTGCTTCCGGTGCTGCTTCCGAACCTGAGGCGGTTGCCGAACAGACCCTGAAATGCCTAACCGAGCATGCCCCGCATAACTTAGCTGGTGTAATGTTCCTGTCTGGGGGGCAAAGCGACGAAGACGCGACGGCTCACTTAAACGCGATGAATAAAATTGGAGGCACGCCGTGGGGGCTGTCGTTTTCCTATGGCCGTGCTTTGCAAAATCCCGTGTTAAGCCTCTGGGCTAAGGGAGAAAAAGACAAAGCCCAGGCCGCCTACCTTCATCGCGCCGAAGCCAATAGCTTAGCCGCCCGAGGCCAATGGACACACGAGTTTGAAGAAATCCGTCCCTACTAAAAATACGGGGAAACTAGGCCTGGTTGTTGGAAAATTTTACCCGCCTCATAAAGGCCATCATTTTTTAATTGAAACCGCCAAGCGCCATAGCGATGAGCTGGTGGTAATGGTAGTAGCGGGTAAAGGCCAGCAGCCGGATGGCAACACCCGCGCGGCATGGCTGAGCAAAGTACATCCCGATGTCGATATGCGTGTAATTGAAGATATCTATGATGATGACAACTCCCAGGCCTGGGCCGATTATAGCGTTAAGCTCTTGGGACGCGCGCCCGATATTGTATTTACCTCCGAATCCTATGGCGATCCCTGGGCCCAGTTGATGGGAAGTGAACATATGCTCGTTGATTTAGAGCGGCGCGTAGTTCCGGTGTCGGCTACCCGGGTACGGGCTAATCCATTGGAAGAGTGGCAGTTTTTGGATCCTCCTGCACGCGCCTACTACACCAAGCGGGTTGTGGTAGTGGGCGCCGAATCCACCGGCAAAACCACTCTGGTTGAAGCACTGGCAAGCCATTATAAAACCAGTTGGGCACCGGAATACGGGCGGATGTATACCTACGGCAAGCCCGCCTCTGGACCAGGGAGCGAATGGGATAGCGAGGAGTTCCGTTTTATTGCGGAAGAACAAAACCAGCTGGAGGATATGCTGGCAGGCTACAGTAATAAGTTATTGCTATGCGACACCGATGCCCTGGCCACAGCACTCTGGCATGAAGTGTACCTAGGAAGCTGGTCTAAGGAAGTTGAAAAGCTATTTTTAAAGATGAGTTATGCCCTATACCTGGTAACGGATTATGATACCCCGCATGTCCAGGATGAGATTCGGGTAGGGGAGGGGAGCCGCGAAGCCATGCACCACCGGTTCATCCAATTACTGGAAAAGTACCAGCGTCCTTATAAAGTTATCAGCGGGTCGCCCGAAGAGCGGCTCGAGCAAGCGGTTCAAGCTTGCGATAATGTCTTAGCTAGCACCCATTAGGCCGATTATAAGTCCCATCACCATAATGGTTACGAACTCGTTGCCGATATTAAGCAGCGTTAATTTGGCGGGCCGGCCTTCGAAGGCGTCGTGAGTGATAAAGCGGGCAGCCGTAAAGCCCAGCCATACCCAGAAGGCGGTGCTTAGAGAGTCCTGCAAAAAGCTGTGGCCAAAAAACTGATTTGAAAGAAAAGCCACATGGGCAAGCACGTAAGCTGTAATAAGGCTGACCAGCGCGGTGATAGCAATTGGCTTAAAGACGGGGCCAGTATTTTTTGACATGTCGATTTTAGCGAGCTTAATCCAGATATTACCAAATACGGGCCTCGCGTACCAAATGCTGCCGACTACCATTGAACTTAGCATTGCCAAAAGCACCGCCAAGTAATTAATTTGCACGTCCATCGGATTACTCCTTATTATAAATTGGATTGTAGCAAATGCTTGGAATTTTTGCATTATATGGTTTATCAAAGACTTTTTTCAAAGCCTCTAGTGCGGGCGATAAACTATTTTGATAAACTGGAAAGCTATATGAGCGCGACGAAACCAAAACCAACCCATGCTATAGCCATCCAGGGTTTACAGAAACGCTATAAGAGCGGGGTGGAAGCGTTAAAGGGCATTGACTTAACAATTCCTGATGGCGGTTTTATTGGACTGCTTGGACCAAACGGGGCGGGGAAGTCCACGCTTATCCATTGCATTATGGGATTGGCTATCCCTACCAGCGGCAAGGCTAGTGTGTTTGGCCACGACGTAGTGACTGACTATCAAGCAGCGCGCCGGCTATGCGGCCTGGCACCCCAGGAAATTAATATGGACTGGTTCTTAACCGTTGAGGACACCTTGGATTTTCATGGCGGTTACTATGGGATGACAAAGGCCGAACGTAGGCCGAGGATCGATGAGCTCCTCGAAACCTTTTCTCTTACCGACAAGCGAAAAGCCAAAATGTTAGCCCTTTCCGGCGGCATGAAGCGCCGCGTAATGCTCGCCCGGGCGGTAATGCACAACCCCAAAGTCTTAATTTTAGATGAACCCACCGCTGGGGTTGATGTTGAGCTTCGGCTGGAGCTTTGGCAGTACATGAAAAAAATTAACAAGGCCGGGACTACCATCCTATTAACTACCCATTACATTGAAGAGGCGGAAGGTTTATGCGACCAGATTGCCCTCATTAATAAAGGCGAAATTATCAAGGAAGGCACATCGGACGAGCTGAAGAAACAGTTTGGTAAGAAAACATTGGAAGATGTTTATTTAACCGTGATTGGGCGTGAAGAGCTAACCCGGATGACTAAATGAACAGCTATTTGCGAAGATACCTGCCGTTTGCCACGGTTTTACGGCGCGAGTGCCAACGGTTTTGGTCGATTCGCCGCCAAACCATTTTAGGGCCACTGTTGGAAACATACCTTTACATTAGTGTGTTTGGAGCCGCACTTGGCAGTCGGATTAACGAGCTCGAAGGCCATTCGTATATCGCCTTCATTATCCCTGGACTTTTGCTGATGGCGGTGGCGATTAACGCTTTTTCTAATAACTCGTCCTCACTGTTGCAACAAAAACTGCAGCGGGCGATTGACGACCAGCTGGCCTCACCGGTTTCGAACCGGGCGCTATTAAGCGCCTTTACGTTAGGCGGTTTTATCCGGGGGATACTGATCGCGACCATTACCTTTATAACAGCCTCGTTTTTGGTGGATTTGCCGGTGGCGCACCCTTTGTTGTTAATAAGTAGCTTAGTGATCTGCGGCCTTTTTTTTGCTTCACTCGGTGTGCTGGTTGGCTTGCGCGGAGAAACCTTTGATAACATCAGCTTCTATCAGACCTTTGTTTTGCAGCCGCTCATTTTCCTGGGGGGTATTTTTTACTCAGTAAAGTTACTTCCGGAGCCGTTTAAAACCCTTACCCATTTCGACCCGATGCTGTATATGATTAACACCGTGCGTTATGGCATGCTGGGTAGCGCTGATGTTAACCCTTACCTCTCCCTGCTTGTCATTTCGATTGCCACAGCCGCCCTGATTGGCCTGAATATGCACCTGTTTAAGAAGGGTTACCGACTGCGTAGCTAAAAAAGCATTACCATAAACTGGTTGACAGAGTAAAGCAATTATTTGATTATTAAGCAGCAGATGTAGGTGCCTTACTGTCTAACAAGGAGGTTTACCGCATTTGAGCTAGGTTCCCAACATAAAGGAGGTTGCACATCGCAATCTCACTCGTAGAGCGCGACGTTGATCGCGGCTACGTCCACACGTCACGCGAAGCGCTTCGCACCAACGCTGGAGTCATTGTCGGCTTCACCAGCGTTGTCGCTAAGCGCGACGATACGTGCTGCGACGTCCGCATCACCGTTCCCCGCTCTGTCGAGCGCAAGCTCGACTAAGACAACAATGGTCGAGGGCCTTAACGGGGGTTCACCCTCAGACCATCCGCGGGTCCAGTCAAATAGAGAAATATCATGGTCCGCGAGGATCATCGGTTACTCTCTGGGTTCCATGTCTCGCTGAAGCGTCCCGCTTCGGCGGGGCGTTTTAGTATCTAATTGCTGGAGGCCGAATATTCCGGCAGCGCCAGCAACTCATCGATGGTCCCAACGCTAGATAATATCTCCTTAGGCAGATAGCGCGTAGTAGGTTTGCCAAGCATATTCTTAACTTCGTCTAGAGACTTTAAATGAACGGTAATTTTTTCTCCCCCGTCAGGTTTTGGCTCGGTTTGAGAATCAAATTCATGCGCCAGAAAAAGGTAGGCCAGGTGGTCCGTCTTGCTCTGCGGCTGGATTGCCCGCAGTAAGTGCCAGTTTTTGAAAGACAAGCCGGTTTCTTCTCGCAGTTCGCGTTGGATGGCCTGGAGCTCGGTTTCTTCTTCATGGTCATGCCGCCCGCCGGGTATATCAAAAAACTTACCGTGAAAAGGCTGTTCCTCCTCTAAGATAACTATCTTATCGTCTTTTACGGCAATAACTTTCACCGTGTCAGGACGCTTAATCATCTCAAAGGTCGCGTGGGAGCCATCAAACAATTTCTGCTGCCATTGGTATACATCGTAAATCTCTCCCTTAAACACTCGTTCGGCTTGCGGGGGGAGCAGTTTTGCTTCGGGCGGAATTACTTCGCGCATTGCTACTGCGATCGAGCTTTCCGCACCCAAATGTAAAGGATAAGAATTGAAATTGCCAAGACCACTCCCATGCTAATAAAAATTTCTTTGGATGGAATTGGGGGCTGGGACGCGGTCGGCTTACCGGAAAGGGTACCGGTGGTTTGCTGGCCAGGGTTGGTTGCGGGGGGAATCTCTTGAGTTGTTTTGATTTCTTGGGTGTCAGTCGTGGGTGTCATTGCTTAATTATACACCGTTATTCTTCACTAGACGGATCATCTGAATCGAGGGAATTCGCTTGCCGTTGGGGAGGATTGAATCCTTGTCGGGGTTGGGACCCACAATGGTAAAACCCCAGCTTTCATAAAAATGTATAGCTTTTTGGTTATAGGCAGCCACATCTAAGGTAATATCGAGCTCACTTCCCAGCCATTCCATCGCGGTCGCCATCAACTGGGCACCCACTCCTTTTCTTTGGTAGCTAGGCAGAACATACAAAGCCCCAAGATATGGCAAACCGTCCTTTTTTAGTCCAACCGCCCAGCCGACAACTTTATCCCCGCCTACGGCAATCCACTCCCGCGCACTATCGGAAGCAGATTCTAACCGCGATCGTTTGCGCTGAATCCCTTCAGCACTATTGATGGGAAACTTTTCTTCTATGTCGGCCTTTGTAATGCCATATTCGGGATTAGGGTAGGTGGCCAGCCAGGTTTGACGCTGAAGGGTATAGATTCCTGGCGCATCATCTGGTGTGGCGATTGCAACACGCATGTCAGCAGCCGGCATGATTTTTAGGCCAATACTAATAAAATGACGACCGCTAAACCAATCCGGTACCAGCCAAAGGGAGTAAAGGTATTCGTCTGCACTAATTTAAGCAGCCATTTAATGGCAATAACCGCGGCGAAAAACGAGGTAATAAAGCCCACCGCGAAGAGTGGAAGGTCGCTGAGCCGGAGAATGTCTAGGTTCTTTATGAGGTCGTAGCCGGTAGCGGCCAACATTACCGGCACGGCCGCTAAAAAGGAGTATTCCACTGCCGTCTTACGGTCGAGACCGCTGATCATGCCACCGATAATGGTAGCGCCGGCCCGGGACACACCGGGCCATAGCGCCAGTACTTGAAACAAGCCGATCGCGGCGGCTTGGCGAAAGTTAATGTGGTCGAGCCCTTTTTCCTTACCCGGTTTGTAAAAGCGTTCAAACAAGATAATGGCGATACCACCGATGCCGAGCGCCAACGCCACGGTGAAAGGGGTGAATAATGAACTTTTAATGAAGTCATGAAGTAAAAAACCGAAAACGAGGGCCGGAAGGGTAGTTATCGCCAGCATCATAATGCCGCGACGACCCCGAAGACCAGATGCCGAAGAACTGAAGCTGAGCAGGGCGAGAAAGCGTTTGCGGTAAATCCAGGCAACCGCCAAAATCGCCCCCAACTGGATAAACACTTCAAAGGTAGCGGCTTTTTGGCCGGTAAAGCCCAGCAAATGGCCAACCACTATTAGATGGCCGGTAGAGGAGACTGGCAAAAATTCGGTAAGCCCTTCTACGATTCCTAGGATAATGGCGTCAACAAGCAACGAAAACATATTCCTAGCTTATACCATTTGCTATTATGGCGACATGAGCAAGCAACAGCGTCTCGTCCTTATTGTGAGCATTATGGCCTCATTCGTCGCGTTTTTGGATATCGCGGTGGTGAATGTGGCCTTGCCGGCGATCCAACGTGAGCTGGGGGGCGGCCTGGCGATCCAGCAATGGGTGGTAGATGCCTATCTGATAACCCTTGGTTCATTAATATTGGTAGCCGGGTCGCTTTCCGACCTTTTTGGGAGAAAGAAAATCTTGGCCGCCGGCCTGATTGGCTTCGCGGTGACTTCAATTATGTGCGCGGCAGCTCCTACCGGCGAATTCTTAATTATTTCCCGTGCTCTCCAAGGTATCGCTGGCGCGCTTATTGTCCCCAGTTCGCTGGCACTCATTATTTCCAGTTTTTCCGGCCCGGCCCAAGGCAAAGCAATAGGGAGTTGGACGGCCTGGACCGGCATATCCTTTGTTATTGGGCCGTTAGTCGGCGGAATATTGGTTGATAGCGTTTCTTGGCGGTTGGTTTTTGCGATTAACGTTATTCCCATCGCGGTAACACTGCTCATTATGAGGGGCATAAAGCTGGCGGAAGTGGTGCGGGAGAACGTTAAAGTTGATATTATCGGCGCTTTGCTTTGCGCGGTAGGGTTGGGCGCTACGGTTTACGCGCTAATTGAGCAGCCGCATTATAGCTGGAGCCATCCATTAATATATCTCACTCTAAGCGCTGGCTTGGCGGCGCTGGCGGTTTTCTTTTGGTACGAAAGCCGCACACGCCATCCCATGTTGCCACTATCGCTGTTTAAAGTCCGCAACTTTAGTGCCGGGAACGTGGCGACTTTCGCTATTTACGCTGGCTTGTCGGTAGCAACCTTTCTAATTACCGTTTTTGTCCAGCAAGTTGGTGGCTATTCGGCATTAGCGGCGGGGATGACCTTGCTGCCGATAACCATCCTCTTGTTTGTGCTCTCGTCCCGTTTTGGAGCGCTGGCAGGGAGGTACGGCCCACGGCTGTTTATGACGCTTGGGCCAATTATCTCTGGGTTGGGTTTTTTGTTATTGCTTGGCGTTAACCCGGAGCTTAATTATTGGACCCAACTGTTTCCGGCAATTATGATCTTTAGCTTGGGCCTTGCTATGACCGTCGCGCCGTTAACTACGGCAGTCCTCGCCGATATCGATAGCAGGCAAGCCGGTGTGGGATCAGCTATTAATAACGCGGTAGCCCGGATCGCGGGGTTGCTGGCGATAGCGGCGGTCGGGGCGATAGTGGCGACCCAATTTAACGCGGGTATAAATCAGGAAATAGCTCGTTCACAGGTAAGCGCCCAGACGCAAAGTGCCTTATTGGAAGCCCCGGTTTTTGAAGTTAAGGCGGCGGAAGGCCTTGGCGGCAGCGCTAAAGAGGCTCAAGAAATCCTGTACAGCGCCTCGTTTTCAGCGTTTAAAAGCGGTGTCTGGTTGATGTCACTGCTGCTAATTGCCGGCGGACTGATTTCGGCGGTTGGGATTCGTAACCCTAAACCGCGACAGGATATACTCAAGACATGAAAATAGTTATTTTTCATGCTATCCAAAGCTATCCCGGCGACCACTGGCAGCGGTGGCTGCATGACGAGCTTAAAGAAGAAGGTCTGGAGGTGGTAATGCCCGCCTTGAGCAACCCCGACCATCCGGACCGGTCGCAGTGGCTGGCTGATGCAACAGAAGCGATTGGGGCGGTAAACGCCGCCGAACTTATTTTAGTAGGCCACTCACTTGGTGTTACGACAGCGCTTGATTACCTCGAGCAAACCGACCAATCCGTTCGCGGACTGGTATCGGTAGCGGGTTTTTACCAAGATTACGGCTCAGAATTAAACAACTACTTTTTAGCGGAAAAGCCAGTAGACATGCAATCGGTCCGGCATCATGTAACCAACGCCTTTGTCTTTTACGGCGACAACGACCCATACGTCCCCCAAGAAGTATTGCGCTCTATGGCAGACGGGTTGTTGGTTGACCCGGTTGTCATACCCGATGGGGGCCACCTTAATACCGAGTCCGGCTACACTAGCTTCCCGCAATTGTTTGAAACCATTATGAGCCTTATTGATACTCCCAGCTTGGATTTGCCAATTTAGTGGAAACCATTATATTGGGGGGTGGTTGCCACTGGTGTTTTGAAGCGGCCTATCAAACCTTAAAAGGTATAACCAAAACCGAAGTCGGTTATGCTGGCGGCTCGGTGCCTAATCCGAGCTACGAGGCGGTCTACAGCGGTAAGACCGGACACGCCGAAGTAGCGCAAATTACTTTTGACCCTCACATTATTAGCCTTGATGATATCTTGAGCGTCTTTTGGACGGTTCATGATCCGACGACTTTCAACCGTCAAGATTATGATGTTGGCACAGCGTACCGCTCAATTATTCTCTACAACTCCGACGAACAACGAAAAGTGGCAGAGCGATCAAAGCAAAAGGCTGCTGGGCTGTGGAAGGACAAAATCGTGACCGAAATAGTACCGTTTACTACGTTTTACCGTGCAGATGAGCACCACCAGAACTTCTACCGGAAGAACCCTGAAGCCCGTTACTGCCAGCTCATTATTAACCCCAAGCTGGACAAGCTGCGCCAAAAATTCGCTGACAAGCTTAGGTGAAGGGTATAATGCGGACATGAGTACACCTGTTAAGCTGATAGCCTTTGACTGCTGGGGCACTCTTTTTACCAATGCCCAGAAACCGCACCCGTTCGCGTTGTTTGCCCAGCGGATTGGAAAGAGTTTGGCCGACCGCCGCTACGTGGCATTATTTGAGCAAAGCTTAATGACAGAAGTGTACCCGGACTTACAACTGCCAATTAAACAGCTGCTTGATAGTCTTGTCATTACCTCCACGCCCAAGCTTGTGTCGGACCTGGAGACGATCTTACTTGAATCGACCAGGTTTCATGTGGCTTTCCCCGAAACGCTTACGGCTTTAGAGCAGCTCTCTGAAAAGTATCGGTTAGCGATGATCACCAACACCTTTCAGCAAGGTTTTAAAAAGCTTACCGACGTATTTCCTATCCATAATTACTTTGAAATTGTGATTACGTCGTATGAAGAACATTTTGTGAAACCCGATACGCATTTGTTTTACACACTGTTCCAGCGCGCCGGGCTTAAGCCTGAAGAAATTTTGTATGTTGGTGACAGCGTTCGCAGCGACATGGATCCCGCCAAACGGCTAGGCATGCAAACGATGCTTATAGACCGGCGCAAACGTTATCCTCGGTATCCCCGCCGTATAGCCAGCCTTACGGAGCTGGCAAAAACGGCGTTACAGCCAGCCGCGGCGGTTAAACAACCAGATTAAGTAGCTGCACAGGCCAAGCGTTGCAAGGACAATCGCCGGGAACGCCCAAGGATAATCTTGCAAAGGTATGGGAACGTTCATGCCAAAGAATCCGGCTATGACATTGGGAACCATTAAAATAATGGTCAGTGAAGTGAGCAACTTAATCTGGCGGTTTAGGTTGTTGGTCATAATATTTGAATAGGCTTCACGGATGTTCACAATGGTTTTCAAATTACTTTTGCTGGATTCTATTGATTGGCGAGTTCCTAGCACGAGATCTTCAATAATATCGCGGTCTTCTTCGTAAAATGACAAGCTATGCTTTCCCGCCAGCAGGTTGGTTAGCATATTATTAGTTGGCATTAGTTCAGATAAATAATCGTTGAGCACGTCTTCAATTACCACAAATTGTACGAAATTACGATTACTAATGGAGGTGACGTTTAGCCCTGCCCGTGCGCCGCGGATCTGGCGGTTTATGGTATTTAAACCAATGTTATAAGTATTGGTAATGTGCCGCATGACTTGCAAGAACAGCTTTGCCCGCTGGGTGGTGAAGACCTCAAGTTTACCTTTGGTAAATAATTCCAGGTTAGGGAACGGTTGTGGAGCAATTGTTATGAAAGCTTTTGGCCCAACAATTAATGCAACTGGAGCGGTAAATAGGCGCCCGTCATTGTTGTAGGTATAACGCATGAAGACATAGGTAGTATCGCCCTCGGTTTCTAGCCGGGGCATCTCATCCGGGTCAAGGGCATCGCGCACATGGCCGGCGTCCAGGTTAAACTTGGCAATGACTTGCGCTAGCTCTTCCTCGGTGGGGCTTTGCATATGGATCCACGAGCCGGTGCGGAACTTATCTACTTTGATCAGCTTAGGGTCTTTAATGTTGCGGTAATAGGTGGTAATCATTTCTTAATGGTATCAGAAGTGCACCCCTCAGGGGTAGCTAGGGCTTCTGGTATGCTGAAGCAATGGTATTCTTCATAATTTTTGTGCTCATAGCAGCAGGCGTACTTTTGGTTGTAGCGGTTGAAGTTTGGCTTGCGGCGCGGAACCTCCCTCCCGCTTATGTAAACCCGGCTCCAGAGCTGCAGCGGTTTGGAACAAACGGCACAAAGCTGAAGTACTTGGTACTAGGCGACAGCACGGCGGCCGGAGCAGGGGCGGCCTACAGAGATGGCATCGCGGTAGGGTCCGCGCAACGTTTAGCAAAAAACTACCGGGTTGAATTGGTTAACGCCGCGGTTTCCGGTGCCAAGGCGGTTGATATTGAAACAACCCAGCTTGGGCGTCTTGCCGAGTTTAAGCCGGATTTGGTGTTGATCGCGGTTGGCGCTAATGATGTAACCCGTCTGTCATCACCGCAAATGGTTAAGGCACGTTTGCAAAGCCTTTGCGAGCGGTTGGTTGAAGCCAATCGAAACATAAAAATTGTAATTACGGGCGCGCCGGATATGGGTTCAATCCCGCGGTTCGCTCAACCCTTGCGCGCCCTCGCGGGATTACGTACCAAGCAGATAAACCAACTGCTTTATCCTTGGATTACTCGCGCGGGTTTTACGTTGGCGCCGATCGCTCGCGACACCGGCCCGGCTTTTCGAGAAGACCCCAGCTTATTTTGTGACGACCGCTTTCATCCCAACGGCCGGGGCTACGCACTGTGGCTGAAAACCATTAATCCCGCTCTTGACCATGCCCTGGAAGCGCAAAAAGCTAAGTAATTTTGTAACATAATTGCTTGAATCGGCCAGGCGCCTATAGTACTGTGTCCCCCGTCCTAACTCAACCGGGCTAAGGCCCACGGCAAGGAGGTTGTATGCGTTCGCATACCCCCAGGATCAGCAGCAGGTCTCTTCGCAGGATTCGCGGCGAGCGGTCGCGGATTTCCCGGATAAGGTCGGGGATCACCAAGCACGGGGTCGCGAAGACCATCACGGCGGTGGGCGCTGGCGGGGCTTTGACCGTGATCGCACAGCGTCGGCTCGCAAACAGCGATCTCGGGATGAAGCTCGCAGACCTCGGCGGCAAGAGCGGCGACACGACGACCGCGCCCAATGGCTCCAAGCCCACTCGAACCCCCGCGTCGGCGTCTGACACCACGGTTCCCAGCATTACCGGATAGCGCCTACCGGCTAGGACGCACGCGCACCCGGGGTCAACAGCCTCGGGTGCCGCGCCCATTTACGGTATAATTTTATTTACCCCTAGTTAGATAATTGCAGCACTAAAAGCTCAAGTAAGGAGCAAATTCTTGCATAAAAAAGGTATTTGGTTGGCGGCCGCGCTACTTATTTTAGTGGTTGCGGCGTCCAGTGTATTTGCCTGGAAGAGCCAGGATAAAACAGCCATTAAGCCTTCTGGAAACCCCGCCGCGCCAAAGGTTGAAACGCCTGCTGACCCCTTAACGATTGAGGCGATGCGATCACGCCAGTACCCGGGGAGTGATATTGTGGTTGAGCAAACCCTCAGTAACCGCGGGACTTACCAGGACGCCTTAATTTCGTATAAGTCCGACGGCCTTAAGATCCAGGCGCTGCAAAGCATTCCCAATACCCCTAAGCCGGCGGCTGGTTGGCCGGTCGTTATTTTAGACCACGGCTATATTCCCCCTACCCAGTACCAAACCTACAGTGAGGATTACCGGGAGTTTATCGCGGCCTTTACCGTGGCCGGCTTCATGGTAATAAAGCCGGATTACGGGGGCACGGACAAAGCGAGGGGAGCCCGGAAAGCGGCCATTTCGCGCCAGCTTACGCTTACGATAACTTGAACTTGATCGCCAGCTTGAAGCGCTACAACCAAGTAGACCCGAAGCGTATCGGCTTGCTTGGCCACAGTTTAGGCGGTCATGTCGCGCTTCGCACCCTTGTGGTGAGTAAAGACGTTAAGGCTACCGTTATGATGTCGGGTGTGGTTGGCTCGCTGGAAGACCTCATTTATAGTTGGCGGCGCACCCCTGCCTCCAGTGGCATTGCAACTGCAGTGCGGGGAGCCCGCCAGGCCTTAATTGAAAAGTATGGCGACCCCAAAGCTAATCCGGAGTTTTGGAACAGCGCTTCAGCCATAACGTATGTTGACGCCGTTACTGGCGCGGTCCAAGTTCACCACAGCGAAGGGGACAGCGTGGTTCCTTTATTGTTCTCCACCCATCTCACCGAAGCCTTGCAAAAGGCGGGAAAACCGGTTGAAGAGTTTGTGTACCCAGGCGACGACCATCAGTTTATCCAGAGCCGCCGCTTCTTTTTGCAGCGGACGGTGGCGTTCTACCAAGCCAAGCTGTAGTTATGATGATTGCGTGAAGAGTTAATTTATGGTATTATAGTCTTCGTCTTGTAGGGCTTTCAACCTGAAAGCGTCACCATCGATCCGGAAGGCATTTGCCAATGACAACGTTGATTGACTTGCCGCAAAGCGAGGGAGCATCTGCGGCCACACGGGCCGCATCGTGCCTCGCCGAGCTGGCTAGCCGTAAGGGCAGCGATATCGTTCGCGTGCTGGTGCCCGAGGCGCCCGTGAAGTTCTACTTCTGGCCGGACCAAGGCCGACGGGCTGAACCTAAGTACATCCCGCTGACATGGACACAAGTCAGCAGGCTGAACGCCGGGGTCTTCACCCTGGTTCACCCGAACACGTTCGACCTGTCGAACGCCAGCAACAAGGATCGGGCAACCGCCGCCTCGTGGGCAAGACACATGCCCTTGAAGGCGCTCAAAGAAGCCGCGCCGCGCCTGAACGACGCGCAGCTCGCATCCTTCATCCGCCTGTTCGCGGCTAACCCGGCCGCCTTCGAGCACGGCCATGGCCTCCGCGTACAGGGGATCATCGTCGCGTATTTGAGTGTGCAGCGCCTGGAGTGGCTACACGGAGTGCTTCAGGGTGATGCCAAGATCTATCTGGGCAACATCATTCCGGACTAGCACCCACAAGACGACGCGCCTGGGAGGATTCACATCTCCCGGGTGCTGCCCCTAAGCAATAATTTACATGTATATAAAGACTGGTTGGGCCCCCGGAGGGCACCCGCCATGCTGGTGGCACGGCGGGGCCTCGCGGGAGCGGGGTCAGGGGAGAACGGGCTTGATGCCGCCGGTCTTGGGGTCGGTGGGCGACTCCGTTTCGGCAGCGGCACCACCGGTGAGACGCGGTACGTCGATGCACTCCTTGAGCTCGCTAAGCTTGCCGCGCACGAAGCGGACGTAGAGAATCGTGACGTAGCCGCCACGCTTCAGTCCAACCCAGGTACGCGCGCTGCGCTTGCTGCCCGGCTTCTTGACGCGTTCGTCCTTGAAGCGGCAGTCGGCCCGAACCGCACCATTCGGCAGGGTGCCGAGCTGCCGCGACATGGTGGTTGTCGAAGACCGGATGAACACATCTGTGCCGGTTGCCTGAACCATGACCGGTGTTGCGGCTTGAGCGGTGTAGAGGTAGCCGGCCTTGATCAGCGGTGTCAACACGAGGATGATGAGCACCCAAGCCACGGCAGCGAGGATCAGCAGGTCACGTGCTATGACCAGCTTTGACCTATTCCAGAACTTTTCGGACAACAGGGACCTCCCCCTTGGTGTGATTGCCTTATGTCAAACTGAATGTGCGTCACGTAAGGCAGGCGTAACGACTCTATATCATAGCATAAATTTGTATCTTTTGCAACTGCTATTAGCACAGCAGACTGTTACAATTGTGTTTATGAATCTACCGCTAGGCCAGCCCGTTACGTTCTTAAGCACCGACCAGCTGGAGCTTCAGGGATTGTTGTTTGGAAATCCCAAAGCCGCAACCGCCCATATTGTTATCCACGGGCTTGGCGGCGATGTGTTTTCGCAAATTGAAACAATCGCTCACCTGGCCAGCAACGACGTTCAAGTTTTATTCTTTAACAATCGCGGCCACGATACCATTACACGGTTTAAGCGCCTAGATGCATCAGCCCCAAAAGGTTACCAGTCTGAAACGATTGGCGCGGCCCACGAGGTGTTTACCGATTGCGTCCACGATATTCAAGGGGCGGTTAATTTTCTGGAAGAACAAGGGGCAGAAACTATCCAACTTACTGGCCACTCCACCGGCTGCCAAAAGACTGTTTATTATTTAAGCCAGCAGCCAAGTAAAAGTGTTAAAGGCGCCACCCTGCTGTGCACGATAAGCGACTACGCTAGCTTTATAGCTACCGAAGATGAGGCGACCCGCATCAAGGCAACCGATTTGGCAAAGAAGCTGGTAAAAGAGGGAAGACCGCACGAGCTCCTGCCGCTGGACGTGTGGCCGGAGATGCATGATGCCCAGCGCTTTTTAAGTTTGTTCACGCCTGAATCAACTGAAGAGATTTTCAGCTACGCCGTGCCGGACAAAGCTCCGGAAATCCTGCAATCAGTTAAAGTCCCTCTAAAAATTGTCCTGGCGGAGAAGGATGAATACGCCGACCGCCCGGCGAGTGAAATTGCCGCGTGGTTTAAAAAAATGATGCCCGAAGATCAAATTGAGATAGAAATTATTGAAGGCGCCGGACATAATTTGGAGAGGAAAGGCGCGCTGGGGATAATAATGGTCAAGCTTGATGCTAAAAAATGAGCTGTTATAATTTTTGTATTAGTAGTAAGGAGCGGTGACATGAGCGAATTATTGCATAAGGTGCTTACGGACTTGTCTGCTAGAGAAGATATTTCAATTCAAGCCGTTGTTGCAGGTATTGAGAAAAGATATTCTCCCTGGTACTAGGCATAGTCGAAATAGCAAAAACTAAAGCCATAAAAAAAGCAGTCCAAGAAGGGCTGCTTTTTTTACAGAGTGCCCAGAGGGAAGATGGGGGCTTTGACTGTGAAGCAACAACTAATGTATCTAGCTTTTTGAATAGCAGAATTCATAAAACACCTTTTTTTACAGCATTAATTTTGTCCGCGCTCAATGAGCCGCTAGATACTGATTTGCTTGGAAGCAAGGGAGTGAATTTTTTGCTAAAAAACAGAAGTTCAGTATGGTCGTGGAACTATTGGGAACGCGATTCGAAAGACTATAGTAGTCGGGCATACCCCGATGACCTAGATGATACATTTTGTGCTTTGGCGGCGGTAATGATTCACAAGCCTCAGAAAATTGACGGGGCTGCCCAAGCGGCTCTAGCAAAGATGCTTATTGCAACTGAGAAGCAGCCTAGCGGACCTTATAAAACATGGTTGATAGATGCGAATGCTGGGTCAGATTGGTTGGATGTAGATATTGCTGTTAATGCCAATATAGGGTTTATGCTTGGAATGCTGGACGTCAAACTCAGAGGCCTAAAGGAATTCATTGATGATGCTATAATAAGGAATAAGCTAAGCTCAAGATACTACATAGGCCAAGCTCCTATTATTTACTTTGTCTCTCGAAATTATAAAGGAGCACAAAGTGAGCTTTTAAAGCAAAAAGTTATAGAGGGGCTATTAAATGGATCTGAAGATTGCATAACTACTGCGATGCTTGTTTCGGCTGGATGTAATTTGAAAATTAATTCTGCTGAGCTTTCTCGGGCAATTGAAAGAATATTAATTCAGCAAGAACAAGGTATTTGGCCGGCCAATGCTCTTTACTACGAGCCTCCAATTAAAAAAATCAATTATTATGCTGGATCCAGTAGCCTTACAACAGCGCTCAGTATTGAGGCGTTACGAGCATATACTAAACTTTTATCTCTTAGTGAAAGCAAAGTATCCGTAATGTTGAGCAAAAACAAATCTTTTGTTCAACAAGCAATTTCGCAAATAGAATTAGCTAACACAGAAGTTATGAAAGAGTACGAAAAGGTTGCTTTTATTGTGGCCTCAAAAGATCACGACCGGCAAATAATGAGTATTGCTAATGTCGTATCCGAAGCATTTCATATAGAGCTTGATCCAGCTATTGTTTTCGCGCTTAATTCCGCAAGTCTCAATGGATGGATTGCTTATTCGATTTACGACGACTTTATTGACGACGAAGGCAGCTCAAAGTTGATGGGTGTAGCAAATGTTGCTCATCGATCCATGTTAAACAATTTTATTACAGCAGTGCCAAATGAAAAATTTCAAAAGCTTGTTTCGTCAACACTTAATCGAATGGATGAAGCAAATACTTGGGAAGCAGTGCGTACTCGCATGAGTCTGGTTAGCGGTAAAGTTAAATGGAAAGACCTGCCCAATTATGAAAATTTATCTCAGTTAGCACAACGTTCATCTGGCCATGCGCTTGGTGCACTTGGAGTGCTTTTTTTGTCAAGATTTAAAAATGATGAAGATATATTCTATATGCAAAAGTACTTTTATCATTTTCTTATTTCCCGTCAGTTAAATGATGATGCACATGACTGGTGGGATGATTTATCAAAAGGACATTTTACATCCACTGTAGCTTCGCTGATGAAAAAGTGGGGTAAGAATGAAGTAGACCTTGCAAACGACCACGGCCAACTTTCAAATTTATTTTGGAATGAAGAAATCCCTCATACCGTAAGTATTATCAACTATCATGTCGGTAAAGCCAGAAAATCGCTTGAAGCAATGCCACATATAGTTAACAAAGTAACTTTAGCGGACTGGGTGGATAGACTTGAGTCATCCGGGAAAGCTGCCTTAAAGGCCAGGGAGGATGCGACGGTATTCATAAGGAGCTTCATGGCTTAATTTGTCTGCCTGGACTGAGAGAGCGACCGCTCCTGATCGTTTTTGACGCTCACACACATTGTGCGATAAAGTCTCATGGACGAAGGTTGATTCTTGATTTTTATACAATTTTATGTTATCATGTCCTAGCTCTTTAACAGATCGCTACTTGCTTAGCCGTAGCTTCAGGGTCAGGTATACCCCGGTTCTTAAGCTGCGGCTAGCACAGTGCGGCACATCCAACGGCAGGCTGTAGACTCTGGCAATCCGCCAAAGTAGGCAGTAGGCCATGACCAAGGAGGGCATCGTGCCCAGCAGCACCCAGATCAGCGGCTTCAACGTCGCCGCCCGCAACTACCAGAAGCTGGTGGAAGCAGTGATGAATCTCGGCGGTGGCGATGAGGCCATGAACCTCATCTTCAGCGATGCCGAGCTGCGCCACAAGCTGGCGGAGCTCCTCGTGGGTCAGGCTGGCTCGACCGCCGATCCTGGCACCGTCATCGGCCAGTTGATACTGACCGTCGATTACGGCTTCTCCGTGGAGGACAAGGTCGTGGGTGGCCACTATGACGGCTACGTCAACCCTGCCATCACCTCGGTCAACTTCCCGCATCAGCGCGAAGGCGTCGAAAAGGTGACGCTCAGCTTTGTCAAGTTCGCCAGGGCGGGAACCACCGAAGAGCGTGAGCGTGCGCTGCTCGTGCACGGCGACCCGACCGACATGCATGACATGCTCGCTACCGGGATCAAGTATCCCGACGAGCAGCGGAAGTATCCGCTGGTCTTCCTCGGCGCTTCGTGGGTCCACCCCGATGGCAGCCGCAGGGTCGGTTGCCTCGGCGGTGACGGTGACGTCCGGGGCTGCTACCTGGATTGGACGAGTCCGCAGGACGAGTGGTACCCGGGCTACGTTTTCGCGGTTCGCGCTCGCAAGTAGTGCCCTTCGACTCTGGGATCCTTGGGGCTTCATCTCCCCTTGGATCCTTGGGTACGCGGCTTCGTGCCGCTTCTATCGCCTTTGGGTGACGGGAGCGGCTGGAGCCGCTTTCCATGTAATGTTATTATCATTGCGGATAGTAGATGATTCTGTTGGTGGTTACGGCTGCCAGCGATTGAACTCTAGGCAGCTGGGTAAGACAGAATGTTAGTCAACATAGTTGGCGGCAGAGATCGCCCGCCCGCTTTATAGTAATACTACTTGGTGCTGGCTATTGGTGGAGTATATCCCAAGTGAAATACAGCCATTTTCGAGTAATCGAAAGGCAGTGGTATAGGTGATAGCCGGTACAAGAGAGCGCTTCGTGGGTCAACCCCGATGGCAACCGCAAGGTCGGTTACCTCAACAGTGACGGTGACATCCGGAACTGCAACCTGAATTGGACGAATCCGCAGAACAAGTGGAACCCGAACTACGTTTTCGCGGTTCGCGCTCGCAAGTCTTATTTACTAAGTCTCGTTGTCGGTGGCATGCAATTGCTTTCGCCACCCGCCGAGCATTTTGCCAACCTCATCAAGCGGTTCGCTGAGGCGTAAGTACTTTTTATTGTCCAACGCCTTAACCTCCCAGGCTATCTGTAAAAAGAACTTGAGGGCGTCAAGCTTGGTGCTAGCGCGCTGCACTATAGCAGCTTTTTGCGATTTTGGTGCGTAGCCAGCAAGCAAGATGTACTCGATGGTATCGGCAAAGAGCGTGTCAATTTTAGCTCCTAATGTGTAGCGCGAAAGACGTGGGAAATCGGCTAAGAAGCGATGCCATAGCTTATAGGCATCGGTGCATTTTTGGAGGACTGGTAAATCGGAAAAACTCCGGGGGGGCGCTTACGGGCATGAAAACTCTGATCCAATTAGACGTTAACTACGACGATATTATCGCATCCAGTAACTTACTGCTAGCCTGGCGGGAGTTTAGGGCTGGCAAGCGTGGTAAGACGGACGTGCAAGCGTTTGAGCACCTGTTAATGGATAATCTGTTGTCGCTCCACGAGAAGCTGAAGCAAGGGGAGTATCATCACCAAGGTTATTATCAGTTTGGGATTTCCGACCCGAAGCCTCGGCAAATCCATAAGGCCAGCGTTCGCGACCGGGTGCTCAATCATGCCGCTTATCGCGTACTTTATCCCTTTTTTGATAAGACATTTATTTACGATTCATATTCCTGTCGCAAACACAAAGGTACGCACGCCGCTTTGCAACGATTTGAGCAGTTTGGCCGTCAGGTGAGCCGGAACGATACGCGCACCTGCTGGGTGCTCAAATGTGACATTAGAAAGTTCTTTGCCACCATTGACCAAGCAATCTTAGTAAGGATTTTGGCGGATTATATCCCCAACCCGGAGGTAATGGCACTGTTAAAGCTGGTTATTGGGAATTTCGAGACGATGCCCGGAAAAGGCTTGCCGCTCGGCAACCTAACCTCTCAGTTGTTAGTGAACGTCTACCTTAATCGGTTCGATCAGTTTGTAAAGCACCGGCTTAAAGCTCGACACTACATTCGTTATGCCGATGACTTCGTACTTCTGTCTACCGACTGTGACTGGCTGTTAGCCCAGATTCCCTTGATTGATGATTTTCTGCGCGAACACCTGGACTTGCGAATGCACCCACAGAAAACATCGGTGCAGACACTTGCTTCGGGGATCGATTTTTTAGGGTGGGTGCATTATCCCCATCACCGGGTGGTACGCACGGCTACGAAAAGGCGAGCCTTACGGCAACTGGAACAATCAAGCTCACCTGAAACGCTACAATCGTACTTGGGACTACTCAATCATGGTGATGCTTTTAAGGTGCGGCAGGAAATTCGTAATAAGGGGTATTTGTGGCATGAGGATTGAGCTAGCATCTGTTCAAGTCCCTCCATCTTGGTCTTGCTAAGGCAAACAAAATCATCTCAAAAAGCCCATTTCCATATCCGTTAGTGCTAAGCCGTGACTGGATTATAAGTCGTAAGCTGCCAGAAGCTTGTGGGCTTCAGTGCAAAGTGAGGATGGGTCAGGCTTCAGAGATTGACATTTATCCCAAATATTGCAATCATTATCCCCAGTTCGCTGATCTGACAATGCAGGTTACCGGAAGGACATCACATGGTCGTGGCTCAGCTGTTGCCCGATGAATCGACTCTGCTGCATGGCAATTGTTTCGCCTTGGACGTAACGCTCACGCATACATCGGGAGTTTTCTCGGGTGTCTGTGAGGTTGACGCAGTGCTGAGGTGGATCATTTTCCTCCACATCTATCGCCGGACGGACCCGCCAAACCCGAGACCGCCGATGGCACCTGACATGCTCGTCGACAACTTCGTTGTACCGTTGCCCATATGGACTCCGGTACATACAAACGCTTGTGGCTACCGGGTGACCTCTGGGAGCCTGGTTCTGCTATTTCCGCCATCGGAACCGCTAGCGGTTAGCCGCCAGGCTCGTTTGCCCTGGTGGGAGTGGGATGAGTAGGTACCTGCCATCAACGACGAAAGGACCACAATGGCTCGTCAAACAGCTGTAGATAGACTCGGATTGCTCGCGATTCGCGCTCTTGAAGGGCGTGTCATCACGTGCAGGACTGCCGGAACAATCCGGATCGGCGTGATCGAAGAGATCACGCTTCGTCCGGACAAGTCGGTGAATGTCGCCTACTCCCTTCGGTCTGAAGTGGAGGGGCCTCACTGGTTGCTCGTATCGGGCGCGTCTAGCATTACGTTGCCCGTCAATGGGACACCACAACCCACACCTGACGGAACCGGCATCATGTGGTATGTCGCCACGACGACCGTCGTGATCCATGGCCCTCTGTCGACGCCTAACGGCGTTGCGGGGTGGTTCACTGCCGCGGCAGCCATGCGGTTACGACCCCCAGCCCCTCGCGGGTGACGACCACGCAAGTGGAGTTCGTCGCTTGCGGCGGGCTCTACTGCACTTATTCTTCTTGCAAATGAGTAGATTTATATTGCATAATCCTGGAACGTTCCTTGAACAGCCCAGTCTACGAAGCCCGAAAGGGGTAAGAAGCGTGAGTAAATCAGATCAACCCGCCTACACCGTCATGGTCAGGAAGCGGGACGACGGCCGGATCATGGATCTCAGCGTCGAGGGCATGACCCTGGGCAAGCGGCTGTGGATGCACATTCCGGAGTCGGATTTCACCCGCCCAGGCATACGCCTGGAGGGCGATGGGGAGGTGGGCGCCGATGTGCTTTCCCGTCTCCTCGACTTCCATGCCCGATGGGTCCAGCTGGGCCCTACCTGGCTCAGGTGGAGGGCAGAACCTAGGTTCGGCAGTGCGGCGAATCTCGCTCCGATCATGGGGCTGCTGGGACGACTTCCCGGCTGCGAGGTCGCCTACCTTCCCTGGTTCAACACCGATATGGTGGCGGTGGACATGATGCCGTCGCTTACCACCCTGCAGGCCAACGTCCCCCACAACCCGGCAGCGTCCCCTCTGACACTTGTGGGTTCGCTGACGGAGAGTGGCGGCAAGGGGATCGTGCTCGAAGCTCGGGCGATAGGCATTGACGACAATGGCGGTCGCGGCGAACCGCACGCCGAACTGCTGGTTCGTGAGGCGGACACGGAAAACCGCTGGCAGCTTGTGCGTGTACGACTTAAGGAGGGCACGCACCCAGGAGCTCCCAAGCCGCGCTTTCCCTACGAGATCTACAACTAACGCGCCCCGCAGGCCCCCGCTTGCGGGGCGCCTGTCGTTTAAACAGTTACGCTCTCGATGCGCTTAAGCTAAATGCCAAAAAAGTCGTAGAGATGCACCCGGATATTGCCACAATCTTCCAATGCACTAATGCTACGCCGAGGCGTAGAGTGGGGAGGAAATAGAGGAGGAGTTAGGCGATGGCAACCAAGCAGTCACCACGATCAAAACGTAAGTACGAAGATAATTTTTACGAGACCATGCCGGGCGGTTTGTACATTGATTCCCGCGAGCTTTTTCCGGGCCGGGTAGCGGATGACGACACACTTGAAGCTGGGGAAGATAAGCAGAAAAAAACGGGAAACCGAATGCTGCGCCAAAGCCTAATCCTTATTGGACTGCTCGTTGCTCAAGTTATCTTGTTTATGCTCCTCATTAATTACACTGTCAATTTAGGCTAGCACAGCTAGCCTCCTTGGCGTTTTGTTGGTGGCTTCCGTTTTTGGCCGGGCGCCTGTAGCTGCTCGCCAAAGTTTTCGGAATTTGATTTATACTTCCGTCGTGTTTCCGCTGATTTTCGCCCGCCTAGCTGACCTGCGCGCGCGTGTCCGGCTGAGTCTCCGTGCCATCCTCGTGCCATACTGGTACCCCCTTTGCATTATCTAATGATAGGGGCATTATAGCCAAGCGGGGAGGAATCTTCGTTGTGCGAATCGCTAACTTTACCGCGAAATTTGTATTTACTTCTTTTGTGAAGCGTCGTCGATTAACCCTTTAAGAGTGTTGTAGTCGAAGGAAGTGGCTTTCATGCCGTCAACATAAAAGGTGGGGGTAGATTGGACTACCAACGAATTTCCATCAGCCAGATCATCTTGTACAATTTTCTTTATTTCAGCGGTAGCGCTGTCCTGCTTGAATTTAGGGATATCCAAACCAATTTCCGCGGCGTATTTATCAAAATGCTCACTGGGGTTGCCGGCGGTTGCCCATTCGGTTTGGTGTTCATACAACTTGTCGTGCATTTCCCAAAACTTATTTTGGACGGCGGCGGCTTCAGCGGCGTACGCGGCCGGTTTGGCGTTTTTATGTATCTCAAGAGGGAAGTTACGGAACACAAAATTAATTTTACCGTCAAAATCTTGGAGCACCTTTTGCATAATAGGATGCGCCTGTTTACAGGCGGGACATTGGTAGTCGCCAAACTCTACCACCTGTATTGGACCGGCGCCGGTTTTATGGCTTGTCTGGTTTGACAGCTTAGAGAGGTCAGCCTTTGGGCCGGTGGTTGAATTGCCGGAATCACCAGCTGCCATAAACAGCGCGATCATCCCCGCGGTTATAACTAATACGATACCTGCTAAGATTTTTGCTTCACGACTCATGAGCGTTTGCCCCTTTCATACACCATCAGAGTTATCATCGATATGATTATGATACTAAAGGCAACCAAGGACATAAAGGGAATGGTGATAAAACCAAACAAGTTGATTTGGACGGTGGTGCAAGATACTCCTTGAATACAGGGAGAAAGAGTGTCGGAAATAAGCTTCCACTGAATTAGCGTGTGGTATAGGGCGATAACCCAACCGATACCGGCTAAGGGAAGGACATACTGGCACAAGCCCCGCTCGCCGCGCAAGATCCCTACGCCTAAGATAATTACTAAGGGGTACATGGCAATACGCTGGTACCAGCACAGGATGCAGGGGGGCAAGTGGCGAACCTCGCTTAAATATAAACTCACTATCGTAGCGATAAGGGCCACGGCAAACGCGATATAAACCGAGAAGTGCATTCCTTTACGGGGGGGAGTAGACATGAAACTAGTATAGCATCAGCGTAATTATGTTTTGGCAGCAGTAATCGCGTGTTTTTTGGGCCGGCGGGCACTGCAATTATTAAGCATAACTGATATAATACAGAAGTAATTACGTAAGCATGTCACAGCTTACAGAAGGCTGTGGTAGAGGTGATAATGACTGATGTATTAATATTCGGATTGCTTGTGCTAAATGCCGTGCTCTTAGTGCTGGTTTGGTACTTCTGGAAGTCCGCACAAGAAAAGCATCCGCAAAAAGCGGAGGAAGCGCCGTCTAACGCTTCCTCCGAGCCGGAGCCCCCCGCGGTTAAGCTGCCCGAGCTGTCACCGGAAGAGTTGCAACGTTTAGAGCAAGCGGCGTCAACGGCATTTGAACAAGCGGTTAACAGCGCTACCGACCGGTTTGGTAAAAGTTTGGACGAAACTTCGGGCCGGCTTAACCAGCTTATTACCCGTTTGACTACCGGGATTGTAGAAAAAGAGCTTGACCAGTATAAGGCCAATGTCGACGAAGCCCGCAAAGCCGCCCTAGCCAGCCTTTCAAACATGCAAACCGCGGTTGAGGCCCAGCAACAAACCTTGCAAGCCGAAATTGATAAAGCCTTAATTGACCGCCGAACCTATTTGCTTGAGCGGCTCGACAGGCGTTTGGGTGAAGCGGTATCAACTTATTTGGTTGAAAGTCTTGGCCAAGCCGCCGACCTGGGAGCCCAGCGGGCATTCTTACTGGAAAGCTTAGAGCGCCATAAAGCTGATCTAAAAAGTGAGTTTGGTGATGAAACCTAAGCTGCCAAAAGAAGTTTATTCGATTGACCAGATTCTGGCGGTGTCCGAAGAGCTACATAGTTACAGTGTTTACCTCGCTTCCAATCGGGTACAGGGTAAAACACCGGAAACGTTTGATTTGTCTTTCCGAGCAGAAGCCGTGGTGAATTTAATGCCGGAAGACCAGCGGACCGACCAAGGGATTGAGGCCTACCGGGTAGAGCTGGAGGGATTGGCCACCAGCGCTCCTACCGTCACCCTGGTATTGGCAGCCCAGGCCAAACCCAGTCTTAAGCAAGAGCTGGTGAACTGGCTGCGTGCCAATATCCACCCCGACCTCCTGGTTAATTTCCGCGCCAACCCCAATATTGCCGGCGGGGTGGTTATCCGCACAGTCAACCACGTGTATGACTGTTCGTTCCGCCAGGCATTATTGGCCCATCCGGAAAAGTTTACCGAGGTGTTAACCCGTGTTTGAAAATGAGCAGTTTGGGCGGTTAATCGCCGACGGCAAACCATCTGGCGAGGTAGTAGCAATTAAGGAGCTGCTTACGATTGTGCGGGGACTCGAGGGCGCGGCTGTGAATAGCCTTGTCATGTTTGAAGATGGTAGCCGCGGGATGGTGCGGTCGGTCAAAGATTCCCTAGTGGAGATTTTAACCTTCGCGGCCGAGGGGGCTAAATTAGGGAGCATCGCCGTGCTTGAGCGCGATATTTTGCAAACCAAGGTAGGGGAGGGCCTGATCGGCCGGGTCGTGAATGTCTTGGGTGAGCCGCTCGATGGGAAAGGGCAAATAGCCACCAGCGGAGAAGAGCCGGTATTTGCTACCGCCCCCGGTATTATTGAGCGCCAAGCGCTCGATGCCCAGTTGGTTACGGGAGTGGCCATTGTTGATTCACTGTTTCCGTTTGTGTTGGGGCAGCGTATCGCCGTCCTAGGGGATAACAAGTCTGGCAAAAGTACCTTTATGCGGCAACTAACCCAGCAGCAAGCAACGCAAGATGGCCGGATAATCATTTATGTCTTAATTGCCAAGCGCCAGGTTGATGTGGATACGTTGATTGCCGAGCTTAATGAGACCGGCGCCATCACGCACTCTATTGTGGTGGTTGCATCCAGCTTTGATGCGCTCAGCCAATCATATCTGGCGCCCTATGTTGCCTGCGCAATGGGCGAGTACCTCTGGAAGATGGGGCGTAATATCATTATCATTTATGATGACCTTACCAACCACGCCAAAGTCTATCGTGAAATTTCATTGCTCGCCGAAGTCTCGCCAGGCCGCGACTCGTATCCCGGCGATATGTTCTACGCCCACTCATCCCTTTTGGAGCGGGCGGGAAAATTAAGGGATGGCGGCGGCACCTTTAGCGCGATTCCTGTCATTTTAACGCCCAATGACGACATTACCGCCTACCTTTCAACCAGTATTATGTCCATTACCGACGGGCAAATTATTTTTGACTTGCAGTCGTTCCGTAAAGGAGTCCGCCCGGCCGTGAACGTTGGTTTAAGCGTTTCCCGTGTGGGCGGGCGTGTGCAAAATAAGGATTGGAAAAAGCTGAGCGGGCAGTTGTTTAGGAAGCTCGCCGACTACCGGCAAGCCGCGGAGTTCTCGCAGTTCGGCTCGGAGCTTTCTCCGGAGGCGCAGGCTGACCTCGCCCTCGGTCGGCAGCTGTATGAAGTCTATAAGCAGTTGCCCCGAGATTTGTATGACATTAACACCCAATATCTCATGTTGGCGACACCGATGGCGGGTGCCGGTAAGGTTTCCTTGAATGTGGTGATGCTAAAAGCTGAGGCCGCTAAGCGGGCGGCGAGCCTCGCACCTGATGCAGACCTGAATCCGGTGGTCCAGGAGCTCTTACAAGCGGCAACGGTACAGGTGGCCAAATGAGACGCCCGATTGTTATCCAACAAGACCTTGAGCGTATTGGAACCATTCAAGACCTCACCTCCATTTTTGAGGTTATTGCCAGTATCCATATCTCCCAAATTAAAGACCGCGTGGTTTCCTCTACTAAGTTTTTTGATGAATTGTGGGGGGTCTACAGCCAGTTGCGTTCGGGAGAAGACGATGGAAACAAGTTGAGCATCCAGCGGAATGGCCGAACGGCTTACGTGGTAATTACTTCCGATGGTGGCTTAATGGGTGACATTGATGAGCGGCTGGTGCGTTCAATGCAGGAACAAAAGCTAGATGATAAGACCGACGTGTTTGCTATTGGCTCCCATGGCGCGCAGCTGCTTAGCCAACGAGGCGTAAAAATAGCGAAAATATTTAAGGCCCCGAATATTGAAAAAGGGGAGAACGTCCATGAATTGGCTAAAGTGTTTGGGGCTTACGCGAAAGTTACGGTGTATTATCAAACCTATGTGTCCTTGATGCGGCAGGAAACCGCCTCAATTGACTTGTTTTCAGTCGTCCAGCACCTGGGCAAAGGAAGTGCCGATAGCCAGGATGTGATTTCCAGCGACACCTATATTCTGGAACCCTCGCCGCAGAAAATCATTGGCTATATGGAGGCGGTGATGGTTGAGATCGCTCTTGGCCAAGTGGTGCTTGAGTCTAAGCTTGCCCAGTATGCCAGCCGGTTTAACGCGATGTACGCCGCCAAAAGCAAAGCCAAAGAAATGAGCGATGACTTGGCATTAATGTTACATCGGGCAAAGCGGTCGTTGGGTGATGAGCGGATTAAGGAAATTTTAAGCGGTATGAAGATGTTGAAAAAAAGGAAGACAGGGTAGTATGGCAACCAAGGCGTACGGCAAAATTAGGTCGATCAACAACTTAACCACCGAGGTCATATGGGTAGGGGACAAGCCCGCCCCTCGCGACCTGCTGCGGTTAGCCGATGACCCAACAATCTTGTTTGAAGTGCAGTCATTTAATGAATCTTCTCACGCGATCTGCATTAACCTTGGTGCCAGCCCTAAAGCGGTGCGCGGCGCCATTCTCGAGCCGGTGGGCGACACCATTACCGTTCCGGTAGGCAAATCCTCATTGGGCCGGCTATTTAATGCGCTAGGCCAACCCACAGACGGCCTGGCCGACCTTAGTAAAGAGCCGCGCCGGTCAATTTATAAGCCAACGCACCCTACCCAAACCATTAAACCGCTTAAGCCGGAAATCCTGGAGACCGGCATTAAAGTTATTGATTTCTTCACGCCATTCGTAAAGGGCCGAAAGATTGGAATTGTCGGTGGCGCTGGTGTTGGTAAAACCGTGTTGATGATGGAGCTGATCCATAATGTTGCCAAGGATGGTACCAGCCTCTCCTTCTTTGCTGGTATCGGTGAGCGGATTCGCGAGGGACATGAACTGTACGAAACCCTTCAGGAAAACAAAATTATGGATAAGTCGGTGATGTTTTACGGGCAAATGAATGAGTCGGCCGCCTTGCGCTCAAAGGTGGGTTTGGCGGCGGTGACGTTGGCCGAGTATTTTCGCGATGAGGAAAACCGTAATATCTTGTTCTTCATCGATAACATATACCGCCACCTGCAAGCCGGCAATGAGCTTTCAACCAGCTTAGGGCAGATCCCCAGCGAAGGGGGCTACCAGGCCACTTTATTCTCCGACCTTAAGCAGTTGGAAGATCGGCTTTTCTCGAACGAACACGGTTCAATAACCAGCGTCCAAACCATTTACATTCCGGCTGATGACTTGAGCGACCCGGCCGTGCAGGAAATTTCCGCCCAGCTTGATTCGACCATCGTGCTTTCCCGTGCTGTGGCGGAAAGTGGGGTGCGTCCGGCCGTTGACTTAATTCACACCACCAGTTCGCTGTTAACACCGGAAATTGTCGGCGACCGCCATTACCTCCTGGCGACTACCGTACAGGCAATCATGCAAAAGTATGAGAGTTTGAAAAACATTATTGCCATTATCGGTGAAAGTGAGTTAAGCCAGGTCGACCGCATTGATTATCAAAAGGCCAAAAAATTGATTCAGTTCTTTGCTCAGGATTTTCACGTATCGGAACCCCTAACCGGCAAGCCAGGATTATATGTTTCGCTTCCGGATAACCTCAAACAGCTTGAGGAAATACTCATTTAGCTATGGATACCCAGGAAAAATTAAAAATTAAAGTATTTTCGCCCTATCAAACTTTTTTTGAAGGAACCGGGGTATCGCTATCCGCGGTTAACCAAACCGGGCCTTTTGATATTTTAGCGGGGCATTCCAATTTCTTCTCGATTATTAAACCTGGCCGGGTAACGGTGGACACCGGATTTCAAACCCCGGTTATTATTGAGGTTGAAAGCGGCATTTTGCGGGTTACCGACAATAAGGTAACATTGTATGCTAACGTTTAATTAACTATTACGGGAGCAACCATGAAGCGCGTTGCCATGGTACTTTTTATTACGGCCGCCCTGGCCGCACTTTTTGGATTCATGCAGCTCGGTATCCACCAGCGTCATGTGGCCGAGCAGGTTGGCGCTATTATCAAAGCCGATAAGGCTGGAGAGGTGATAGCCGGTACCGAGAATGACTTAGTTGCCTATACCCGGTCACATATGAAAACCTCAACCCGTTATGTGCTTGAGGGGAGTTATGCCCGAGCTGTAGAAAGCGCCCAGGCTGCCGCCAACCCCGCCAGTAACGGACAGGTTTACGCCGCGGCCCAAACGGCTTGTGCCGGTAGGGCCGACTCGGTTGCCCAGGCGCGATGTGTCCAAACTTATTTGGCAACCCACGCTACGCCCGCCGCCAACCCCTCCGCGGTCAGCTTGCCGGAAAAAGGGGATTACACCAAAAGCGTTTCTTCGCCTGGGTGGACGCCGGATTCAGCAGGGTTGGCGCTTCTGGTTACTGTGGCGGCGTTTGTGCTGGCAGCCTACCTAATGCTTTTATCCTTAACTAAAAAAGCCTCCTATTAAGCAGGAGGCTTTTTAGAAATAACAGCTTAACTTACTTTTTTCCGCTCGCTTTATATTCTTTGATGGCTTGGGCTACTTTCCCGTCATCCTTAAGATTTTCCCAAAAGAGGACTTGCTCGCGAGATACATACATGGAATCTTCCGGTCCATGAAGTTCGCCGCCAAGCTTGGCTAAAGAAACCTTGGGCTGGGCCGTGTCGGCCTTTTGTCCTGGCTGGACTTGCTGCTGGGCAGCACCGTCCACCTGAAGGTAGTAAATATCGGTGAGTTTTACATAGCTGCTGTTAATATTGGCCAGCTTGCCAAAATAAACCTGCCCGTTGGTTAGGAACAAGGCTTGGGTCTGCTTGCCTTTTACGGGAGGGTTGTCTCCGCTACTGCCTATAAGGCGAGTAACCAGGTAGGCGGTTAAGACTACGGAAGTGATAATGAGCAATACTACCAGTACGGTATTAAGAATACTGCTATTGCCTGATCCGCTAGCCGGAATTACCGGAGCGTGGTGAACGGGGGGTTGCGCGCTGCGACGAGGTTCCATAAAAACTCCACTTAACTTTAAAAACTATAGACCACTGCCTTTAGACTTAAGTATAACTTAATAAGCTTATGGCTACAACCGCCCCGAGAGGCTAAATCAGCTAAATCTGAGATTTTTACCAAAAATGGGCGCCAATCTGTTGGAGGCCTATTTTCAGATAGAAAAGTTGACAACCCTACAACCGTTAGCTTAATCTGAAACTCAAGATTAACTATAAGTGAGGTTCCGATGGCTTTTTCGCACGTTAACTCAAAAGGTCAAACATATTATCTACATATGCGTGACGTCACCCTTAAGGGTGGCCGCGTACAGCGCATATATTTCTTTGCCCGCGAGGTAAAGGATGGTGCTATTGACGCGCTGCCAGATGGCTATATTGTAGTGGAAAACCCACGCACCGGCCTGCCGATTCTCAAGAAGGGCTAATCCCCTCCCTAAGGAAGCAAAAAAGTCGCTTAAGAAAGCGGCTTTTTTGATACCCACACGAAAATTCCTAAAAGGGTAGTGTATACTTAAGCCTACTATGAAACCAGAGCTACGATCATGTTGATAAACAAACGCGTAACCACCTGGTCCGGTTTTAGCGGATAAGCACTCTCGCGAGAGGGGCTTATTACTTAACCGACTAGGGAAAAATTAAATGAATATTTTTAAAAGTGTTAAAATTCGTACCTTTGATATGGTGGTGGCGCTCTATATTTTCGGGGTCATGACATCTGAAATGCTTGGGTCTAAAACCTTCCCCATCGCGACCATCGGTACCTTTCACTTAAACGCGACGGTTGCCATTTTTGTTTTACCGCTCCTGTTTACTTTGACCGACGCTGTAGTTGAGGTATACGGCAGGGCGCGGGCGAGAAGTATGATTTTTGCCGGTTTAGCCACCATTGTCCTGCTCTTTTTCTTCCTTTGGCTAGCAACGAGCTTGCCGCCATCAACAAGATCCAGTGAAAATGAAGTAGCCTATGATGCCATTTTTGGCGCTTCAATGCGGATTGCCTTAGCTAGCCTGGCGGCCTTCGCGATCGCGGAACTCTTGGATGTAGCTATCTTTAGCAAGCTGCGGGAAAAAATGAAGAGCAAGGCCTTGTGGTTTCGCAATAACGCCTCTAACTTCGTATCCCAGTTTGTCGACTCCGCGGTATTCTTAACGCTGGCTTTTTACGCGTTCAACATGCCATTTAACGAAAACTTCAGTTTTTTGTTGGGACTGTTGATTCCCTACTGGCTGTTACGCTGCTTACTTTCCCTGCTGGAAACCCCGCTGGTTTACGCTGGTGTTTGGTGGCTAAAGCGCGATAAGGAAGCGCTAGCTACTGCAGCCAAATGATCGTCCGGGCTGTCACTACCCGAGTGGTGGTTCCCGGCGGGGGAACGTTATTGCAACTGCTCGATGAGACAATAACTGAGTTACCCGAGGGAAGCATCTTGGCTATCACTTCAAAGGTGGTGTCAATCTGTGAAGGAAGGGTCGTGCCAATCGAGGGTACCAATAAGTCGGCGTTGGTGCAGCAGGAGTCGCAACACTACTTACCGGCGGAGGCCACCCGCTATGATTTTGAGTTGGCAATCGCTAATAACACCCTGGTGCCAAGCGCCGGCATTGACTCCTCAAATGGGGGTAGCTACTACGTGCTATGGCCAAATGATCCCCAGGGTTCAGCCAATCAAGCACGAGAGTTTTTGGCAAAACGGTTCGGATTAGAAAAGGTGGGCGTGGTAATTACCGACAGCACTTGTACGCCACTGCGTTGGGGCGTTACCGGTATCGCCCTAGCACATAGTGGCTTTGAAGCTCTCCATAGTTACGTTGGACAACCCGACTTGTTTGGCCGTCCCTTTGAAGTGAGCCAGGCCAACATTGCCGGAGGATTAGCCGCCGCGGCCGTACTGGAGATGGGGGAGGGCGCTGAGAGTACTCCCATCGCGATCATTGAAGCTCCCTCTCGCGTTAGCTTTCAGTCGCGCAACCCAACTGCCGAAGAACTCGCCGCCCTTGTAATTGACCCCAAAGATGATGTCTTTGCGCCACTATTAACCAGCGTAGATTGGCAAAAGGGCGATAAGTCTGCTTCTACTTAGTTTCTTTATCGGACACGAAGAACAGCAACACGCCAAGCAGAGAGGCAGGTATGCCGAACATACTTGCAAGGAGGGTAATGCTTTTTGTAGTTTCTTTATCAGGGATTACGCCTGTTACTACCAACAGCACAATTATTACCAGTAGAAGTGGGAACGATAACATTAAATACTTACTATTTTTTCGCATATAATATCCTCCTATAGCATTATAGATAAAAAAACCGGCCGCCTGCTATAGACGACCGGTTGCCTCTTAGGCGCTGGGTTAGATCTAGGCGCTATCCCCTCCTTGATAGCTGTTCGAACGCCCGTTAGATAAAGGACTTTCCAAGATCACCCCCTTTCGTTTTATTATGCCCATATAATATCAAATAATAACCGTAAGCGGAATATTGTTTGCAATTTCTATGGATAAAATGCTACCGTAAGCGTAACTAAAGGTGAGCATTAATTTTATGAAGAAACTATTAAACCAACGGGGATTCGGCGCGTTGGAAATGATTTTGGTCGTGCTGTTGCTTGCTGCAATCGGCGCGGCCGGTTACTTCGCCTATCAAGCACGGCAGGCTGATTCTGATACAGCTTCTAGTAAAAACGTAACCGCTGAGAACCCTGAAGCAAAAGCGAATCCGTACGAAGGATGGAAAACATTTGAATCGGTTGCCTATAAAGGGGCTAGTTTTCGGTATCCAACCGACTGGAATACGAAAGTTGAAGCAAGCCCATTTCCGGAAGTTGCCGACGGCAAAAATGTTATTTTGACGTCGCCTAAAGGATTGCAACTTAATTATGTCGAATTCATAGATGGACTTGGCGGCGGTTGCCCGGATACCGATCCGCATGTGAACTTAACGACAGTTGAAGAGTTGGCCAATGGCTCAGTCCCTCCGGTATATTTTATTGAAAACAAATCAATAATTGCCCTGGCGAGCGAAAGCTCATGGCCAAATAATAAAGCTCAAGTTGGAGATACCGGAACCTGCTTATACTATCCCCTGGTGAGTACCAATAGTGCCCAAGGTAGCCAATTGAGCTTTAGCACATCCATTCAAGCTAGAGGAGGTGATGCAGCTCCCCTGGTAGCCGACAAGGCGGAATTAGCAGAGGCACGCCTAATACTAAAAAGCTTCAAATTATAACATTTTACTGCCCTTAATTTGATAAGATGGGGCAGTGAAACCCTCTACTAGCATATTCATCATCTATAACCCCAAAAGTACCGGTGACAGCAAGTCGGCTGCGAAGGACTTAGAGCGCCAGTTAATAAAAGAACTTCCTAGAACACGCGTCGAGTCCATTGCTACCCACTACGCCGGTCATGCTGAAAAGTTAGCTTACTCACTCGCGCACAAGCATGCCGCGCCGCTAATTGTGTCGTCCAGCGGGGATGGCGGGTACCACGAAGTAATTAATGGGGTAATGAAGTCATCGGCAGAAGGGAAACCCGCCATTGCCGCGGTTTTACCGGCTGGTAATGCCAATGACCACAGCCGGACCATGCAAGATAAGCCCCTATGGGAGTCCATTAAAAAGGGGAAGGCAACTCAGATTGATTTACTAAAAGTTAGCGTGGGGGATAGCACCAATAAGACACACCGCTATGCCCATTCCTACGCAGGGCTGGGCTTAACGCCTATTATTGCCACCGAGTTAAACCGCCACACCTTGTCAGCATTCAATGAAACCATTTTGGTGCTTAAGACTTTTTTCACCCATCGACCATTTAAAATACGTCGTAATAACAAAGTAATTACATTAGATAGCTTACTCTTTATGAACATCAATCAGATGGCCAAAGTGTTGACGCTGGCTAAAACCAATCAGCCGGATGATGGCAAATTTGAAGTAATTACCTTCCCCCACGCCCATAAGTTTAAGCTTATTATAAAGCTATTTAAGGCTGCCACCAAAGGGTTAGAAACCGCGCGGCGCGAAAGTGCTTACTCGTTTGAGGTGATAAAAAAAATGCCGATGCAACTGGATGGTGAAGTTACGCAGCTGGCGCCAAACAGTAAGGTGGAGGTAATATCCGCCGCTAAAGCGCTTGCAACCATTGTTTAAAGTTGTGCAACAGTATAAAAATAAAATAATCTGATAACTAGAATATTGCACATTGGTTAATATGCTTGTTTTGCTTACAATTCAAGCATAAAGGGAGATAACTATGGCCGACAGGATTATTACTACCGAAGATCGCCCAGCGCGCCGTTCCGGAGCGTGGAGCGCTGTAAATATTGTATATCTGCTCTTTGGTTTACTGGAAGCGCTGCTAGCGTTCCGGTTGATTTTCTTGTTGCTAGGAGCTAATCCGGCTAGTGGCTTTGTCAGTTTTATCTATAACCTCACCGAGCCGTTTGTGTGGCCGTTTTATGGTATTTTCCCGCAGGCTACAAACCAGGGCGCCGCGACAACCTCCGTTTTTGAACCCGCCACCATAATCGCCATGATTGTTTACGCGCTCGTAGCTTGGTTGATCGCGCGCTTGATTGGCGCCGCCGCCGGAAGGCCGGTAGATAGGGAAGTTTAAGCTGCCAATAACACGTATATAAAAATAAAACGGCCCGTCGCAAATGACGGGCCGTTTTGTGGAACGGTGGTCGCCCGCGACGGGCTAGTGGTTGGGTCGGGGAGGCTGCGGCACTTTCTGCAGGATGGGGCCTCGGACAGGCCTGGGTTCGGCTTGGTGAACGAGGCCGCGGTGCTTGGAGCAGCGGAAGTAGATCTCTCCAGTTTCCGCTGACAGCACAGCTGTGGTGGCTGGGTCGCCACACTGACGTTTGGCGGGAGTGTGGTAGGTGCACTTGAGCTTGAGGTCGGTGACAGGCACCTCCGGCACAGTGCCTTCCGTCTCCGGTTGGAGCAGGCTTCCTCCGTCCAGAATGTTGGCCGAGTTGATTTCCGTCATCCTGAAGAAGATGTGAGTCCGGCGCCTCTCCGGAAGCACCTTCGACGGGTCGATCGTGAGAGAGGTTGGCTCGGCACACGCCACCCACTCCGATCCAGCTTTTATATCCTCCTCCCACTGCCCCTTATGGACTAGCAGTTGAGGGTTGCTGAGCTGGAACCTCAGCTTGTTCGAACTGTCGAGATTGGCAGACTTGATGGTTCCGTGATAGAAACCACCGTTCACCAAGAACTCCAGAACTAGACCCGTGAGTTCGTCTAAGGGGACGTCATCCCAGGTCAACACATTCGATGGGGGCACTGCGATACTCCAATCTCTGGGGGATGTGCGCGACGACACGATTTGTCGAGGTGATTTATAATGGCATGATAATTGAGGAAAATCAATGGTGGGCCCGGCTGGACTTGAACCAGCGACCAATCGGTTATGAGCCGACTGCTCTAACCACTGAGCTACGGGCCCGCGGATGCACGGATGGTACGCAACCGATTATGCTGGAAAACGCCCGGCTTTGCCAGCGCGCTGTAATTGTTACGGTAGGCATACTACAATGGAAGCTATGAATCCGGTTATTCGAAAATTCCTGCGGCGCATCCATTTTGGCTTAGTTCTAGGAATTTTAGTGGTAACCTACATTTCTTTTTATTTAGTCCAGACCATTAGCTACAACTACAAGTTAAAGCATCAAATTAATGATCTTGAAACTCGGCTGACTCACTTGCAGACTGAAAAGCAAACCTTAGAATACAAAATTCAGTACTACCAAACCGACGACTATAAGGAAAAACAAGCTCGGGCCAAGCTGGGGTTGCAGGCGCCTGGCGAAGAAGTGATTATCCTGCCCCACGACGATACCGATAAATCAAACCAAGAAGCGCGGGAAGACGAAGCGAAGCCCAAGAAGTCGAATTTTGCCCAATGGGTAGACTTTCTGCTTGGAAAAACAAGCTCTTGAAGCGTCTCTTCCTGTTCTGCGCCTCGGCCTTCTACCTGCTGGTTGTAAGCAGCGCCTCGGCCTTTGCCGCCGAACGGATTATTACTTTCGACTCTCAGGTGACGGTTACCAAAGAAAATGTTGCCGATATTACTGAAACGATCCAATATGATTTCGGCTCCGATTACCGCCACGGCATTTTCCGCTATGTCCCGCTGGATTATACCGATGACAAAGGAAAGAAGTACCATAATAGCCTGAAGTTTATCGGCGTTACCCAAGAGGGGAAGAAGGTGGATGTCGAGACCACCAAGACGACCAGCAAGGGAAGCAGTAATTCCGTCATACGCATAGGAGATCCGGATACAACCATTAACGGTGTTCACACCTACGTCATCCATTACCGGTTGCTGCCGGTTGTGCGGCAAGAAGGTGCGCTTGGGTTCTTGTCGCTGGATATTACCGGTGATGGCTGGGAGGTTCCGATTGAGCGGGCAAGCGCGACGTTAGCATTTGAGGATGGTACTAGCCTATCGAACCCCAAATGTTTTTACGGCCCTCCGGGTTCTACTGCTGGATGCGTTATCCAAGAAAGCCTGCCGCCTACCTATGTAGCTCAAAATCTCAGTGCCCGGGAAGGCCTAACGGTACAGGGCCTTTTGCCGGCCGGGTATGTCAGCGAATATCTTATTGCCGGGAAAAGGGCTCCTCTGACGCTGGAAGAAATTGCTACATTTATAGTAATTGGATTAAGCATTCTGGGAGCCTTGCTTATCGCCTGGATCTTCCTCCTAAGATACCTACGCAAGCGCGGTCGTAAAAAAGCTCAAACCGTCATTGCGCAATATGAGCCTCCCAGCAATTTAACCCCAGGGGAAATCGGCTTACTGCAAGATGACACATCGGGAATGCGTGAAATTACCGCCATGCTGATTGACCTAGCGGTACGCGGGTTCATGAAGATTGAGCAGACTAAGCCTAAAACCTGGTTTAGAAAAGCCAAATATACTTTGCATATGCTACAAGAACCAGTGGGTCTCACGAGCTACGAGCAAAAGCTGTGGGACCAGTTGTTTGGCGGACGAAATAAAATTGCTCTGGACGATATAAATAAGTCCTCAATGTCGGCCGCGATAACGAAAATCCATTCCGAGTTAAAGACAGGGCTCAAGAAAAAAGGCTTTTACGGATCATTTTCCAAAGAGCCGGGGCTTATGGAGAAGCTGATTGATACCGGCACCATCTCAGACGCCGGTGCGGTGGAATGGGCAAAAGTTGAAGGATTAAAGCTGTATTTAAAAGTTGCCGAAAAAGACCGGTTAAATTTTACCGACGCTCCCGAACGCACTCCGGAGCGTTTCAACAAATTGCTGCCCTACGCGGTCGCACTAGGGGTTGAAAAAGAGTGGGCCAAGCAGTTCGAGGACATTAACTTGCAGCAATCCTCCAGCTGGTACGCTGGCAATTACGCGGTCTTTTCCTCATCGGCGCTAGCCAGTGATCTTGGGGGAGGCTTCGCCTCGTCATTTAGCAGCAACGCGACCGTTTCATCGTCATCGTCCGGCGGTAGCTCGGGTGGAGGAGGCGGCGGAGGTGGAGGCGGGAGCTGGTAGTTTCATTTTTATTTAATCTCAAGTTGGTAAGCTGGTAGAATTGAAATAATACAAGGATTAGTTATGGCATTAACTCTCGAGGAAAAACAGTATTTTGACCGGCGTTTTGACGGCATCGAGCAAGCCAGGCACGAGGATCGCGCATATTTTACGGGCTTGTTTAACGCGGCATTGCGAGAAATTTCTAAAAAGTTTGATTCCGTCCAAAAGCAGCTTGATGCCATAAAAGTGCGGATGGAACGGCTCGAAGAACGTGTCGGACAACTCGAAACGCGCGTTGCGGCGCTGGAGAAAGATATTAAAGAAATCAAGCTAGATCTCCAGGATGTGCGCGCTCGTGTATTTGATGCGGCCCAGCGAACAGAATGGTTGTCGTTGGTGCGCCGAGTTGAGGTGCTCGAGAAAGATTGTAAATAGTAAATTCCAAATGGTGGCTACGGGTGGATTTGAACCACCGACCAAAGGCTTATGAGTCCTCTGCTCTACCACTGAGCTACGCAGCCATACGGTAAGCATTGTACTTGGTTAGCTTCTTCTCGAAAAGCCTTGTACTAAAAGCCCAGGAAATAGTTATGAAATTTTGAGTTCTCGTCCAATTCAGTGTGGAAAGAGGTCGCTAGGATATTTCCTTGGCGAACCGCGATTGGTGCTTCCTGGTAACTGGATAAAATCTCAACCTGAGGACCTACTGCCGTAATGCCAGGCGAGCGGATAAACACAACGTTTACGCGGTCGGGGGTGACTTTGGGTATTGATAGGCGGGCGCTAAAACTTTGGATTTGCCGCCCGTAATAGTTCCGTGTGGCAGTGATGTTGAGCCCGCCTAGTAGGACTTGGCCATCGTGCTTTTGTCCCTCAACCCGATCGGCCAACATGATTAGCCCGGCGCAGGTTCCCCATACCGGCATCTTCGCCGCGATAAATGCCCGCAACGGCTTTATGAGGCCGGTGCTTTGGGCAACAATTCCAATGGCAGTGCTTTCCCCGCCGGGAATAATCAACGAATCAATGGCTTCTAAGTCACCAGGTGTTTTAACAAGCCGGACGGCTGCCCCGCAGCGCTCAACCGCGGCGGCGTGCTCAGCAAAATCTCCCTGGAGTGCCAGTATGCCAACAGTTTTAGCCAACCTGGTTACCAGCCGCGGGTGGCGAGTCGCTCTTCGTTGGGCAACGTGTCGAGGTTAATGCCAACCATCGGCTCACCTAAATCTTCACTTACCTTGGCGAGCATCTTCGCGTCATTAAAGTGAGTGGTGGCAAGCACAATGGCCTTGGCGCGCTTGGCTGGGTTGCCGCTTTTGTAAATGCCGGAGCCAACAAATACACCGTCGACACCTAATTGCATCATTAAGGCGGCGTCGGCGGGGGTGGCAATACCGCCGGCGGCGAAGTTTACTACCGGTAAGCGGCCAAGTTTAACGGTTTGGCCAGCCAGCTCTTCCGTCACCCGCTCAGTTTTAGCGAAGGCTTTGATGGCGGCTGATCCGGCTTTTTTCAGGATTGCCAGTTCATCGCTAACGGTCCGGGCATGGCGGACGGCTTCAACGATATTGCCGGTGCCGGCTTCCCCCTTTGTTCGGATCATGGCAGCGCCTTCCTGGATGCGCCGGAGGGCTTCGCCTAAATTACGGCAGCCGCACACAAAAGGCACGGTAAAGGGGTGCTTATCAATATGGTGGGTGTCGTCAGCCGGTGTCAGGACTTCGCTTTCATCAATGTAGTCCACGCCAAGCTCCTGGAGAATTTGGGCTTCTACAAAATGACCAATGCGCGCCTTTGCCATCACCGGGATCGTTACCGCCTTAATAATTTCTTTAATCATTTTGGGGTCGCTCATGCGCGCTACACCGCCATCGGCGCGGATATCGGCTGGAACGCGTTCAAGTGCCATCACAGCCGCCGCCCCAGCCTCTTCAGCAATGCGAGCCTGTTCGGGGGTGACCACATCCATAATAACGCCGCCTTTGAGCATTTGGGCGAGGCCGCTTTTTACGGCAAAGGTTCCGGTGTGTTTCATTACATGTATCTCATAATAATTGCTTGGTAGCGGGGGCAGGATTCGAACCTGCGACCTTCGGGTTATGAGCCCGACGAGCTACCGGACTGCTCCACCCCGCGACGACGTTTTTACAGGATACCAGGAATAAGATGGGGGGTCAACGATTAGGTACTAGTAATTTTAAGTAAAATAGTGCAAAATAATCCTACTCCACTATCGATTGCCGATACTGTCGGCAGGAAGGATCCTACGTGCATAGGCACCTTGGATTTATGGGTAACCGACCAGAGCTTCGGGGGCAGCTTTCAGTGCTGCCTCCGTCGATCTGGAGAAAGGTGGCCGACCCCGCAACCGGGAATCCGGTAACTGCGTCGCCGCATGCGCTACGGCTCGGCAACGGCGAGACGATCGTTTTGGGCAAGGTGGTTCGGCGCGGACAGCTTGACCTGGTGCTAGTCGAATGCGACGGCACGATGGATGAGCTTCAGAAGGCAGGAAGCATCCTGCGTACCTTGGGAATCACCAATCTCTCGGACATTCGTCCCGGCCCGATCGGCTGGTTCTCGACGGAAGGAGAGCACGAGTCGACACTCCACGGGCTTCGTGCAGCCGCCAAGGTTGGCGCTGAACAAGCGCCCATCCTTTGGTTCCGCCGTAAGCGCCAGACGGCAACGCTCGCCGCCTAATGACAACCACGACAAGGAGTTTGACATGAGCGGAGACGTTCAACCAGGATATGGCACGAAGAGTCCAGTGCCGGCAACCGGCGTGGTCGGCCCGTTTGACGGGCTTGATCCATGCGACGGGAAGGACCAGGCAGTCCTGGCAGTTGGCCTTGCACTGCTGCGGTTGCACTTCGACTTCAGCGATCCAGCTACTGCGGAGGCTGGTTCGCCAGGCGGCGGAGAGCTTCGGCATCACCACCGAGGAGCTGAGCGACCGGATTCGGAGCTTCAAGGAAGCCCTGCTTCTCCAGCCCGGCTGGTAGCGGCCGCGCATCGAGCCGCTGGGGGTGAGGCCGGCGCCTTGCACCACCGAGCATCAAACGGCTGTTCGGCCTTTCGAGTGAGGACCCACTGTTCGGGCCGGCATGCCGAACAAGGGCCCGATAGACGACTGAGCTTCGGCTCGCAACGCGTGTGGGCGGGGCCTAAGGGTCCCGCCTGCGCCCGCAGTTTTGTTATTATTCCATCTATGAAAGACACATTCATTAACAGAATTATTTGGCCCAGCCCGGGCCGTTACGTGTTTGCGCTGTCTGGCGGCGTTGATTCGGCGGCGTTGCTTGACCTAATGGCTACTCATCCTGATGCTAGCAAGAGGCAATTAGAGGTAGTCCATTTTGACCATGGCTGGAGCGCGGAAAGTAAAAAGTACACCGAGACGGCTAGGCAAGCTGCCAATAGGTATGGTTTGCCATTTCATAGTACCCGCCGGCCGGTGAAGCGGGCGGAAGCCGAAGCCCGCCAGGCGCGGTACGGTTATTTGCGCGAAATCCAGGAGCAGACCGGGGCGAGGGCTATTATCACCGCCCAGCATCAGGATGATTTGGTTGAAACGTTGATTATGAATGTAGAGCGGGGGACAGGACGCTACGGGTTGTCCCCATTCGTGAGCGCTAAAGATATTCTTCGGCCTTTAGCCCGGGTGCGAAAGGCCGAGCTGCTTAAATATGCAAACGAGCGGGGACTGGAATGGATTGAAGACCCCTCCAACCAGGATCCGGCGTTTCGGCGCAATGTGGTAAGGCGCGAGCTTATTCCCGCCTTGAAGAAAATTGAACCGGACTTTCAGGCTAAAATGATTGCAATTATTGATGAAGCAACTGGACTGAACCAGCGGATTAACAAGGGGCTTCAAGCTTACTTTGACTTTACCGACGGTAAGGCCACCGCGGACTTAAACCGGCTGCGTCGATTGCCGTTTACTACGCTTACCGAAGTGCTGGTGGCAATGGCCCGCGCTGTTCAGCCTGGTGTTGAGCTGGACAGTGTGGCAGTGGAGCAGCTAGCTCTCGATTGCAAAACGCTGCGGTTGGGTCAAGCTCGCCAGCTAACTTCTCGCTTGTCGGTCAGCTGCTCCCGTGCTAGAGTGATTACTGTGTTTACCCCTTAGGGAAGCCACATTCTGCTTATGGTTACAAGTTTTTCCGACAGCACAAGAAAGGTACAAGTTACATGAAGACCCGCTCCCGCAATTTTTTTATTTTAATTGGTATTTTAGTATTGCTTGCCATTACGGCGGTAGTTTCAATGCCGCAGAAAAAAACCGAACCGGTTTCTTTATCTAAAATTATTGATGAAGCTCGATCCGGCAACATTGAAAAAATTGAAGTTTCCGGCGACAAGTTAACCGCTACCCAAAAGAAAAAAGACGCGCCCCTCCTGACCGCCACCAAAGAATCAACCGCCACCCTAAAGGATTACGGAATTGATTATGGCAAGGTGAAGATTGAGCCTAAAAGCGGCGAAAGTACCACCCGTTACATTTTAGCCGGGCTGTTTAGTATTTTGCCGTTTATATTAATTGGGGCGTTCCTGTTCTTCATGATGCGCCAAGCCCAAGGCTCAAGCAACCAGGCTATGAGCTTTGGCAAAAGTCGGGCCCGGTTGTTTGGCAGCGATAAAAAGAAAGTTCTGTTTAAGGACGTGGCGGGATCGGAAGAAGCCAAGCAAGAACTCAGCGAAGTTGTGGAATTCTTAAAATATCCGACCAAATTTGAAGCCCTGGGCGCCAAAATTCCCAAAGGTGTGCTTCTCTTTGGCCCTCCGGGAACCGGCAAAACTTTGCTGGCCAGGGCGGTAGCGGGAGAGGCGGAAGTTCCATTTTTTAGCATTTCCGGTTCAGAGTTCGTAGAGATGTTCGTGGGTGTTGGCGCTTCCCGGGTACGCGACTTGTTTGCTAAGGCCAAAAAGAACGCCCCCTGTATTATTTTTGTTGATGAAATCGACGCCGTCGGACGCCAGCGCGGCACGGGAATGGGTGGCGGCCATGATGAGCGTGAGCAGACCCTTAACCAAATTTTGGTTGAGATGGATGGTTTTGAGCAAGGTACTAATGTAATCGTTATGGCCGCGACCAACCGGCCGGACGTGCTTGACCCCGCGCTGCTTCGGCCGGGCCGCTTTGACCGCCGCGTTACACTTGACGCCCCCGATGTCCACAACCGTAAAGCGATCTTGGACGTACATGCTGTTGGCAAGCCGCTTGACCCGGCTACTAACCTTATGCAAATCGCTAAGAAAACCCCTGGCTTTTCCGGAGCCGACCTAGCCAACCTTTTAAATGAAGCGGCAATCTTAACAGCGCGAAACAACCGTAAAAAAATTACCCAGCATGATTTGGATATGTCGGTTGAAAAAGTCCTGCTTGGGCCAGAACGTCGCAGCCACATTATGAACGGCAGGGAAAAAGAGATTACCGCCTACCACGAAGCCGGCCACGCGATTGTTGGCCATTTCATGGAGAATGCCCACCCGGTACATAAAATCACGATTGTCCCCCGGGGAAATGCCGGCGGTTTTACTTGGAGCCTCCCGGTTGAAGACCGTCATCTTTCCAGCGTGCAGGATTTTAAAGATGATATGGCCATGATGCTGGGCGGACGCTTGGCTGAGCGGATTGTTTATAACGAAATTACTACCGGCGCCTCCAATGACCTCCAAAACGCTACCAACTTGGCACGTAAAATGATTATGGATTATGGGATGAGCGTAAAACTTCCTAACCTTGTGTTTGGCCGGCAAAGCGACGCCATATTCATGGGCCGCGACCTTGGAGAAGGCAAAAACTACTCCGACGATATTGCCAAGGTAATTGATGATGAGGTCGCGGCGCTGATTGATGAGGCGGCTGAACGGGCTAAAACAACAATCTTGAAGTACCGCAAAGAATTGAACGCGGTAGCTGACTTTCTGGTAAAAGAAGAAACCATGGAAGAAGATGATTTCTTGAAAATCGTGGGCGGCCCAAACAAGAAAAAGAAATACCAGGCACCGGCCCTTGATATTGGCGGCGACACGGGCACCCCTAAACCCGCCGGAAAACTGGCCGAAGCCTAAGCATTGAAAGGATGGCTTTCGCTGTCCAAAACGCTTTAGCGCGACTATAATTACCAGCAGTGAATTCTCTTGTTTCTCGTTTAAATACCCGTAATACGGTAAATATGGCCGCTTTGGTAATTGGCCTGTCATTTATGGCCAGCCGCCTGCTGGGCTTATTGCGCGACCGGCTGCTGGTGGCGCAGTTTGGGGTAGGTCCGGAAACGGACGCCTATACCGCGGCCTTCCGTTTGCCGGAGCTGCTATTTACCTTGCTGGTGTCAGGGGCATTCGCGGTAGCCTTTATCCCGGTATTTGCCGAGCATTTAAGCAAAAACGACCGCAAATCTGCCTGGGAAATGTCCTCGGTGCTGCTAAATTTTCTGCTTATTTTCACCGCTGTGGCAGGAGTGATTGCCTTTATTTTTGCCGGACCCTTAACCAGCCTGCTCGCCCCGGGCTTTAATGAGTACCAACACAACCTCACCGTTTACTTAACGCGCATCATGCTTATAACGCCAATGCTGTTCGCGGTCTCAAGCTTGCTGGGCAGTGTAGCCCAGTCGTTTGGCCGGTTTATTATTTTTGCGTTGGCTAGCGTATTTTATAACTTAGGCATTATTTTCGGCATTGTCTTCTTAAGTCCAACCGAGTCAATTTACGGCGTTGCTTATGGAGTGGTAATTGGGGCGTTCTTACAGGCAGTGCTGCAAATTGGCGGGTTGGCTGGCCTCGGATACCGCTATCATTGGTCGCTAAAGTTTCGGCGTAATGATGTCCAGCGGGTAGTGAAGCTAATGGTTCCCCGGTCGCTTGACCAGGGGATCGACCAAATCCATTACATAGTGGAAACCATTATCGCTTCACGGCTGCAGGTAGGAAGTTTGGCAATCTACTATTTTGCCAACAACCTGAAAAATGTTCCTTTGGTATTAATCGGAAATTCGGTTGCCACGGCGGCTTTTCCTACCATGGCGGCCCGGGCAGCTAAGGGAGCGTACGAAACGCTTATTAAAGAGTTTGTATTAAACGCCCGGCTCATTTTGTTTTTAGTAATACCGGCAGCAATTGTCACCGTGATCATGCGTGGCTATATTGTCCGGTTGCTCTATGGTTTTGGTGATCCCACTACCGCCAACACGCTGGGCTGGTTTGCCGGGGCAATTGTTTTTCAAGCCTTATTTTTCCTGGTTGCACGCATGTTTTACGCGCTGCAGGATAGCAAAACCCCACTTTATGTTAGCTTGTCGGCCATCGCCATAAATGTTCCGCTGAGCTTTGGGCTTTCGCATGAGTTTGGGGTGGTTGGGCTCGCCATGGCTCAGTCGGTCCTAGCCGTAATTGAAGTGGTGGTACTCACTGTTCTGCTTCAGCGGCGAATGAAGCAAATTGGCTTGCATTCCATTTGGGCAGGGTTGTGGCGGATGCTTCTTTCAGGAGCAATAATGGCAGGAACTACTTACATTTTGGTAGCCCGGGTCGCTCCGCTTTACTTAGCAGATACCGGCTTCTTTGTTGTTGCACCTAAGTTCTTTGGCATACTTGCGTTATCACTCGCGGCCTACTTCATCCCGTGCTACTTGCTGGATCTGCACGAAGCCCGCAAAGTTTACGGCAGGTTAAAAGAGCAAATCCTTAAACCGCTGAATTTAACATGAACCAGTCCCACATACGAAATTTTTGTATTATCGCCCACATCGACCATGGCAAATCGACCCTGGCCGACCGTATGCTTGAGCTAACGGGCACGGTGGCGGGGCGGGACATGCAGGCGCAGCTGCTCGATAGTATGGACTTGGAGCGGGAGAAGGGGATTACGATTAAGCTGCAACCGGTACAAATGGCGTGGACGCCCGGGTCGATGCGCTCATCGAACGAGCGAGGACTGTTTGAGCCGAAGGCGAGTTCCGCAGCCGGAGAGGATGCGCGCGACCCAGGCACCTACCAGCTAAACCTGATTGATACTCCCGGCCACGTTGATTTCAGTTATGAGGTTAGCCGTAGCTTAGCCGCCTGCGAAGGGGCAATCCTCGTGGTTGACGCGGCTCAGGGAATCCAGGCCCAAACCTTGGCCAATGTGTATTTAGCAATTGAGGCCGGCCTGGAGATTATTCCAGTGCTGAACAAAATTGATTTACCGGCGGCCGAGCCGGAACGGGTAGCCAAAGAGGTCGCTAGCTTGCTCGGCTGCAAGGTGGAAGACGTGCTAGCAATTTCGGCTAAAAACGGGACAGGTGTTATCGAATTACTGAATAAAGTAGTCGAGCTGGTGCCGCCCCCCAGCGGTGAACCGGAAAAGCCCTTGCGGGGATTGGTGTTTGACTCAGTGTACGACGAGTACCGCGGCGTAATCTTGTTTCTTCGGATTGTGGATGGGTCGTTAGAGCGGCAAGCAAGTTTAAAACTCATGTCTTCGGGACATACAGGCCTGGCGGTCGAAACCGGTATCTTTAAGCCCAAGCAAGTCGTGCAACCGGGACTGACAACCGGGCAAATCGGGTACGTGGTAACGAACTTAAAGTCAATTGCCGAGGCCAGGGTAGGTGATACGGTAACGCTTGAGCGCGATGAGGCGGAATCGCCACTACCGGGGTACCGGGCGGTTAAGCCGTTTGTATTTGCCGGCTTTTTTACTTCAAGTGCTGAACAGTATCCAGAGCTGAAAGACGCCCTTGAAAAGCTGAAGCTCAACGATGCGGCGCTGGTATATGAGCCGGAAACCTCGCAGATCTTAGGGTTTGGTTACCGGGTGGGTTTTCTGGGGCTCTTGCATATGGAAATCATTAAAGAGCGCCTTGAGCGCGAACATGGCTTGGATATGGTTATCACCACACCCTCCACCGATTATCAAGTGCGCACCAGCGACGGCCAGGAGTTAACGGTTCGTTCAGCCGCCGAGCTTCCGGAGACCAGCCGGATTGAGCTATTGCGCGAGCCGTGGATTAAGGGGGAGGTGGTGGTACCGGGCGGTTATGTTGGCGCGGTGATCCAATTGATTAACCGGATTCGGGGGCTGCAGTCGAACATGAACTACATCGACCAAACCTTGGCGCTGATTGCGTTTGAGGCGCCGCTGGCAAATGTGCTGACTAATTTTTATGATTCATTGAAGTCAATCACCAGCGGGTATGGATCTTTCAACTATGAGCTGGATGATTACCGGACCGAAGACTTGGTGCGGCTGGATATTTTAGTCGGCGGCGAGCTGGTAGATAGCTTAAGCTCCATTGCCCACCGCGATGAGGCTTACGGACGCGGGAAAGCGATAGTGGAGAAACTCAAAGACGTTGTTCCCCGCCAGCTGTTTGAAGTTAGCCTTCAGGCCGCCATTGGCGGCAAGATTATTGCTCGGGAAAACATCCGCTCAATGGGCAAGAACGTCACGGCCAAGCTGTATGGTGGAGATGTGAGCCGAAAGAATAAGCTGTTAGATAAACAGAAAAAAGGGAAGAAGCGCATGAAGAAAGTGGGGAAGGTTGAAATTCCCGCCGAAGCCTTTATGGTGCTGGTAAAGGCCGACTCATAATTTGTTACAATGAAGTCTATGTCTTACACCCCTACACAAAAAATTCTTGAAAACTACGCCAAAGTACTAGTTAATTTCGCTCTTAATAGCGGCCAGGGCATTAAAAATGGTGAGGTTGTCTACGTAATGGGGCACGAGGTTTCCAAGCCCTTGTACATGGAAGTTTGCAAAGCCATTTGGCGCTCCGGCGGACATGTTATTGACGGCTTTTTCCCAAATGAAGCCGGCCGCTATGGCGAACTCAATAATGTTTTTGATTTTGCCAACGACGCCCAGCTCGATTTCTTCCCTTCAAAGTATTATAAGGGCCTAACCGAGAACATGGATCATCAGCTGATGATCTTAAGCGATTCGGATTTGCACGCGCTTGAAAATGTAGATCCCATGAAGATTTTACGCCGTCGTAAGGCCCGCCATCCGTTTATGCAATGGCGTGACGAAAAAGAAAACGATGGAAAATTTACTTGGACGCTTGGTCTCTACGGTACACCGGCCTCCGCCACTGAAGCGCGGATGACAGAAGAGGAATACTGGGACCAGATTATTAACGCGTGCTATTTAGACGATCCGGATCCGGTTGCGCGCTGGCGGGAAACCGAAGCTACTATTAAAGAAATTGTTGGAAAGCTCAACGCCTTGGAGATAGAAAAAGTTCATGTTGAAGGAGATGACGTTGACCTGTGGCTAACCATTGGCGAAAAGCGCGCGTGGATGGGCGGCAGCGGCCGCAATATTCCCAGCTTCGAGGTTTTTACTAGTCCCGATTGGCGTGGTACTGAAGGCTGGATCCGTTTTAACCAGCCGCTCTATAACTACGGCAGTATGATTGAAAACATCCGGTTGGAATTTAAGGCGGGAAGGGTCGTTAAGGCCACGGCCGATACCAACGAGCCGGTGCTTAAGCAAATGATCGCCACCGAAAATGCTGATAAAGTGGGTGAGTTTTCCATGACTGACCGACGCCTCTCTCGCATTACCAAGTTTATGGCCAACACCTTATATGACGAAAACATCGGCGGACCCTTTGGCAATACCCATATCGCGGTAGGGAAGTCATACCAGGATTGCTACGCCGGTGATCCTTCAGGCGTGAGTAAGGATGAATGGGAACGGCTTGGCTACAATGAATCAAGCGTCCATACCGATATGATTACCACCACCGACCGTATAATTACGGCAACCTTAAAGGACGGCACGCAAAAGGTAATTTATAAGGACGGGCAGTACGAACTGTAAGAAAGGCGGGTAATGGGGGGTCGCATCAAACAGGGGATAAGGGTAATTGCTGCCATGGCATTCATTTTCGTTATGGGCTTCCTGTTTGGCTGGTATCAACGTCCACTACCCCCGCCAACGGCTTCGGACAGCACTGCCCAGCCGGTCCCGGCTGAAAAGCCACGGCGGGCGCATTCCCAGCTATATATCGATAATCATCTAGGTTTTCAGATGGAAGTGCCTAAAGAGTGGGTAAACCGCTATGGCCCCATCCAGAGTGGCGTATCAGTAGGATTTGCTTTTGAAAAAGCTAGCAGCCCTCCGGGAACTCCCAAAATGGATTTGGCGCAGGTATTTACCATTACCCGCTACCCGTCGGCGCAGTTTGATGAAACTGTCTGCGGGTGCAAGGAGCTAGGGCGCGGCAAAGGCGTAGTGTTTGGCTACAAGTTCGACGGCCAAACGGTGCCGTTGGCGTCTCCTTTAACCATCGCTGGCATCCAGGCGGCGCTGCAAAATGACATACCGGCCTATTTCCAACCCATCGAGTAATGAATGATTGGCAGTCTTGACATAAGAGTGCTAATTTCTTATGATAGAGCTACTTAGCAAACCCGTAATGAGAGTGCTTATGACACCGCGTCAGCAGTATATTTTAAGTGAAATCATAGAAACCTATGCCCGCACCGCCGAGCCGGTGAGTTCGCATCTGCTAACCTCTAAAATTGAGGTATCGTCCGCTACCATCCGCGCCGATATGGCCGAACTTGAACGTCTGGGTTATATTACGCAGCCACATACCTCTGCCGGCCGGATTCCTACCGATAGTGGTTATCGGATGTATGTAAATAATGTAAAAGTGCTCCAGACTGATGGCCGGGTTAACCAGGCGCTTGCCCGGCGGGTTGCCAGCGCCGGTGAGGCCGACCGGGCAATAAGGCAGGCGGCTGAAAGTTTAGCCGATATTACCCAGAACCTGGGACTGGCCACTTTATCGGAAGGTTTGGTGTTTACCGGCTTGCGTAACTTATTTGGCCAGCCGGAATTTAGCGGCTCGAAAGCTTTTGAAGTTGCCCGTTTGCTCGATAGTTTAGATGAATGGTTGGCGGAGGCCTCTCCAAGCGGCCGGGTCAGCGTTTATATTGGCAAGGAGAACCCGATTGGCCGCTCGAGCGGCGCCACTTTGGTAATTGCCCGCTTTGCTTCGCCGCACAGCGACTCATCCTATATTGGCGTGCTGGGTTCTACCCGCCAAAACTATGCCCGGGTAATGGGGCTGGTTGATTATGCCGGACGGCATCTAGAGGAGGCGTTCGCGTGACTAAAAAACCGACAAGCAAGGAACTGCAGGACCGCGTTGACGAGCTAACTAACGACCTGCAGCGGCTTCAAGCCGAGTTTATGAACTACAAGCGGCGCGAAGATGACGCTAAAGCTGAAATTGCCAACTTCGCGACTCAGCGGGTCGTTACCGTATTGCTGCCCCTGCTTGATAATATTGAGCGCGCCTTAGCCCACCAGCCCGAAGAACTAAAGGACAATGATTGGGCAAAAGGGGTAGGCCAGGTCAGTAAGCAAACCACGGACGTATTGAAGGTATTGGGCGTAGAAAAAATAGCAACGGTCGGCCAGCCATTCGACCACAATTTACATGAAGCCATTAGCATGGAAGACGGCGAAGGCGATACTGAAGTGGTAGTTGAGGAAGTTCAATCGGGCTATAAAATGGGGGATCAGGTGATCCGTCACGCCATGGTGAAAGTAGGGAGGCAATGATGGGTGAAGCGCCTGATCCTGGCGCTGAATGGGGCGGCAGAGACCCCGATAAGCCTCTCGCCTTTGAGACCACTATGGATAGAGCGCATCTAACGGAATGGGCTGCCAAGAACCCAGACTTGCCAGAGGATCCAGATGCGCGAGCTGCAAAGATAAAAGAAGATGTCGATTTGGTTATGGACCTAGGTTACACCTATGAGCAGTGGATGAAAATTATGAAGAAGCCAAAACAAGATGAAGAAGGAGAACACTAATGGGTAAAATTATCGGAATTGATTTAGGAACGACCAACTCGGCTATGGCCGTAATGGAAGGCGGCCAGCCAACTATTATAGCCAATGCCGAAGGCGGCCGCACCACGCCGTCAATCGTGGCCATTAACAAACAAGGCGAGCGACTCGTCGGCCAGGCCGCAAAGCGCCAATCGGTGATTAACGGTGAAAACACCATTTTTGAAGTCAAGCGTTTAATTGGCCGCAAGTTCAAGGATAACGAGGTCCAAAAAGACGTAGGCTTGATGCCGTATAAAATTGTCGACGCCGACGGTTCAGTGAAGGTAAAGATGGGCGACAAGGACTATAGCCCGGAGGAGGTGTCAGCCATGATCCTTTCCAAGCTGAAGGCCGACGCCGAAGCCTTTATTGGCAGTCCGGTCACCGAAGCGGTTATTACGGTTCCCGCCTACTTTAGCGACGCCCAACGCCAGGCCACCAAAGACGCCGGAAAGATTGCCGGTCTTGAGGTTAAGCGAATTATTAATGAGCCAACCGCCGCCGCTTTGGCATACGGCTTAGATAAGAAAAAAGAAGAAAAGATTGTCGTCTACGACCTGGGAGGCGGTACCTTCGACGTATCTGTGCTTGAGCTTGGCGACGGTGTCTTCGAAGTCAAAAGCACCAACGGTGATACCCACTTGGGCGGCGCCGATTTTGATAACACTATCATGAGCTTTTTGATTGATGAGTTTAAAGCCGATCAAGGCATTGACTTAAAAGACGACAAAGCCGCCGTCCAACGGCTGAAGGAAGCCGCCGAAAAAGCTAAGATTGAGCTCTCCAGCGCCCAAGACACGGAAATTAACCTGCCCTTCATTACCGCCGACGCGACTGGACCAAAGCACTTTACCTACCACCTTACCCGCTCCAAGCTGCAGCAGCTTGTCCAGGGTTTGATAGATAAGACGGCCGGCCCGTGTGAAGCCGCCCTGAAAGACGCCGGTTTGAAGGCGAGCGACATCAACGAAGTAATTCTGGTTGGCGGCATGACCCGTATGCCAGCTGTTGCCGAAAAGGTCCAAGCCATCTTTGGCAAAGAGCCGCTCAAAGGCGTGAACCCGGATGAGGTTGTGGCCGTTGGCGCGGCCGTCCAAGGCGGGGTGCTGGCCGGCGACGTGAAAGACGTCCTGCTCTTGATGTGACTCCCCTCTCACTGGGACTGGAAACCATGGGCGGCGTTATGACCAAGCTGATTGAGCGCAACACCACGGTGCCAACCAGCAAAAGCCAGGTGTTTTCCACGGCGGCCGATAACCAAAACCAGGTAGAGATTAACGTGCTTCAGGGCGAACGTGAGTTCGCGGTTGATAATAAAAGCCTGGGCCGGTTCATTCTGGATGGTATTCCCCCAGCTCCCCGCGGCGTCCCCCAAGTAGAGGTAACCTTCAACATTGATGCCAACGGTATTGTAAATGTTAAAGCCGTAGACAAGGGTACCAATAAGGAACAACACATCACCATTACCGGCAGCGGCAACATGAGCGACGAAGACATTAAAAAAGCCCAGGCTGAAGCCGAAGCTCATGCCGAAGAAGATAAAAAGCGTAAAGCCGTGGTAGAAGCCCGCAACAATTTGGATAACACCATCTATACCGCCGAAAAGACCATGAAAGACGCTGGTGATAAGGCCAAAGAAGAAGACAAGACCGCTTTGCAGGCGGCCATTGATGAGGCCAAAAAGCTGGGCGAAACCGATGACCCGGCAGTGCTGGAAAAAGCCACCCAGGAGCTTAGCGATAAGATGCAGGTAGTGGGCGCGGCTATGTACGCCGCGGCCGCTGAAGCCGCCGGCGACACCACCGGTAGTGCCGAAGCCTCGGCCTCCGCTACCGCTAGTGCCGAAACCACCGTTGAAGAGCCGGTTGAAGGCGAGGTGGTTGACGAAAAGACCGAAGAGAAAAAAGACAAGAAACCTGACGAAAAATAATAAGAACAGGGTACAATAAGTGCCAGTGGCAAAACGTGATTACTATGATGTATTAGGTGTAAGCAAGTCGGCCACGGCCGATGAGATTAAGCGCGCCTACCGCAAGCTGGCCATGCAGCACCATCCTGACAAGCATGGTGGTGACGATGGCCCCTTTAAAGAGCTTGGTGAAGCCTACGAAGTCCTGAAAGACCCTAAAAAAAAGGCGATTTACGACCAGTACGGGCACGCCGCCAACGCCCAAAACCCCGGCAGCCAAGGTGGTAATCCCTTTGGCGGGGGCTTTAACGCCGAAGGCTTCGACTTCTCCCAATTTCAAGGAGCTGGAGGGGGATTTGGCGATATCTTTGATATGTTTTTCCAAGGCCAAGGCGGGGGAAGGCGGCGCCAAGCCGCCCGTGGTGCCGATATGGAAACCGTGGTTACTTTGGATTTTAAAGAAGCCATCTTTGGAGCCAGCCGCAAGCTTCAAATAACCACTGATGAGCGCTGTGACCATTGTTCGGGTAATGGTGCCGAACCCGGCACCAAAGTGAAAACTTGTGAAACCTGCAAGGGTCAAGGTCAAGTTACGCGAGTGCAACAGACCATCCTTGGCGCAATCCAACAGGCGACGGTATGCCCGACCTGCCGCGGTGAAGGCGAAGTTCCCGAACAAAAGTGCAATAAATGCCGGGGCTCGGGGACGATCAAGAAAACCAAAGAGCTGGAGGTAAAGATTCCCGCTGGCATTGATAACGGCCAAACCATCCGTTTGGATGGCAAAGGCGCGGCCCATAAAAAAGCGCCCAACGGTGACTTATACATTCACGTACAAGTCCGGCCGGATGCGTAAGTTGCAGCGTCATGGCCAGGATATTAGTTCAACTATTAAGCTTGATATGGTAGGAGCGGCGCTGGGAAGCGAAGTGCCGGTCCACACGGTTGATGGCAATGTAAAACTGAAAGTTCCGGCCGGAACCCAAAGCGGCAAAACCTTCCGTTTAAGCGAGCGCGGTGTCCCGGGTATGGGTGGCCGCAAGCGCGGTGACCACTTGGTGACCGTAACGGTGGAAACCCCCAGCAAGCTTTCATCCAAGCAAAAAGAACTGTTAGAGCAATTCGCGAGCGAGGGCGGCAAAAAGCGCAAGTTCTGGTAGTTAATGCTGAGCTAGAAATACCTTAAATAGTCCGTCTTTTCCGGATAGCTCATCGTAGGTACCTTCTTGTATAACCCGGCCATTATCAAATACCAAAATGCGGTCGGAGTTGCGCAGGGTACTCAGGCGGTGGGCGACGGTAATAATAGTTTTATCTTTAAATATATCTTCCAGGACTTTTTGAATGGCGGCTTCATTACGGTTATCAAGGGCGCTGGTAGCTTCATCAAAAATCAAGATGTCTGGCGCCTGCAGAATAATGCGGGCAATTGCCAGGCGCTGTTTCTGCCCACCGCTTAGGTTGCCCCCTTGCTCGTGAACCTTGCCGTTTAGTCCGCCTAGCGAGCCTTCAATCTCCTCCCAAATATGGGCTTTTTCGCATGCTGCTTGGATCTCGGTAACGGTGTGATGCTTGTGCCCCGCTCCATAAGTAATATTTTCTTTAATGGTACCGCTAAATAAGTACGTTTTTTGGGGGATGTAGGCTATGGTTTGGGCTAGCGCTTGGCGGTTCAACGCGAGCAGGTCTTTGTCCAGGATATCAATCGAACCCTGGTAATTATGATTAAGCCGCAACAGCAACTTAATCAACGTGCTTTTTCCGCAGCCGGAAGCGCCGGCAATCCCAACCTTTTCGCCCACCGCAATATCCAGGTTTATTTGGTCTAATATTAAGCGCTCAGGACGTGAAGGGTAGTGGTACGAAAGGTTGGATATTTTGATAGCAACGTTGGTAGATCTGGACGTTTGCGGACTCTCGGCAGCGGCGTAGGCGGGGTCAATAGGCTGGCGTTGCAGAGCGTGTAAATCTTCAACCCGGATCGAGCTTTCATGAGCCTCGTCTAAGATACGATGAATTTGGCGAAGCGGGGCGGTAATACTTAAGAATAGGATTGAGTACACCAATATATCACCCTTGGTAATTACTCCTTGGCTGGCAAGGTAGATGGAAAGACAAATCACGAGCACGTAGAAAAATCCTTCATTAAGGTATTTGGCAGCGTCATAGAGCGCCATCTGAAAATGGTGCTTAATCTCACGCTTGCGCAAAGCTTCAGCGGAAGCTTCAATCCGGTCCAGTTCCACACCGGTGGTATCAAGGCTGCGGACGGTTTCAATCCCGCCTAACACCTCAACCACGGCCGCGTCGGTGGTTTCCTTGCCGCGTAGCAAGGCGATGCGGATACCCTTCTGGCTAGCGATTTGCTTAACAATAATATAAAGACCGGCGGGAATAACCAGCAGCATAACGGTAGCGATGAGCGGCTTATGCAGTAACGCGATACCAAGAGCGGCGAGCGCGCTAAAGGCGGCGGGCAGAAAATCGAGAAAGCTCAGCTTAATCAGGCGGATCAAGCCCCTCGATAGAACGAAAAATCCGTCCATGCAAGGCGCCTACCCGAAAACCTTCCAGCTGATGAGTGTCGGTATGCAAGATGCGCCCAATAGTAGCGACGGTTTGCTTCTTTTCGGTTTGGGTCGCGATATTTTCCACCTGGTATTTGCGCAACACGGTTAATGCCTCACGAATGATAATAATGCCGACTATCAGCAGGATAAAACCGAATACTGAACTAAATTGGATTACATTATTAGCGGTTAATTGATCAACCAGCCGCCCCAAGATCACGGCTGGTAAGTTGGTGAGGATACCGGTAATGAGCATTACTACTCGATACCGCGGCCAAGACACGTTTTTCGGACCCGTCAATCAAGCGAAAAGGTTTTGGCTGAGTCCGGCGCGGATTTCTTTAAATTCGGTGTTCATGATTGCTCTTCTGCTAAGTATATAGCTAAATTAATTATGTCTAAAAGAAGTAAAGCAGGCCGATGCTTAGCGCGATTAGCACGCTGCCGATTAGTTTTTGCTTGAGGCGTTGCCGTTCATTTAAGAATATGTAGCCGCCAATCAAGCTGAATACCATAGCACTTTGTTGTACCGGTGTGACCTTTGAGGCTTCGCCAGTAGCTAAAGCCGCGAAGAAGACCAACTCAAAAACTGCAAAAATAGCACCGGCAACTAAGAGTTTTGTTGGCTTGGTCGGTAGTAATCGTTTGGGAATATCATTGCGTATAGCTAGTGTCAGAAACGCTAAAACACTGCACCCGATAAAGCCAAACGACGCCAAAAAGGCAATCGAGACGTCATCCGCTAAAAGCTTAGTTAGAAGGAAAGCAAACCCAATGAACGCGGCGCTTTGAATCGCGTAGATAACATCTTTTGTAGGCTTAATGCCGGTTTTCCCAAGCGCCGCGATTGCCACTCCCACCACCAGCAACACGATGGCAATGACTTTACTGCTAGTAACGCGCTCGCTAAAGAGAAAATAAGCGCCTGCCAATACAACGATATGGCGCAGCTGGGCAATAATCTGGAAAACTGACGCTTCAACCGTCCGGAGCGACAGAAAAGTAAAAAGGTCGACCAGGAAATAGGTGAATGTTGAGAGCAGCAGTAGGCTCCAGTTTTCAAGGTTTGACGGTGGGTTGAAGTAATACAGTGCAACGGGTAACAAAAGAATTCCAGCAATGCCATTATGGACTGCCATGAAGGCTACGGGATTTCCACCGCGCGTAAGAGTTGAACGTATGAGGAGGCGGTTTATCGCAAATAAAAGGCCGGCCAGAAGTGCAAGAGTGAACCACATGATAGTTAAGATCCTACCTAATATGTAGCCAAAAGCGAAATGGTTGTACAATGTAGTTATGGTTATATCGGCCATTTTACCAACACAAGCAGCTCTACCGGGAATTTCCGGGTTAAGCCTTGATGCCCTTATTATCGTAACAACCTTATTACTGCTGGTTTATAGCGTGGTGCGGGGCCATATGGCGCTGATCCGTGAAGCTATTAGTATCTATGTTGGGTTGGTGCTGGCCTCAAGTTTGGGTACTCCGGTATATGATTATCTTTCAAGCGGGTCACTGGAAAGTCTTCCTATTAGCGAAACCTTGGTTAAGCTGTTCTTGCTGCTGGCTCCGGTGGTCATTTTGCAGTTTGGGCGTCATCACGCCAAGGGCGGGCATAAGCACAATATCATTATCACCTTTGTACTGGCGGCGCTTACCGCCTTTCTGTTGATTTCCAGTGTGCTCAACCAGCTGGACCCGCTAACGCTAAACAACGCGATTGAAGATTCCAACTTAGCGGCGTGGATATATGAGTTTAAGCTGGGATGGCTGGGCGCGGTGCCGCTGGCCATCGCGGCGAGCTCGTTTTTCAAGCGCCGGGGCCACCACTAAACTTGGCAAGTGCCAGGAGTTAAAGGTATACTAAACCAGTTCCGGGCCCATAGCTCAGTTGGTTAGAGCGAGAGCCTTTTAAGCTCTGCGTCCTGGGTTCGAATCCCAGTGGGCCCTCCATTAAGAATAAAATCAGCAAAAGTCGTCTCATTTTGGGACGATTTTTTAAAATGACCTAGTATACTACCATAAGAGATTAACTTTAAATTATGACGAAAATACCAGTATCTATCAGTCAGCTTGCAAAATATGGACTCGACTACGTCAGTCTGATTTCTAGTAGTGGCTCAAGAAGTAGGCCAGTAAAGACTGACAAGATGGATGCTGAGTTATTGTCAGTGCCTGACTTAGTTTTCAAAAATGAAGTTGAAGCCATCACGATCGAACTAATTACGTCCCTAGACAGTGAATATGATCCGGATACTCCCGATGAGGATAAAAGCGACGAGCAGCGACGAGCAGAAGAACGTGTCACGCGTGACCGCGAAATCTTAAATAAAATTCAAGAAATTGATACCAAAATAAAAACTGATGAGTACACAAAAAGAGTTGTATTACAGAGTGGATTTGTATCTTTCGAAGCCAAGCGTTTCCTTGAAGCTGAATACAACGAAGAATATGAAAAATATGAAGGTCCATTATTACAAGTTCCCGTGGCGGCCATTAACTTCAAGTACAGCGCCGTCGGAGTCAGCGTAGTTATTGACCTGCCTGACAGCTACGTTGAGATATTGAGTGGCCCGTTTAAAAATTACTTGCCACAGCAATACTATGACGAGATATTTACTTCCACCCTCTAACGCAGAATCTGACCCTTCGTACGATGGCGTAATAGCAGCTACTCGATTCACAGGTAGTGGTGTTTGAGGATGAGGAAAAGCGTGAATAAGCGGTAATTCTGAGGCCAGGGGTTCGCGAACCGTTTCAGAAAAACTAAAGGAACTCGACGTGCCTTTCTTGTATGGCTACATACCAGACAAAACCTCGAAACTCTACACTGAAGCCGATGAGAAAGACAGTGCCGCGAATACTCTACTTGCATTGAACCGAGAATTTCAAAAAGGCAAAGTCGGCGACCTAAAAGAGCCTCTCGAATTGCTAACAGACCGTTTCAATATCTTCACCGATAATCTAGATAATGAGCGCTCAATATATTCCCTTTATGAGGAGCGTAGGAGTATAGGCTACATTGAGCTTTTTTATGCGTATGGGGTGGATATCGCATGGTATGACCAGCTAGTGAACCTAGAGCAATCAATTAGTGAAGCAGAATCTAAGGTTAATGAATTCGAAAAGAGTCGCGGTAAATTTATTAAAGCCGCTGATTCTAAGTTTAAAGATCTAGAGATAGATTATCAGGCCACCATAGATGCTATTGAAGAAATCAACACCTATTTCAAGGCAAACATGCCCGAAAGGTCTGGCTGGATAGGCAGTAAATTAAATGACACTAAGCTGCGCAATGCGCTAAAGAAATCCTGCCGCAACATACTTCAAGAGATCTACGTAGAAATTGAGAAAATTCTTTTCTCGGATAACACTAAGTCTGCCCGCTTACAGCTACTTGATAGGGTTGAAGAATACTTTAGCTATTCTAGTGAACTGGAAATGCTGGCACAAAGCCGCTCGGCGCTACAAGAGCTTCTAGGGAGTAAGGGAATGCCGTCGACGACTTATGTAAATCTGAAAAAAGTCATCGATGAGCATGGCAAAGACAAAGTATTTAAAGATTTAACTAAATACGATGAAATATCCGATCAGATAAACGAGGTGGCATTATACTCAGCAAATGAGCTGAACCGTGAGATAAAAGATATTCGGAAGTTCTACAGAACTAATACTACAAATTATGTGCGAAATCGCATCCTAACAAGAATAGGCGAAATAAATAACAGCAAAGACATAAAAGCCACATTAGCTCAGGTTGCCAGAAGCCTCACCAAGAGTAAGAAAGCAAATAAGACATTTGATAGGCTAAAACATAACGAAGACAACTTTAGCGCAATGTCCAAGGTACTCCCTATTTGGATGATGAGCCTAGATGATGTTAGTCGTATTGTGCCGCTACAAATGAACGCATTTGATTATGTAATTATCGATGAGGCGTCACAGTGTAACTTTGCATACGCTTTCCCTGCTATGTTCCGAGCCGAACATACTATTTTCTTCGGCGACACTTTGCAGATGCGGGATGACAACATTATGTTTAAGTCAAATGACCAGCTAAGTGCTATAGCCAAGAAACACAAAATACCTGATGTGTACCAAATCAAAGCCGAGGAAGATACTGTTAAGTCGGTAATGGATATCGCGCACTTAAATGGCTTCAAAACTACTACTCTCAAATACCATTACCGTTCGCCTAAAGAACTTATTGGCTTTTCTAACGAGTCATTCTACGAGCCCATCGGACGTAAGCTGGAAGCCGTCAACGATAATATAGTGCCATTCAAAAATACTGGACGCGTCATGATGAATCACTTAGTTAAGCCGAATGACTCAGAAGAAACATCGGATAAAACTAACTTAGCCGAGGTGCAGAAAATTCAGCAGCTAGTTGATGAGATTAGAGAAGACCCTATATTGAAGGACAAGTCGATTGCTATTCTGACGTTCTTTAATGAACAGGCCGAGCTAATACGAAATACGATTACGGATGAAGATATCAAGGTAGCAATCATCGACGGCATTCAAGGCGACGAGAAAGACATTGTTATTTATTCCTTTGTGATCAAAGACCCTAGCGATAAGAGGCGTTACATAAACCGAACTGGCGAAGGCGGTGAAATCAATAAAGACATTGCAGCGGGTCGAGTGAACGTAGCGTTTAGTCGTGCAAAGCTACAAGTTCATTGTGTAACGTCAATATCGCCAGAACTATGGCCTACGGGCATCTGGATTAAGAAGTATCTGGAATATGTCGAGAAGTATGGAGTTGTATCGCGTCGGCACATTAAATCTGAGCAACAATTTGATTCTGAATTCGAAAACCACGTTTATACTTACCTTGCCAAGAAGTTAGATGCAAATGATTATACGATTGAAACACAAACTGAATCACTAGGCTTTAAGATTGACATGACAGTACATCACAGTGGGAGAAAACTCGCCATCGAATGTGATGGTCCGACTCACTTTGAGGGTGGGGACGGTCAAGTATACGTTCAAAGCGACTGGGAGCGTCAGGGCGCATTAGAGGTTGCTGGTTGGAATTTCTATCGTATTTCGTATTTCGACTGGGTTAACGATCGGTCAGGAGAAGAAAAAGCTCTGACCGACTTTATAGCGGAATACTTTGACAATGACCACAAGATTGGCAAGACTAATGTTGTTAGAGTGCTAGAGAAAGAAACTGTAGCTCCTGTAGATGCTCCAGCAGAAATGTACGTCACCGATTTCTCCGATGAGCAGGTAGACAACATAAATGCCGTGCAAGGAACCTCTAAGCCAAAAGTCGATAAGCCTAAGACCCCAGCTAATAAAGGATTTAGCGTTGGTTCGCGTGAAGTAAACCAAGACGCATTTGGCGAATACTTGCAAGGCCGCATCTCAAAATCGATCAACATTCGATATCAATCTACTAGGGCTGGCAGTGCAAAGTTCTGGCGTACGTTATCTCTCGTTGAGTTTGATGGTACGTATTTTTCAGCGTTTGACTCGTACGCGGGCATGAACAAGAAGTTTCGTCGAGACCGAGTTGTAGAATTTAAGTAAATTGATGAAGGCGTTCGACAAACATAGTGACCCAAATCTGATAAAACGAGCCTTGGATGCTGGACTATCCTCAACGCCCGGCCTCTCCATTCCCTGGGCATTATGCAAAGCTCTGTATGGTAATGCTTTAGAGTTACGGCAGCAAAGAGCGCTTGAGTGGGTTGAAATGATTCGCGACAACCCTGTTATTTTTCGCAAAGAATTATTAGAATCTTCAGATTTTCAGGACGGTTTTATAGTAGCGCTGGAAGAATACTTAAAACTTAGGACGATTTTAAAGCGTGGCTTGGCTCGCAAAATTTTTATTGGCTTTGCCCAAGTTGGAGACAAAGAACAATTTGAACTCGAACGTTACAATACAACGCTGAGCCAAATATCAGGCAATTCTTTGAAATTCTTAGCGTACATAAAAGAACTAGTCGAACCAAAACGACAAGAGCGCGTTGCCGAAACTATGGGTAACATCGATTTCAAGACGTCACCTATGCAATCAGACCAGGCCAAAAGCTACATCGAAAAACAAAACCCGCTCTCGTTCGCGTATAAGGATATTCATGTGGGTTCGGGGACGCAAATTATGCTTCCCAATAAGCCGAGTCCTAGATACCCAGGTATCACAAGCTCTATGGGCATAACCATTCAAGATAGCGATCGTACAACTCACGAAGAATGTCTTACTGAACTCGTAAGCCTCGGCTTACTCAGCCGTAGCCGATACACTACGCCTGTATCCGATAAGAACCCAACAACTGTTTATCATGACATTTGGGACTACACGAACTATGGCAAAGGCTTTGTCGAGTTCATGAAATAAATAACAGGGCGTACTGTCTCAAAGGACAGCGGTACATATTGTTGAATTTCTGCCATGCCTCTACTATATATACATACATTACAGGGAATTAACCGCATAACGCCCATCCCTTTTACTCACCTGATACTGCCCAAACCTGTCATCCAGTAAGCCTTTCCAACGGATCGACTCATCAATTAGGGTTATAAACTTATCTGACGGGGGCCCTCCAAATTGATACCTACACAAGTACTTAGTCTAGTTGCCCATGTTATTATTTCTTCATGGCTTATAAAAGCGGTAATCCCGCTCTCAATAAAGATACGTTCGCTGATTTGCAGCCCACTCTAAGCGGGGTGACGATGAGCCTTGACGGTGTGGCCGCCAAGTCATTACTGCTTTTTGTATTGTGCATGGGCAGCGGTTTGTTCGGCTGGAGGTTGGCCGCCGCGCAACATGAAATGCTGGGCATATTGGTAATAGGTGCCCTTATAGCGGCCTTTATTATCGCTATTATCACCATATTCAAGAAAACTTTCTCACCGGTAACGGCGCCGCTTTACGTCATTTTAGAAGGGTTCGCGGTCGGGGCTATCTCCCAAATATATGAAGTAGAGTTTGCCGGCATTGTGCTGCAGGCGCTGTTGCTAACGGGCGGCATATTTGTAAGCATGCTGCTCTTATATTTATTTCGAATTATTAAACCAACTAAAAATTTTATGCTTGGAGTTACCGCGGCTACCGGCGGGATTGCGTTGTATTATGTCGCGAGTATCGTAATCGGTTTCTTTGGCAAAGAGTTACCGCTAATCCACAGCAACTCCCCGTGGGGGATTGGCTTTACAGTATTTGTCATCATTATCGCGGCGTTAAACTTAGTAGTGGATTTTGATTTTATCGAGCAGGGTGTGCGGAAAAAAGCGCCGAAATACATGGAGTGGTATGCCAGCTTTGGCCTCTTTGTAACGCTGATTTGGCTTTACCTTGAGCTTTTACGATTGCTTGCAAAACTTAGGAGCCGGTAGCCGTGCAGCCTAAAACGGTGTTAATTACCGGATCATCGAGCGGCATTGGTAAAGCCGTGGTGGAGGCGTTTGCCGCTGCCGGCTGGAATGTAGCGGCGACATCCAGAAAAGCCGATAAGCAGCTATTTGAAAAATGGCACAATGTTAAGGCTTATCCTCTAGATGTTACAAATAATAAAAGTATAGAAGACGCGTTTACCGCGGTTGGGAAGGACTTTAAAACCGTTGATGTGGTGGTTAACAATGCCGGCTATGGTTTGGATGGGGTTTTTGAAGCGATGGATGATGAACAAATCCAGCGCCAGTTTGAAACGAACGTTTTTGGGCTGATGAGCGTTACACGCGAAGCGATCAAGATAATGCGTCCGGGTGGCAGCGGGACTATTATTCAAATCGCCTCGATGGGCGGTCGCTTAGCGTTCCCCCTTTACAGCGTCTACCATGCCAGTAAATGGGCGGTGGAAGGATTTTCGGAATCTCTGCAATACGAGGTCGGCCTCTTTGGTATTCGCGTGAAAATTATTGAACCGGGCGTTATTAAAACCGACTTTTATGGACGCAGCCGTAGTTTAGTGACGCCGCCATCGAAGCTGGGGTATGACGGCTTTGTGGCGAAAGTAGAGAAAGTTTCCCAGGATTCCGGAGCCAAGGGCCAGCCATCGGAGTTGGTGGCCGCGACCATACTCAAGGCGGCAGAGGATACCAGCCGAAAATTACGTTACGTAGTAGGCGCGCCCGCGCCGCTTTTGCTGGGCTTGCGCAAGCTATTGCCTGAGCGGATTTTTTATTGGATCGTGCGCAAGAGCTACCGGATAGGGTAAAGGCAGCCAGCAATAAAGGAACTCCTTTTGCTATACTGGGCGCATGACTTCGGCAATCCAAATCTCTAAATTGTCGGTTACCCTTGGGAAAAACTTTCAAGCGCTAAGGGGTATAACCGTTGAGCTGCCCAAAGGTAAAATTATTGGATTCATAGGACCCTCGGGCGCGGGAAAGACAACGCTCATGCGCTGTATTGTCGGCCGCCAGCGCGTTGGCAGCGGGAGCGTCACAATTTTTGGCATACCCGCTGGTTCGCCTCAATTGCGGCCGCAAATCAGCTATATGACCCAGGAAGTGTCGGTCTACAGCGACCTGACGGTTAAAGAAAATATCGTCTATTTCGCGACAATCTTTGGAATTTCAAGCAAAGACGTCGAGTCGCAGGTCAATCGCATACTTGAGACGGTCGACATGAAGCCGCAGGCAAACCAGCTGGTGGAAAAACTGTCCGGCGGGCAGAAGCAGCGGGTATCGCTGGCTATCGCGTTAATCGGCTCGCCTAAATTAATGGTGTTAGACGAACCAACGGTCGGGTTGGACCCGGTGCTCCGGGAACAGCTGTGGGACCTGTTTCGAACTCTGGCCGGCAAGGGGACTACGCTCATTATTTCCAGCCACGTTATGGACGAGGCCGAGCGCTGCGACGATTTACTATTGATCCGTGACGGCGAGCTTTTGGCGCATGGGTCACCTTCCGAGCTATGCCGGCAAACCAACACGAAATCGGTAGAACAAAGCTTTCTGGCCTTAGTAGGGGAGAAGTTGTGAGTCCGCGTAAAACTTTTGCCACAGCGCGCCGGGTTTTAGCCCAGTTAAAACATGACCACAGGACAGTCGCGATGGTGCTGCTGATACCGGCACTCCTGATTACCTTGCTGAAATACGTCTTTCATAATGAGCCGCAGATCTTTAGCGGACTAGCTCCGATCATTTTGGGTGTGTTCCCTTTGATGATGATGTTCTTAATTACTTCCATCGCTACCTTACGTGAGCGTAAATCAGGTACGTTGGACCGCTTAATGACCCAGCCAATGTCAAAACTCGACTTTATCTTTGGGTACGCCATTGCCTTTTCACTGGTTGGGCTGGTTCAGGCTAGTATTGCTAGCTTTGTAACGTTGGAATTACTTGGCGTGGAAGTGGCGGGAGGGGCAATCCCACTTTTAATCACCGCGATATTGGCAGCCTTCCTGGGAACCACACTTGGATTATTTGTAAGCGCGTTTGCGCGCAATGAGTTTCAGGCGGTTCAGCTGGTTATGCCTATCATGATGCCCCAAGTTTTGTTGTGCGGACTCTTCACCCCGCGGGATCAAATGGCCGGACTTTTGCACTGGCTTTCCGGCGTTTTCCCGCTTACCTACAGCGTTGACGCGATGCGCCAGGTGGCTCTTCATCCTGAATGGACCGCAACACTTACCCGTGATCTTCTGATTGTGCTTGGTTTTGGGGTGGCAGCCTTGGTGCTTGGCGCAATCACTATCCGCCGACAAGAGTAGGCATGTCCAAACGCATCTACGTTATTATTAATCCCTCCTCTGGTACCGGCGATCCGGCCAATGTAGTGCCTGGGATTGAAGCCCAATTAAAGCAGCGGTCACTTGAATACACGATAAAAATTGCCCAGACTCCCAGCCAAGCCAAAGCGGCCGCGAGTAAAGTGGCTTTAGCAAAATATGACGCGATAGCGGTTTACGGCGGCGATGGTACGGTTATCGCGATTTTTAAAGCTGTTTACCAAGCAAAGATCCCCGTGCTTATTTTACCGGGCGGATCGGCTAATGTTTTGGCAAAAGCCCTGAATCTTCCGCCTGATGTCGGCAAGTGTCTTGATCTTTTTGTGGAGGACTTGTATCTTCTGCGGCGGTTTGGGGTGGCCTTAGCAAACGATGAGCCTTTTATCCTTGACCTGCATTTTGGGGTGTGGGCCGAAAGTATCCAATCGACCAGCTCCCGCTTAAAGCAGGCGTTTGGCCAGCTAGCTTACGGCTTGGCCGCTATAAAGCAGTTAGGGTCGGCGGCTAAGTATGCCTACCAACTACAATTAGATGGTAAAAAGCTGAAGGTCGACGCTTACGCCTGTATAGTCGCCAACGAAGGATTCCATAATATTTTAGGAGTACCGCTTTTCCCGTACCCCCATACGCCGGGGTTCTTGCAGGTGGCGGCGGTTAAGCGCGTCAACCAATTTGTATTTTTACGCTGGTTCATTTTGCGTTGCCTGGGCCGTCAAGACTCTGGGGTGGTTGAGGCGTGGCGGGTTAAAGAAGCGGTAATTGAGGACGCGCCACAACAAATGTTGTTTGATGATGAGGCGCTAAACGCCAAACTGCCGTTTACTATCCAAGCCTCGAATTACACCATAGCCGCCATCGCGGCGCCGTTAACTGCCAGCTCATTTTGGCGCCGATTGCGGCTGCAGGCAGCGGTTGAGCCTTACCGCATTTATGACCACTTGCGCCGCGTAGTTACGGGAGGGCCCGCGCTTAAAAGCACACAGATCGCCCTCAATTTATATGTTGGTGGCCAATACCGCCCGTGGGCGGTAGGCAGGCTGCGCAAGTGGGGGATTACCGGGGTGGTAAATATGCGCAATCTGCGCCACCCTTCCTATTCCCGGGGCCTTGAAGTATTAAATTTACCAACCCGGGACCATCATCCCCCTAGCCTTGAGGCACTGCACAAAGGAGTGGTATTTATTCAGCAACACATCCAAAATGGTGGAGCGGTGTATGTGCACTGCCAGCTTGGCGAAGGCCGGGGGCCCATTATGGCAGCGGCGTATCTGGTAAGCCAGGGTATGCGTCCGCGCGACGCGGTGGCGCACATTGAACGTTTCCGCCGATTGGTACGCCCAAATGCTAAGCAACTGCATCAGTTGGCCCGGTTTGAGGAAGAGTTAAAGGAAATGCCATGACCTTTTCGGTGCTTCAATGGAATATTTGGTACAAAGAAGATATCCGAAATATTGGGAAATTTCTTGAGTCTCACAAAGCTGACATTATTTGTTTGCAGGAACTCTCGCTCAATCATCCGTTACAGACTATTAAAGATACCCCAGCATATATCGCGGAGCAACTTGGCTACAACTATTATCATAAAGAGTTGCCGATCGAATCCACAGAAGGGGAGCCGATCACGCTTGCCAATGGCATATTCAGCCGCTTTCCAATTACCTCCAAGCGATTCACCTGGATTAATCAGCCGGAACAAAGTGGCGGACCAGAGGATGAGTACCGCGCTTATGTTGAGGTATTGATTGATGTGGAGGGTAAGGAAGCGCGGGCAGGAACTACGCACATGTCGTATACCCATCGGTTTGAAAGTACGGCCAACAAGCAGCGGGAAACCGATGTGCTTGTTGCCGAGCTAAAAAAGTCCGCCACGCCGCTTATTTTTACCGGAGACCTGAACGCGCTGCCAGGTTCATACACAATCGAGTCGGTTGAAAGCATATTGAAGCATGCCGGGCCGAGCATGGATCAAAAGTCTTGGGCGACCAAGCCGTTTTCTTATAATGGCTTCGAAGAAGACAAATTAAATTGGCGATTGGATTACGTGTTTGCGTCCAAAGATCTAAAAATTGAGTCATCAAAAATTCTACAGACTGAATATTCGGATCACCTGCCGATACTAACAAAAGTATCTCTCTGACAGCATAACTAAATTGCAATTATTTTAAAAAAGGTGTTTACTACGAAATACGTCAATTCCAGTAGTGCTATGCAGCGCGAAAGGAGAATGTCGTGAACACGTTCATTGGGTTGAGCATCACTGGTGGGGCGCTTGCCATATGCGCTCTGATCGTGTGGTGTTTGCGATCCAAACGACACTCGGATGACGGTGAAGCTGAAATCTCGCTCTAGAAGCGAGGAGGAGTGGTTAGATCGATCTTCGAAAGGATAGTGATGCACTCACTCGATATTGCCATTGTGTTCCTCGCCGCTCCCGCGACAGCCCTCGCCATCATCGCGGTGATGTGGGTGATCAAGGTGCTTTTCGATGATCAACCGGTGAGCACACCGTAGGAATCGAGCGACATGCTGGAGAACACAGGCTGATGTTGGATCCGAACCTAGAGAGGTGAGCAGCGTGGCAGCGCAGAACAACAAGCACAAGGCTCGCACGAACGGCAGATGGCAGTTCAAGGACGGGAGCCACAAGAAAAACCAGGGGGCGGTTAAGAAGGCTGCTCGACAGAAGGCCGCAACCAACAAGCAGATGGCTAAGAAGCGGGCCAAGCAGAATTCGGGTGAGCGCTACCCGCCGCCGTACTTCTTCTAGGCCGCGCGGGCGGCACCATATTACGGGCTCGGCGGACACGGATGTCTGCCGAGCCTGGTTCGTCTTTTGCTATACTAAGCACGCATGTTAGGCCACCGTACATTTTCTTCGCTACGTAACCCAATCTACCGATTCTACTTCGCCAGCCAAATTGTTTCCCTGGCTGGTACCTGGGCACAAGTAATTGCCTTGTCCTGGTTGGTGCTGCAAATGACCGGTTCCGGAACGGCCTTGGGCTTGATTCACGCGGTCCATTTTTTGCCCTTATTATTGTTTGGACCGTGGGGCGGTCTGATTGCTGACCGCCAAATGAAGCATCGGTTATTGCTGGTAACCCAGTCGGTATCGGCAATATTGTCGTTATTGCTAGGTATCCTCGTGATGACTGGCCTGGCTGAACTTTGGATGGTGTTTGCCATCACCCTGGGACTCGGCATGGTCCGGGTGTTCGACCATCCCGCCCGGGTAACCTTAATTTATGAGATTGCCGGGCGGAAGCATTTGCAAAACGCTATGGCCTGGAACTCCACCGCCATTAGTCTTACCCGTATGATAGGCCCGGCGATTGCCGGTCTGTTGATCGCTACTGTGGGCATTGGGATGTGCTTTGTTATTAACGCCCTTTCTTACTTGCCCATGTTCGCGGCATTAACCCGGATTAAGCCTGAAAATTTGGAAGCCGCGCCGTTGCTTGAGCGGGCAAAAGGACAATTGCGGGATGGGTTTCGTTACGTGTGGGCAACGCCGGTCTTACGGAATAGTTTAATTATGGTGGCGTTGATTGGGACGCTTACCTATGAATGGCCGGTGGTCCTGCCCTTGCTAGCCCGATTTAGCTTTGATGGCAACGCGGCAGACTACGCGGCCCTCATGACCGCCATGGGTATTGGGGCCAGTATTGGGGGTGTTTATAGTTCACGTCACCAAAAGGTTGCACCATGGATGATTAGTTTATCGGCGCTGATGATAGGCCTGGCAGTAATGCTGGTAGCTTTGGCACCCACACTTACCATTGCCTTGCTTGCCATGGGCTTGGTCGGGTTTGTCGCTATTAACTTTGACACATTAAGTAATACGCTGGTGCAGCTTCATAGCTCACCGGAAATGCGTGGCCGGGTAGCCTCTTTATGGGGAATGGCCTTTTTAGGTTCCTCGCCGATTGGGGGTCCGATACTAGGGTGGGTTTGCCAAATAGGTGGTCCCCGGACCGGTTTAATCGTGGGGGCATTAGCCGCCTTTGCCGCCGCCGCGTTTGGTTATGTGACGACACGGCGCGCGGGCGCTATACTTAAGTAATGATTAATCTCGCGGTTCTCGCTTCGGGAACCGGCACTATTTTGGAGGCAATGCTTGCAAGGACGTCTCGGTAGGCTTAGTGCTGGCCGACCGTCCGTGCCGGGCGTTAGAGGTTGCCGAACAGGCTGGCGTGAAAGCGGTCATGGTCGACCGCAAGGCGTTTGGCTATCAAGGTCCAGGCTCTACCTGGGACCGGGCCGGATTTACCAAAGCCGTGATCGCGGCGCTGCAAGAACACAACATTAGCCTGGTCGCCATGGCCGGGTTTATGACGATTCTGGACGCGAACATGTTTGAAACCTATCCAAACCAAATACTCAACACCCATCCTTCGCTGCTCCCCCAATTTAAAGGCGACAACGCCGTGCAGGACGCGCTGGACGCCGGGGCTACCGCTACTGGCTGCACCATTCACTACGCCACCGCCGATCTTGATGGGGGCCCTATCCTAGAGCAGCGCGAGGTTAAGGTAATCCCCGGAGACACCAAAGAAGAGTTGCATGAACGGATTAAGGCAGTCGAGCGGGAACTCTACCCCCAAGTAATCAAAAGATTGATGGCCAAAGATGCGTAAAATAGCTTTACACAATTCATATTTATGGTATAATTAAGGTATGCAAGGCGACTATTCATCTTATAACTCACCGTTAGGATACCGCTACGCTTCGCCGGAAATGCGGACACTTTTTAGCGAAGCGTCCAAATATAAGCTGTGGCGCCGGATATGGGTGGCTCTCGCGAAAGTTGAACATGAAGCCGGACTTATTAGCAACGAAGAGCTTGCCGACCTAGAAGCCAACCAAGACAATATTGATATTGCCCGCATCCTGGAAATTGAGCAGGATACCAAGCATGATGTGGTGGCGGCCATCCGCGAGTTTGCCGAGAAAGCCACAATTGGCGGCGGCAAGGTCCATTTAGGTGCAACCAGCATGGACATTAATGACAACGCCGATGCCATGCGGGTCAAGCAAGCAATTGAACTTATTGAGGAGCGTCTCAGGACTCTTTTGAAAGTTGTTTCCGTCCAAGCCGCTAAGTACGCCGATACTCCTTGCTTAGGCTACACCCATTTGCAGCCGGCTGAGCCAACCACCATTGGGTATAGGCTTGCCTTCTACGGTGACGATCTCTTAAGCGATCTCCAGCGCATCCAAGGGCTCCATTACCGCTTTGTTGGCAAAGGCATGAAAGGCGCTATTGGCACCCGAGCCAGCTATACCGCCATCCTCGAAGGCACGAACATGACCGCCGCCCAGCTGGATGAAAAAGTTATGGCAGACTTGCACCTTAAGCCGGCCTTAATTGCTACCCAGGTATTATCACGCAAGCAAGACTACGATATCCTTTCTGCCCTGGCCGGTATTGGCGGGAGTTTAGCTAAACTGGGGGCCGATCTTAGGCTTTTACAATCCCCCGGCTTTGGCGAGTGGTCGGAACCGTTTTCGGAAAACCAAGTTGGTTCTTCAGCTATGCCATTTAAAAAAAATCCCATAACTGCCGAGAAAATTTGCTCGCTAGCCCGCCAGTTGGCCCAACTCCCTGGCGTAGCACTTAACAATGCTGCCCATTCCTACTTAGAGCGTACCTTGGATGATTCCGCTAACCGACGGATGACAACCCCTGAAGCTTTTCTCCTGGCTGATGAGATTATACTGTCTGCCACCAAGCTGGTTGAAGGGCTGGTGGTCAACGAAAAGCGCGTAGCCGAAAACCTAACCCAGTTCGGCCCGTTCGCGGCGACTGAAGTCTTAATAATTGAAGCGGTCAAGCATGGCGCTGACCGCCAGGCTATGCACGAACTGCTGCGGACTATTGCTTTGGAGGCTTGGTCGCAACCCCAGCCTGGCACGGCGATGGTTGAGTTGCTAAAACGCAATTCCGAGTTAGAGAGGTACGTAAAATCCGACCGCTTAAATGAACTTCTGGACGTGCGGGCCCATTTGGGTGACGCTCCCGAGCGGGCAAAGCAGTTATCTGTCCTAATTGATAAGGAGCTGGCCGCTTGAATCACCGCTTAGGGATAGTTGGCGGGGGCCAACTGGGACGCATGATGGCGATGGACGCGAAAAAACTGGGGATTGCCATAACGGTGCTTGACCCAACTCCCAATAGCCCAGCGGGACAGGTGGCTGACCATGAAATTACGGCGGCGTACGACGACGAAACCGCGGTCCGGCAATTATCTGAATCGGTAGATTTCATTACCTATGATATTGAATCCGCCGGCAAGGGAGTCTTGTCTGAATTGGCGGCCGAAGGGAAGCCCGTGAACCCGGCGCCTTCAACCCTTGAAATTCTGCGTGACAAGCTAGGGCAACACTGCTTTTTACAGGAAGCGGGTATTCCGGTTGCGGCCTTTGCCGAAATTAGTACTGTGGATGACGTGTCTAAGGCGGCTGAGGCTTTTGGCTATCCGGTGGTCCTGAAAGCCCGGTTTGACGCTTACGATGGGCGGGGGAACGCGGTTATTAAGACGGCTGAAGATATTACTGAAGCTATGCAAAAACTTTCAGGCCGCGAGCTCTACGCTGAACAATGGGTGCCGTTTACCAAAGAACTGGCGGTGGTTACGGCCCGCGGCATGGATGGCTCAACCGCGGTGTATCCGGTGGTTGAAACCATCCACCAAAATAATATTTGCCACATGGTGTACGCCCCGGCCCGGGTTAACGCCGACGTGCAGAAAAAGGCTCATGAGTTGGCCAAACGGGTTATCACTCGGTTGGAGGGCGCGGGCGTCTTTGCCATTGAAATGTTTGTAACGGAAAAAGGGGAGGTGTTAGTTAACGAGATTGCCCCCCGGGTCCATAACAGCGGCCATCTTACTATTGAAGCGGCGGTAACCTCACAGTTTGAGCAGCATGTCCGGGCTGTTACCGGGATGCCGCTTGGCGATACAGCCCTAAAAGTCCCGGCAGCGGTTATGATTAATATACTTGGCGAGCGTTCCGGTCCGGCAGAAGCTCAAGGCGTTAAACAGGCCAAGGCCATATCGGGCGTCAGTGTCCACATTTACGGCAAAGCTGAAACCCTTCCCATGCGGAAAATGGGACATATCACGGCTATTGCTGATACCCTAGAAGAAGCGGAGCGTAAAGCACTTGAAGCAAGAAAGGCAATTACGATATGAGTGAACCAGTTGTTGGCATTATTATGGGGTCGGATTCGGATTTGGCAGTTATGCAGGAGGCGGCCAATGCCTTAAAAAAGTTCGGTATTGCCAGTGAGGTAACGGTGGTATCAGCCCATCGTACCCCAGAGCGCATGTGGGACTACGCCAACCAGGCGCGCGCGCGGGGCATTAAGGTCATTGTTGCCGGGGCTGGCGGAGCTGCCCATTTGCCCGGGATGGTGGCCTCGATGACGGAGCTGCCGGTTATTGGCGTGCCTATCCAAACCAGCACGATGAAGGGCATTGATTCCCTCCTCTCCATCGCCCAAATGCCCGCTGGCATCCCGGTAGCGACGGTAGCGGTGAACGGCGCCAAGAACGCCGGCTTATTGGCGGCGCGCATGCTGGGGTTGGGCGATCCGACCTTGCTTGACGCGATGAAACAGTACCAACAAGGGATGGAGGACGAGGTGAAAGCTAAAGCCGAAAAGCTTGAAACCGTTGGCTATGAGGACTATTTAGCGGAGAAAGGCGAGTAGCTTGATAGACGCATCCACGATTCTGGCAAATAAAAACAATGCCTTGCTCGACACCGATCTGGCGTTTTTAGGAGAGCGACATCAAGGCAAAGTGCGGGATTTTTATTCCTATAACGGCCAGCGGGTTACCATTACCACCGACCGCCTTTCAGCCTTCGATCAAGTGCTGGGTGTAGTACCCTTTAAAGGAAGCGTTCTCAATGAACTGGCCGCGTGGTGGTTCCACCATACCCGACACATTATCCCCAACCATATGATTTCGACACCCGATCCCAACGTTTTAATTTCCGATGATTGCCAAGCGGTACCGGTAGAGATCATTGTGCGCGGGTATATGAGCGGCTCAACCAAAACTTCCATATGGAGTTCCTATAGCCAAGGCGAGCGATTAATCTATGGCATTGAGTTCCCTGAAGGGATGGTGAAAAACCAAAAGCTCGTAGTGCCGGTCATTACGCCAACCACCCACGCCGCGGCGGGTAGCCACGACGAACGGCTTACCCGGCAACAAATTTTAGAGCAGCACATTGTGCCCAAGGCGGTTTATGAGGAGATGGAACGGGTGAGTATTGAACTTTTTAAGGCAGGTCAGGAAGAAGCCTTAAAACGAGGATTAATTCTGGTTGATACCAAGTACGAGTTTGGTGTTTTGGACGGCAAGTTGATGCTAATTGACGAAATCCACACACCAGATTCCTCCCGGTTTTGGAAGGCCGACAGTTATGACGAACGTCTTAACGCTGGAGAAGAACCGGAAAACTTTGATAAGGAGTTCTTGCGGCTATGGTACGCGGACAAAGGCTACACCGGTGAAGGCGTTCCGCCGCGGATGGATGACGAATTAACTGTGCAAGTTGCCCAGCGCTACATTACGTTATACGAGATGCTGACCGGCCAAACCTTTGAAGTCTATGACTATCCCATTAATGGCCGGATTGAAGCCGCCATAAAAAAGGAGCTGGGTCTATGACCGAACCGCGCAATATTTCCTATTCCGACAGCGGTGTTGATTACGCAACGCTCGACGCTATGAAGCGTCTGGCTCAAGAAAAGGCCGCCGCGACAGCACCCATGCTACAGCAAGCCGGTATGAAGGAAGTGTCCGCCAGCCGTGGCGAGTCGGCCTATGTGTGGGACGCCGGCGACCATTACGGCGCCATGGTGGTTGAAGGCCTTGGCACCAAAAACCTGGTAGCCGACGCGGTTCGCAAGCTTACCGGTAAAACCTATTATGACGTGATTGCCCAAGACGTGGTGGGCGCGATTACCAACGATTTGATAGTGGTGGGAGCCAAGCCGTTGGTGGTTTCGGCTTATTGGGGGCTTGGGGATTCAGCCTGGCTTAGCGATGTGGACCGCGCCAAAGATTTAGCGACCGGTTGGGCCGATGCCTGCCAAAAGGCCGGAGCGGCGTGGGGCGGAGGCGAAACCCCGGCGCATACTGGCATTGTGAACCCGGAAACCATCGATCTTGGCGGCTCGGCGGTTGGCATTATTAATCCCAAAGAGCGGCTGGTGCTGGGCGACAAGCTGACGGATGGTGACGTGATTGTGTTAATTGAAAGCAGCGGCATTCATTGCAATGGCCTGTCCTTAGCCCGCAAAGTTGCCGACCGGCTGCCTGACGGCTACGCTACTAAACTGCCAAGTGGTGCTTCTTATGGTGAGGCGCTGCTGAAGCCGCAGCATTTATACGCCCAGCTCGTCCAGAATGTATTCATGGCAGGTGCCGACATCCACTATATGGTTAGCATTACCGGCCACGGCTGGCGAAAGCTGATGCGGGCTAACCAGGAATTCAGCTATATCCTAACCGAGGTTCCGCCGGTGCAGGAGGAATTTAGCTTAATTGCCGAACAATCCGGTAACGACGCGGCCGAAATGTACGGGAACTTTAATATGGGCGCCGGCTTTGCCATTTATGTCCCTGCTAACCACACCGAAAAAGTTACCGGGGCCGCTACCGCTGCGGGGCTGCAGTCTTGGGTGGCTGGGCGGGTGGAAACCGGCCCGAAGAAAGTAGTAATCGAACCGCTTGGCCTAAGCTTCAGTGGAGAAGAGCTGGAAGTCCGATAGGCAATACATGGCTGGCTACGTAGAGAAAACCATATCAGCTTACGACCAGAGCCCTGATAAGTACCAAAACACCACGTGGGATATGCAGCTTCAGCCTGAGTTTGACCGTTTTATTGAGATGGTACGCGGTGCCGACACGTCTGTTCTAGATGCCGGCTGCGCCTATGGCCGGGATACCGCTGCTTTCAGCAAAGAAGGGCTTGACGCCACAGGCATCGATTTATCCGAGGAACTGCTTAAGAGGGCAACGGAGCTAAACTCGGGTCTTCGGTTTAAAAAAATGGATGTCAGAAAACTGGACTTTGATGATAGCAGTTTTGACGGTATATGGTGCTCTGCGGTTTTATTGCATCTTAAAGACATCGATATTAGCCAAGCTTTGCAGGAGTTTCGTCGGGTGCTCCGGAGCGGAGGAGCGCTTTTTGTAACTTTCAAGAAAGGTGAAGGCACGCGGCAGGTGCTTGAAACGTTCTCCAGCAATAATGAGCGTTTTTATAATTTTAAAACGATTGAATCGGCAACATCATTATTGCAAAACAACGGCTTCAAAGATGTGGATGCTTACTATATAAACGAACGCGAAGTGTTTGGACCAGATAAAAGAAATCTTGATTGGGTGCACTGCTTTTCTGTTAAAGCATAGACATTATGAATATCTTATTGTAAAGTAATACGCCTGGTGTGTTATTCTGACACATCTGAATCCGTTGAAAGTGGTGATACGTAATGGCAAAGAGGCATCGGCTGGCTCTGCTGGATCGAGCGCTTTCGCGAAATGAGCTACTTGAGCTCATCAGGTACGAGGGCTTCATGTCCCTGCTGGCCTGCAACCTTCCAGCGGCTGTGCTGCTCGAAGGGGAAGGACTGGTTTCCTTCAACGTGCATCAGGGGGAAATCCACCTCGTCTACATCGGTTCTATGACATGAAGCTTCCTTCGCTGGTGTGGAAGGGCAAGCGGAGCTGAAGTTCAGCGAGCTTGACGACGGAACCAGGGTTAAGATCGATAGTTCGGGATTTACCATCTTCGGGGTGGTTACTCGAACCGGTCTGAGGGTGACCCGTGTTGAAAGAAAGGGGATGTTTCGCATTCTCAGCCTTGATCAGGGTGAAACCGTGGAGATCGATCGGTTGGTCTCCGGATCACATGGTTCGCTTGGGGATGCAATGCTCGAGGACCTACGGCTCTTCACCAAGCCGCCATGACCGCCTGCCGTTTAGCAGTAAGCTCGAGAGCCTGCCGCTAGGCGGCTTTCGTGTTTTTAGACCGGGGTTTTGCCCAGTCAGCTCAGTGCCAATACGACATTCTTCATCTGAATAGACGGCGATGAGATTGATTGGTGCTAGAGTTCCTTCATAAGCGCTTCGGTTGCTTCGAATGCCTCCTTGATTAATTCCAACGACGGTTTGTTACTCCGCGATATGAGAGTGAGCCTGTCTGCCGACAACTCAATAGTAAAATGCTTCACAAATTGCTTTGCGGTCTGCATGAAGTCAGGAGCAATCAATGACATTGCATTTATTTGCGCTCCCCGTGGCACATATAACTGAAAGAAAGCGTCGAAATCACCTTCAAGTTTTACTTTCTGAGGATTCTCGTATGGCGTAAGTAAGCGGTCAAAAATCTGTGTGTTGTCTGTAACCTCACGCGAAATAAGTATAGCTTTGGGTAGTTGTTTTGATGTATTAAGAACCATCATTAGCGGCATCATCTGAATATCGTTACTGCCTGAGTCCTTCCTGCCAAAATAGAGTTCAAAAGGGGTGTTTTCGAATGTCCCTTGAATTGATAAAAGCTGGACGCCGTAATTTTCAGCCTCCGAACTATTAAGTATGAAGTTGTTACTTTGTTTTGTCGCCGTACCAATCAGCCAGTCGTTCGCCTTTGCGAATAACTGAAGGTGAGTTGCGCGCTTACGTCGATTTCGCCGTTGTACGACTGAGCCGAGAATAATTGCAGGAAGGAGGATGCAGAATAAGATTGATGCGAGGAGAATATTGGCTGAGGCTATTACAATAAAAATAATTGGCATAAGTATTACGAGTCCAATAAGGCCTAATACGAAAACAATTTTTACTATAAACGGTAATCGATCAAATACGGAAGATTGATTTCTAAAGGATGAATTACTGAGCGCATCATAATTTACCACTATTCTATGTGCTCTGGGCTTTCACACCACTCCCGGGCGTTTTGGAACAGCTTCAGCCACGGGCTGGCGTCTAAATCTCTCCATTCATTGGGCATCCACGGCCATTGCCAAAGTTGGTTTGAGAGCCGTTCGGGGTGGGGCATCATGGCGAGGTGGCGGCCATCGGCTGAAACTAGGCTGGTGATACCCTGGGGGCTGCCGTTGGGGTTGAAGGGGTAATTTTCAGTGGGGCCGCCATGGGGCTCTACAAAGCGGATGGGAGCCAAGTTTTGATCAACTATTTTACTCAGTGATCTGGAATCAACGTGCAAATAGCCTTCACCATGAGCTACCCAGACGCCCATACGCGAGCCTTCCATGCCTTTTAGCATGATGGCCGGGCTGGGTAAAATTTCAACGGTCACAAAGCGGGATTCAAAGCGGCCGGAGCGGTTGGTTATGAACCGCGGCTGCTCTTTTTGGTCGATATCTTTAAATGGCACCCAGCCAAGCAAGGCGGAAAGCTGGGCGCCGTTACAGACGCCCAGCGAGAACGTGTCCGGCCGGTGGTAGAAGGTTTCAAACTGGTCGGCCAGGATTTTATTAAAGCGGATGGTACCGGCCCAGCCTTTACCGGAATCCAGCACGTCGCCAAATGAGAACCCGCCGGGAAAGACCACACCTCGGAAATCGCTGAGGCGGGTGGATTGGTTCAGGAGGTCGGACATGGTTACGTCCCAGGCGTCAAAACCGGCGGCGGTTAAGGCCGATGCCATTTCCCTATCGCCATTGGTGCCGGTTTGGCGGAGCACGGCTACCTTCGGTTTGTCCAAACACTCCATCGCTTTTCGGTCGGCGGCGGGGGAGAAGTTCAGATGCCACTTGGGTGGTTCAACTAAATCGCGGATAGCCTTGGCCTCAGCTATGGCGTGGGCAGGGTCGGACTGCAGCATTTCAAGTTGGGTGCTGGTGTCTTCCCAGATTTCGCGCAAGTCGATCATTGGCTCGTCTAGGACAACTTTGTCTTTGTGGGTGATGGTGATGTTCCCGCCGCGCCAGCCCACCGTGCCGATGCGGTGGTACGGAACATTGTGCTGGTCTAGAAGCCTGGTAGCGGCATGGGGACTTGCCGTTTCAATTACAAAGCCGAGCTCTTCATTAAAAAGGAGGGGGATGGTTTCAGCTTTGGAATCCAACGTAACATCAATGCCGAAGTTGCCGGTAAAAGCCATTTCCAAGAGCGTAGTTATAAGGCCGCCGTCACCGCGATCGTGCAAGGAGGTGATGAGCTCGTCCGCGACTAAGGCTTGGGTGGCGTGGAAGGCGCGCTTAAGGAGATCTGTGTCTTCCAGATCCGGGGCTTCATCGCCCACTTGCTGGAAAGTTTGGGCCAGGGCCGAGCCGCCTAGGCGGTATTGGTTGCCGCTTAAGTCAATAAAGAGAAGCGCGTTACCTTCGGCTTTTAGGTCGGGGGTAACTTTAACGCGGACATCGCTCATGGTGGCGTACGCCGCGATCACCAGTTGGCCCGGCGCCTTTACAATATGGCCATCTTCTTTAGTAGCCATCGACAAGCTGTCCTTACCACCATCAATGGCAATGCCTAGCTTAATCATAAGGTCACTCATAGCGGTGGCGGCTTCGTAGAGCTTGGCGCCTTCACCAGGGAGTTTGGCGGCCCACATCCAGTTGCCGCTGGCCCGGATGTCTTCGAGCGCGGTGACGCGGGCACCCATAATATTGGTGATGGCTTCAGCTACGCTCATCCGGCCCTGGGCGGCGGGGGAAATAAGGCCAATGCGCGGGCGCTCACCTTGGCTTAAGGCCGTGCCCGTTTGGTCGAATAAGCTGTGGGCGGTGACGGCGTAGTTGGAAAGAGGGAGCTGGTTAGGGCCCACCGCTTGTTGCTGGGCCACCAGGCCGGTAACGTGGCGGTCAACTTTGTGGATCAGCCAGTTCTTGGAGGCGACGGAGACCAAACGTAGTACGCGGTCCAGCGCGTCTTTGACGGTGAGGCCAGCGGGTAGTTCGAGTCGGCTAAGCTTAGGTTTTTGTGTGGTAAGTTGGATGGTTTTCGGTGGAATGTCCCCCAAGATCGGTTCGAGCGGAAGGTCGACCGGGGTGGAATTATTCTGGCTGTCGAAGACAACCAGTTGGCCGTCGCCGGTAACCTCTCCCACAATCGCGTAGGGCGCGGCCTCGCGTTCGCATACGTGTTTAAAGCGGTCGATATCTGCGGGCCAAATTAAAAACGCGTTACGTTCCTGGGACTCGTTGCCCCAAATTTCCAGTACCGAAAGGGAAGCATCACCCACCGGTATACTGCGCAGGTCGATACGCCCGCCGGCCGGGTCAACGATCTCCGGCAGCGCGTTAGAGTCGCCACCGGCTCCAAGGTCGTGGGCGGAAATAATCGGGTTGTCTTCACCCAGCTCAATACAAGCGCGCATTACCCGGTTTACGCGCTGCTCCATTTCAGCGTTGCCCCGCTGGACGGCGTTGAAATCAAGTTCCGCGGTATTTTCGCCGCTCATCATCGAACTGGCAGCGCCTCCCCCCATGCCGATGCGGTAAGCAGGGCCGCCAATTTGGACTACCAGCATGCCTTTTTCCGGCTTGCCTTTTGCAACATGCCGGTCATCAATCATGCCAGCACCTTCACTGTACATAATCGGTTTAAACCAGGAGCGGTAACCGTCTTTTGTATCCAAACCAAACGATTGGACATGGCCTAAAATCAGCGGCTCCCCAAAGCAGTTGCCGTAGTCAGAGGTACCGTTGGAGCCTTCAATTAAAATGTCAAGCGGGGAGGCCAGGTTGGCTGGATGCCGGTGGTTGTCCTGCTCCCAGGGCTGGCCATAGCCGGGAATATGCAGGTTCCCCACGGTGTAACCGGCGCCGCTGGCCACCACGATGCCGCCGCGCCCCACGCTTTGGTTGTCGCGGATGCGGCCGCCTGTGGCGGTGCCGGCCCCAGGGTAAGGGGCGATGCCGGCGGGGAAGTTATGGGTTTCAGCGGTGAGGGTGGGGTGGTAGACGCGGTCTTCTACCCTGAGCGGCCCAGCGGTTAATGGATCACTGGCCACTAAGGTTTTAATGTCGCCTCCGCGGATGGCTGAGCTGTCATCGTGAAAAGCGATAAGCGAGTTGTTGGGATTGCGTTTGTGCGGCTCTTTCACAATCTGCATCAGGGTTTTATCCACCGGCTTGCCATCAATTATGAGATGGCCCCGGAAAAAGCCGTGGCGCGAGTGTTCCGAATTGCCCTGGCCTAACTGGAAGAGCTCAACGGTGGTGGGGTTGCGCTTTAGCCGCTGCGTAAAAAGGTGCAGGTAGTTTTGCATGTCATCGGTGTCCATAGCAAGCCCGTAGCGCTTGTTGGCCGCTTCCAGCGCGCTTAACCCTTCTTCCAGTACCGGCACCGTCTCAACCGGCTCAGGTTTCAAATGAAAATCAAGGCTTTCCAGTGGCTTCTCATAAACCGTTTCGGTCATGCGGTCGTGCAGGGCGTCGGCAATCGCGGCCAGCTCTTTTTCATCTATCTTTTCGTTAAAACCGTAACGGCGCGACCGTTCCACCCGGGTAATCATGTCCAAACCCACCGCCTGGCAAATCAGCTTAGTTGTGGAGGCCCACGGCGTTTCAAAGTTGAGGCGGGGGCCAATTTCCAGAATGGTTTTGGATTGGGATAAATGGGAGTTGGGCTGAAGGCCGTCGGGGTCGAAGGTTTCGGCTAGCAGCCAGTTAAGCTTTTTATGTTGTTCGCCGGTCAAAGCTTTGCTCGACTCAATATATAAGACCCATTCGGCGGAGATGCCGTCCGGCTTAACGCCAGCGCCCTGCAGTTTTGAGGTTTCAGTTCCAAGAAGGGCAGAGCGACGATGAAGCTGGATCATATCTATATTATATAGGACTTACTTCAGGGTGGGAATTACGCAACTAGATACGACGAAGCCCCGCTAGCGCGGACGCTCCCTCAGCCTGCGCCGCGGGGTCTCGTCGTTGCGCCAGTAGGGCTACATGTGGAGGATCGTGATCGCGAGTACCGTGCCTCCAAGCGTCAGGGCGAACGCCATCAAGGCTAGACGATTGTTGTTAGGCATTGGATGTTTCTTAGTAGTTGGGTTCAGTCGGAAGCGAGATCCTTCTTTAGCATGCGGAGGAGGCGCCCCACGTCCATGGGGTTGGCGCCGAGAGTGGTGGCCAATACGGCAGCAGACATGTTTGACCACCCGGGTGTGGCCTCGATCTGCTGGACGAGCACATCGTCGGTGAATTCGTCTCCAGCACGCCTACTCCCGCGCTTCCCACGCCTGGTTTGAAGCCGGTGTGTTGACGTCCCTCGCGGGGATTCCTGCCTTCGGAGTTTAGCCATGAGACTCCTTCGTTGTGATCAGGATGCCATAAGAATGGTATATTCTACCTATTAAGGCAAGCGTTACCATTAATGGATTTGACCATCTGGTAAAAATTTATTAAGCTGCAACTAGTTGACAGCTTTGGGCCGACACCAGAAAACCAGCCGTAAAGGCTGATTTTTATTTCTGATACTGCTCATATTCTTTTATTGCCATAACGTACCTATGGTCATCAGACAGGTTTGACCATTGGTTAACTTTTGATGCGTCAATTCCCAAAGGATCAACTTGATCTTTTGCTAAAGAGATTTGGGTTTGCATACCAGTCAAGGGGGTTAAGCCCTGGGCAACCTTCAACGAAAAAGTATTTTTTAGTTGCCACTTACCTGGCGATAGCTCACGCAGTTTACCAATCCGAAAATCATAACTTGTACCGTTATGTACCAATACGGCCTGAAATTTACCAGTATCAATGCTGGACTTAATAGAGCCATTAGCGTTTGGGTTAACGGCTGGCGCCGGAGAGGGCCTTCCATACAAGCTGGCTGTACTTTGGTCAAACTTTGCGCTTTGCACCGGGGGTATGCCTGGCTTGGAAGTCTCTACTTTTGTTTGGTGCGCATTTTTATCAATACCCTTAGCTTGATAAACTTGATACCCCGCAAAGCCAGCCGCGGCTATTACAATTGCACCGCCCACCAAAAGTACCAGGGCAGTAATGCCGTGTTGATTTCTTATGTATTTTTGATCCATGTAACAAGTATTAAGCGGTTAAGCTTATCTGTCAATTAACGGCGCGATAAAATCGCATCAGGTATACTTGAAGCATAAGAAAGAGACAAGATGCAGGACGAACAGAACATCACAGGCAAGTTGGCGCAAGAGGCAAAATACGGCGAAAATGCCTGGCAAACGCCGGCCGGATTATATAGTTCCGGTTCTGACGACCCGCTAAGTTTGGATAAGTTTAAGGTGGTGGCTGGCACCGGCCCAAGCTACAACAACTGGGCCGAGGTTGACCGCCAACTGCAAACCATTACCCATATCGCTGCCGGGTTCGAAGCTAACGGCTTGGCTATCCCTAAGATCGCGGTGGGCACCAAGCATGGCAATCCTTGCGGCGCGGCGGCTGATGACGACGGGATTAAGGTTGTCCAGGATATGCTGATGGGCGATGCCCGCGCCATATTTGGCGGTTTGGTTATGCTGAACTTTGCTATTGATAAGGACGTGGCGGAAATATTAGTCAGCTATAACATGGACGGCCGCCGCCGGCTGCTCGATGGCGTGATCGCTCCTAGCTTTAGCGAAGAAGCGCTGGAACTATTAGCCCGCAAAGAAGGGAAGTGTCGCTGCATCGCTAACCCGGCGCTTGGCCAGCTGGGTATCGCGGCGCTTGATTCGGCTCCGCGGCAACGCCATGTGCGCGGTGGCTTTTTGCACCAACCGAACTACACCTACGTTTTGAACCTGGGCGCGGCTACCAACGCCGACCAGCTTAATGATGAGCAGAAGGCCGACCTGGTGCTGGCCTGGGGTATCGGCTCAACCAGTAACTCCAACACCGTCACACTGGTTCATGACGGACAGTTAGTAGGCAATGGAGTTGGACAGCAGGACCGGGTGTCCTGTTGTGAGCTGGCTTTAAAACGGAGCCGCGATGCCGGACACGCCGAAAAGCTCGCGGGCGCCGCCGCCTACAGCGACAGCTTTTTCCCGTTCCCCGATGGACCTAAAATATTGATTGATGCCGGCATTAAGGTGATTTTCGCTACCAGCGGTTCGGTTCGGGATGGCGAGGTGCAAGCATTATGCCGCGATAATGAGGTAGTTCTGTGCCAATTGCCTGATGCGCAGGCGCGGGGGTTCTTTGGCCATTAGTCTTGTAAGAAATGACAAAAGAAAAGTAGTTAACTTTGTTAAATACATGCATTGTCAAGCAATTAACTGAGAGTACAATATTGAGCATAAGCAGGTAGATTAATTAACCTGCATAACTAAGAAGGAGTTACAGCTCATGGTTAATTCAGCAGCAATGGTATTTGGGGTAGTCTTCTTACTCATCGGAGTACTAGGGTTTGTTCCCGGCATTACCCAAGACGGAGACCCGAAGCTCCTACTGGGTATTTTCGCCGTCGACGCGTTGCATAACATTATCCATATCGCATCAGGCGTCTTGGCCTTGATCGCCGCCCGCAGCGCCGCTTACGCCAAAACCTATTTTCAAGTTTTCGGTATTGTTTACGCGCTTGTTACCGTAGCTGGTTTCGTGCAAGGCGATACGGTGTTGGGCTTGATACCTACCAACCTCGCTGATAACTTGCTTCACCTTGTGATAGCCGCCTCAGCTCTTTATCTAGGATTCGCGGGGGGTAAGACCGCCGCCGCTCCAGCCAAAGTTTAATTACACCCCTAAGCACCTTTTTAAGGCCGGTTAATCCGGCCTTAAAGGTATTTACAGCCGAACAAAAAGCGAATATAATAGAAGGTACTACTACGTAGTACCTATAAGCGGGTAAAATTACTCCGAGAAGCAGCCATAAAATGCAAAAAGAATCTTGCACAAATAATTCATCCCACTTATGCTATATAGAGTAGTTAATAAAACAAAACACACTACATGTAGTGCAGTTAGGGAAAAGAAGGGGGATACTCATGGACATCACCACTATTAAGAAGCGCGACGGCCGGCTGGTCAGTTTTGACCGGGCGAAAATCCAGCAAGCAATGGAAAAGGCAGCTCAGGCCGTTGACTCCAATGCCGACTTACGGCCATTCCGGCTGATAGTGGACCATGTGATTCGCCACGTAGAAATGAAGTACGGGGCGACCACCCCGGAAGTTGAAAGTGTCCAGGACTTAGTTGAACAAACCTTAATGGAACATGGCCACTACGAAGTGGCCAAAGCTTACATTTTGTACCGCGCTGAGCGGGCCAAACGCCGTGATGTAGTGGAGCCGGTAATTGCCCAAACTAGCTTGAGCCTGGTAAATGAGGATGGCGCCAACCAGGTCGTAGATGAAAATTATATCCGCAGTATTTTTGAAGAGCACGCTGAGGGATTTGAGGCGATTGATGTTGATTTGCTCGTCCAGCGCTGTTTGAGCGAGTTGCATGACGGCATGAAGACCAACGACTTGGATACCGCCGTTACTTTCGCCGCCCGTTCTTACATAGAACTTGACCCGGAATATAGTAAATTAGCAGCCCGCCTGGGCATGCGTATGCTGCACCAAGAGATATTTGGCAAAACCGACCGCAAGCAGTTTGATGCCACCTACCGCCAGGCCTTTATTGATAACATTGAGGGTTTGGTAACGTCTGGCCGCCTGGTAAAAGAAATGGGTACCTTCAAGTTGGATAAATTAGCCGCCGCCCTCAAGCCGGAACGCAACAACTTGTTGGAATACCTGGGCTACCAAACGCTGTATGACCGCTACTTGCTGCATGAAGAAGGCGGAAATTTACGGCTGGAAACCGTCCAAGCTTTTTGGATGCGGGTTGCCATGGGCCTTTCCCTGGATGAGAAAAACCGGGAAGAGCGGGCCATTGAGTTTTATGAAGTGATGTCGACCCTCCATTATGTCCCCTCATCTCCCACTTTGTTCCACGCGGGGACGTCCCATCCCCAAATGAGTTCCTGTTACCTCAACACGGTAGAAGACAGCCTTGACCATATCTTTAAACTTTATGGCGATAACGCCCAGCTTTCAAAGTACGCGGGCGGCATTGGTACCGACTGGACCAACATCCGCGGTACCGGCAGCCTTATTAAAGCCACCAACATTAGCAGCCAAGGCGTGGTACCCTTTTTGCGCATTGCCAACGACGTGACGGTAGCAATTAACCGCAGCGGCCGACGCCGCGGCGCCACTTGCGCCTATCTTGAAACCTGGCACTACGACATTGAGGACTTCCTAGACCTGCGCCGCAATACCGGTGATGAGCGCCGACGTACCCACGATATGAACACCGCCAACTGGGTACCCGACTTGTTCATGAAGCGCATTAACGACAACGGCCAGTGGACGCTTTTTTCTACCGATGAGACTCCCGAGCTGCACCATATTTACGGCAGCGAATTTGAGAAGAAGTATATTGAGTACGAGCAAAAGGCCGATCGCGGTGAAATCAAAACCTTTAAGCGCATGCCTGCCAAAGAGTTGTGGCGCAAAATGATCACCATGCTGTTTGAAACCGGTCACCCGTGGATTACCTGGAAAGACCCATCGAATGTGCGTTCGCCTCAAGACCATGTTGGCGTGGTGCACAACTCAAACCTGTGTACTGAGATCACGCTTAATACCTCAGCCGAAGAAACCGCGGTCTGCAACCTGGGTTCGGTTAACTTAGGCCGCCATATGACCGATGGCAAGCTGGATGAAGCAAAAATTGCTAAAACCGTTAAAACCGCTATGCGGATGCTCGATAACGTTATCGACCTCAACTACTACCCAACCGTTGAGGCCAAAACCTCGAACCTCCGCCACCGACCGGTTGGCCTGGGGCTCATGGGATTCCAGGATGCCTTATACTTAGCCGACATGGACTTCGATAGCGATGAAACCGTCCGTTTTGCCGACTACAGCATGGAGCTCATCTCCTACCACGCTATCGCCGCTTCGGCCGCCTTGGCCGCCGAGCGTGGAGCTTACAGCAGCTTTGAGGGTTCCAAGTGGGACCGGGGTATTTTCCCCATCGATACCTTGAACCTTCTCGAACAGGAGCGCGGTATGCCAATTGGCGTGATGCGCACCTCTAAGCTCGACTGGACCCCGGTTCGCGAAGCGGTAAAGAAGCATGGTATGCGTAACTCCAACACCATGGCAATTGCCCCGACAGCTACCATTTCCAATATCAGCGGTTGCTTCCCTTGTATTGAACCCATCTACAAAAACCTGTACGTCAAAGCCAACATCAGCGGTGACTTTACCGTCGTCAACACTTACTTGGTAGAAGACTTAAAGAAGCTGGGCCTCTGGAACCAAACTGTCTTAGATGAGATTAAGCAGCACGATGGCAGCATCGGCGACGTATCGGTTATCCCGCCCCGCCTTCGGTCGAAGTACAAAGAAGTGTTTGATATCGATACCGAATGGCTGATTAAAGCTGCCGCTTACCGGGGCAAGTGGATCGACCAAAGCCAGTCGCTTAACATGTTCTATAACGGTACCTCCGGCCGCCGCTTAGCAGAGCTTTATATGCTGGCCTGGCACATGGGCCTGAAGACTACCTATTACCTCCGGACCCAAGCGGCCAGCTCAATTGAAAAGAGTTCGGTGGCTCTCCAGCAGTCGCAGGCCGCCCCCATGGCCACCGCTGCCCAGCTAGTCGCGCCTAGTCCGGTAGTCGCTCCCGTTACGCCTCCAGCTCCGGTTTCGGCCCCGCCGATGCCCGCTCCGGTAGCAGCGGCTCCATCGCCCGCTCCGGCACCGGTAATGCCAGCGGCTCCTGCCGCGCCAGCTCCCATTGCCTCTTACGCTCCAGTGAGCCCGCCGGTTGCATCTGCACTGCCAACCCCTGTATCATCGGAGGCACCAGTGTCAGTTGAACCTACATCCTCAACATTTATGTCGGATTTAGATTCAATAGGGGAGTCGGTCGCGCCAGCTACGCCAACCGTTGGCGTGAACCCAATCCAGCAGAGCGCGCCAACCGCCACACTGGCCCGTCCGGAAACTCAGGTTACCATCCTATCAAGCAAACCAGCTCCCAAGCTATGCTTGATTGAAGATCCTGACTGCGAAGCCTGCCAATAAGAAAGAGGAACCATGGAAGAACCAATTAAGCCGTCAACAGCGGCGCCTTCACCGACCATTCAAAGAAAAACCCTGTTGAACGCTTCAGGTACCGATCCCAATAAGATCCTCCCCATTAAGTACAACTGGGCGCGGGCCCATTACAAAAAAGGGGTTGCCAACAACTGGGTACCTGAAGAGGTTCCCATGCAAGACGACATTGAACTGTGGAAACGGGCGGGCGGCCTCAGTGACGCCGAGCGGCGCTTAATCCTGTGGAACATGGGCTTTTTCTCAACCGCTGAAAGCCTGACCGCGAACAACATTGTCCTGTCAGTCTATAAGCACCTCACTAATCCGGAATGCCGCCAATACCTCTTGCGCCAGGCTTATGAAGAGGCCATCCATACCGACACCTTCATTTACTGTTGCGACTCATTAGGCTTGAACCCGGATGAGGTGTACACCATGTACCTGACCATCCCCAACATCGCGGCCAAAGATGACTTTGTGGTGGATATGACCAAAAGTATTTTCAGCGATGACTTCAAGCCGGATACCCCGGAAAATGTGCAGCGGTACGTCCATGACTTAATTGGCTACTACGTCATCATGGAAGGCATTTTCTTTTACGCTGGCTTTGTGATGATGCTCTCCTTTAAGCGCCAGAACCGGATGGTGGGTGTGGGGACACAGTTTGAGTACATCCTGCGGGATGAGTCGGTCCACTTAGCCTTCGGATCAGACCTGATTAATGGTCTTGTGGATGAGAACCCTGCCATCTGGACGGCCGAGTTTCAGAAAGAAATTACCGACAACGTGGTTAAGGCGGTTGAACTGGAGCACGCTTACGCCAAGGATTGTTTGCCTGAACCTCTATTGGGTCTCAACGAAAAAACGATCCGCCAGTACTTGGAATACATTGCCGATCGGCGGCTGGAACGAATCCGATTGGCTAAAGTTTACGGTACACCTAGCCCGTTCCCCTGGATGAGTGAAATTACAGACCTAAAGAAAGAAAAGAACTTTTTTGAAACGACGGTAACTGAGTATCAGACCGGCGGAAACTTAGATTGGTAAGGAGGGAATTATGGCGCAAGTAACGATCTTTTCAACAACGACCTGCAAGTACTGCAAGGAAGTAAAGGAATTTTTAACCGCTCACAACCAACCGTACCAGGAAATTCTGCTTGACCTGCAACCGGAGTTTATCCAGGAGTCTGTGGCGCTCAGCGGTTCCCGCGGCGTCCCGGTAACCAAGATCATCCGCGACGACGGCAGTGTCGTCGGCGTGTTGGGCTGGGACCAACCGGCGCTGGAAGAAGCGCTGCAACTGGCGTAACATTTCCAAAACCCCTATTTTTATTTAGGTCTGGTCAGGTAGCTATTTAGCTGACATGCGCTCCACGAGCCAAATTATTCCTATAATAATACCTAAGGGAATGCTTATCACGGCGGCGGCGCCAAATAAAAAGAGAATAATGTTTACAATTGTATGGAAGGCCACTAAGCTGCCCGGTGCGCTATAGCTTAAAGCGAAATTAACTAGCGCATATCCAAAAATAGTAATTGCTATAGCCAGGGAGGGACCAAAAAACGCCAATATTATTTTTTTAATAGTTGGCTTTTGCTTGCTTGTAGGTACCTGCTCCATGAGCTAATAATATCATGAGAATATTGAGGTAGCTGGGGTCGAGGAGTTGAATTTTACGCAATTTAACCCTAGTTTAATAGTGATTTTATAAAATTATATTTATGAAGTCATGGCGACGGGGGAGAACTGCCCAAATTTGCTGGGGATCCTCCGCTTTATTGTTTGGAGTTTTGGTAAGCCGTTTGTGGAACGGTTATGGTGAAATCTTTTTATTGTGCATGGCGGTGATCGCACTGGTATTGTTTCGGCTGCGTTTCGGGCTGGTCGTAATGGTACTTTTCGTTTTTGGGTTTTGGCGTGGCGTGGCAACCGATCTGCCGAACACGCCAATTGGTAAGCAGCTGGGTCAAAAGGTAATTTTGTCAGGCGTGGTGGGAGATGATCCGGTGGTCACAACCAACAACCAAGTTGGGTTTAAGTTAAGTGATGTGTCTATGGATGGCCTCAGAGTTAATCAAGACGTCTTCATCTATACGCCGTACAAGGACATGCTTCGCGGATACCATATTGTGGCGCGGGGAAAACTTAAGACACGGCGCGGAGGGGTTCCGTCACAAATAAGCTTTGCCGAAGTCGTCGTGACTTCCAGGGAGGTGTCGCCGTTGGAAAAGGTGCGGCAGCGTTTTTTCGCCGCGGCTCGGGGAGCCATTCCCGAACCAGCGTCAGGGTTTGGCATTGGGCTACTCATTGGCGTCCGTTCAATGATTGATAAAAATCTGCAAGACGTGTTAACGGCTGTTGGATTGTCGCATCTCATCGCGGTGTCAGGTTACAACCTGACCATCATCATTCACGCCATGCGCCGGCTATCAGGCATCTTATCAAATTTCAGCGTGACGGCAGTGAGCCTGTGGCTGATCGCGGGATTTTTAATTGTGACCGGTTTTAGCGCCCCGATTGTGCGGGCCGCGCTGGTTTCGTCGTTGGGTTTGCTGATTGCCTACTACGGGTATACCGTTCGCCCCCTCGTCATCATCGCTATTCCAGCGGCCCTGACTGTGGCGTGGAAGCCGGATTACTTAATGCGCGATATCAGCTGGCAGTTATCGTTCCTAGCCTTCCTGGGGGTTCTGGTGTTGGCACCGCTGATGGAGCAACGCTGGGTGCGGCGACCCACTATGATAAAGTCGCTGGTAATTGAATCGAGCGCCGCCCAAATACTCACGTCACCATTGATCCTCGGGCTGTTTACCAATTTCTCGCTGGTCGCTTCAATAACCAACGTGGTTATTCTGCCATTGGTTCCGCTCGCGATGTTATTAAGCTTCCTAACGGGTCTCGCGGCCATGGTGTCGCCGGTTGTTGGTGCTTGGGTTGCGCTGCCCGCGACCGGCTTGCTTGGCATGATGGTGGGGATTAGCCAATGGTTTGCCACCTGGCCGCATGCCAATGTGAACTTTGCGGTTTCAATCAAACAGGTGCTCATGCTCTATGGGCTGGTAGTGGCTTTGACTATTGCCTTGTATCGCTGGCGAGCACGGCATCCTGAGGCCGTAGCAGCGAAAGAGTATTCGCCGTTTGATACGAAGTTAGGGTAATAAGCGTAACCATTGTAGTTATAGGGAATTAAGAATATTATTTGCTTACGGTTGAACAACGGATTCAGCTTGCAACAGGTCAACATCAAGGAGGAGCAGTGCTCAAAGAAGGGGGCGACTCGACGCCTTCAACAGGAAGCGCCTGGTTGCTGGCTGTTCCGAGTCAAGCAGTACTCGCGTCAGCCAGCGCCTATGGGCCACGTACTCCGGGTGGGATCAGCTGGACCAACGGTCCAAATCTGGGCAACTTCGGTGCATATGCCGGCACTCAAGTCGTGTACACGACCAACGGGTCGATTGTACCATCCATCAGACCGAGGGGTTCGTCCGATCGGTGCTCGCCGCGTGGTGACGTCTTCCAGTTCCATGTGGGGGAGCGTCATTACTTTCGGATCGCAGGCCGCTGCCGCCACTGCGGATTGCTGATCGGCATCCATAGCGACGGTTACGAGGTGCATTTTCACCCCGGCAAGGTTGCCGTGTATCCCCACCGACTCTAGCACCGGGCCGGGCCGTGAGGTCTGGTCCGGTGCAGGGGAAATTTTTTGCAATCTAGAGTTAACGTTCGCTTTTTGATCGTTTCAACAGATAAATGCTATAATAAATGTACTCATTTTTATCTTCGTTAAGCGGGAACTTCTATGTCTGGGCACTCCAAATGGCATTCAATTAAGCATCAAAAAGGCATCGCTGATGCCAGGCGCGGCGCGGTCTTTACGAAGCTGGCCAACGCGATTGCCCTAGCCACCAAAAAAGGCGGGGCTGATCCGGAAATGAACTTCTCGCTGCGGTTGGCAATTCAAAAGGCCAAGGCCGCTAATATGCCGGCCGCTAATATTGAGCGTTCAATTAAGCGCGGTTCCGGCCAGTTAGGCGGCGACCAGATAGAAGAAATTACTTATGAAGGCTATGGCCCCGGCGGGGCAGCCCTTATTATTGAAACCGCGACCGATAACCGCAACCGCACCGGTCCGGAAGTACGGACAGCCCTCAGTAAGAGCGGCGGGCGGCTAGCTGATGCCGGGTCGGTGGTGTACCAGTTCGACCAAAGGGGGATAATTCGTTTCGAACCAAAAGACTTGGAGGAGGCTACGCTAGATGCGATTGAGGCGGGTGCCGATGACGTGGAGAGCGAAGACACTGAGCTGGTAGTTTACACCGTTCCAAAGCAACTCAATGCTGTCCAAACGAAGCTGACTGAGATGGGTTATAACATTAAATCGTCGGAACTGGCATACATTGCTAAAAATACCGTTTTAATTGAAGATGAAAAAACCGCGCAGCAACTTTTGAGGCTCATGGACACTTTGGAAGAAATGGACGATGTTACCACTACTCATGCCAATTTTGATTTCTCGGACAAGCTATCAGAAAGCTTACGGGCGTGAAGATTCTGGGCATTGATCCGGGTACGGCTACCACTGGTTTTGGGGTGATCGAAAAGCAGGGCGGCAAGGTCACTTTTATCGATGCCGGAGTGATTTTGACCCCTGCCGACCAACCAATGCCGGAGCGCCTTAGCGAAATTTATAACGGCCTGAATGAGCTGCTAGATGAGTATCGGCCTGATTGCATGGCGGTAGAACTGCTGTATTTTGCCTCGAATGTGACTACCGCGATTACGGTTGGCCAAGCCCGGGGTGTGGTATTGCTGGCCGCTGCCGAGCACGCCGTTGCGGTGGCGGAATACACCCCGCTACAGGTCAAGCAGGCCATTACCGGTTATGGCCGGGCCACAAAAAAGCAGATGCAAGAAATGGTGAAAATGATGCTGGGCTTAAGCGGTATCCCCAAGCCGGATGACGCGGCTGATGGGTTGGCGATTGCTATTACCCATGCCAACCAGCTAGTTGGTGTGTCGCGATGATCGCCCATTTGCGCGGAATTGTAATCGAAAAAACGGTGGGATCGGTAATTATTGAAGCTGGCGGCGTTGGTTATGAGGTGGTACTAGCAGCAGCCGACCATGGGAGGCTAGTGCAAGGTGAGGAGGCAAGCCTCTATATCTATGAGCAGATTCGGGAGGATGCCCATAACCTTTACGGCTTTAGCGATGTAGCAAGCAAGCATTTTTTCGAACAACTTTTAAGCATAAGCGGTATTGGGCCGAAGGTGGCTATTAATGTGCTTTCATCGGCGACATTAGATCAACTACAGTCGGCGATTGCCGGCGGGGATCCGGAAATTTTACGTGGTGTTGCCGGCATTGGCAAGAAAACGGCGGAGCGGATTGTGGTTGAACTTAAAAACAAGATGGACAGCTTGGGTATACTAGCCGGCAGTCAAGCTGGCACGGCGGTTAGCTCAACCGACACCGCCTACCAAGCGCTGATTGGGTTGGGTTATACTCCCAGCCAAGCGGCTGAGGCGTTGCGGGGTATCCCAGACGATATTGTGGGGGAGCAAGCCCGCGTAAAGGCGGCCCTCAAGCAACTTTCATAGGAACCGTTAGTTTCGTATTTTGTTCGCTTATTTCTAAGCACTTGATATAATACCCCTATGATTGAACGCGTTACCGTTGCCGCCGAACCAACCGAAGATCCCATTGAGCTCCAGCTTGAAGAAACTCTCCGTCCGAAAAGCTTTGAGTCGTATGTAGGGCAACAGCTGCTAAAAGATACGTTGCAGATGTCGATCCAAGCGGCAGGAGCCCGTAGCGACGCGGTGGACCATATTTTGCTATACGGACCGCCTGGGCTTGGTAAAACCACTATGGCGGGGGTTATCGCGGCAGAGATGCGAAGTAGCCTGCGCGTTACTTCCGGTCCGGCAATTGAGCGGGCCGGAGACCTGGCCTCTATCCTGACTAACCTGGCGGATGGGGATATCTTATTTATTGATGAAATTCACCGGCTACCTAAAACAGTGGAAGAGGTTCTCTATCCCGCCATGGAAGATTTTGGGATGGATATTATGCTTGGAAAGGGTCCAAGCGCTAAAAGCATGCGGCTGGATCTGCCTAGGTTCACTCTTATTGGCGCTACTACCCGTGTGGGCGCGTTGGGGGCGCCGTTTCGCGATCGTTTTGGGATGGTGCATCGCCTTGAATACTACACTCCTGAAGAAATGGTGCAGATTTTGCAGCGGTCAGCCCGTATTTTAGGCATTAGCCTAGATGCCAAAGCGGCGGAGGAAATCGCGTTACGCTCCCGCTTAACCCCTCGGATTGGCAATCGTTTACTTAAGCGGGTGCGGGATTTCGCGGAGGTCAAACATGACGGAAAGGTCAGCGCCGAGGTCGCGCGCCAAGCTCTGGAGATGCTTGAAATTGATGAGTTGGGGCTGGATACGGCCGACCGAAAATTGCTGGCGGCCATAATTGATAATTACGGTGGGGGGCCGGTGGGCCTGCAGACATTGGCAGCCTTGTGCTCAGAGGAGCAAACTACCATTGAAGATGTATACGAACCTTATCTTATGCAAATCGGGATGCTTGATCGAACACCGCGGGGTCGGCGCGTTACCCCAAAAGCCTACCTCCATCTTGGCGTGGAGCCTCCGACGTCGGCTCAGGGTACTTTAGTGTGAAGGCCGCTGCCAAACTTGCTCCAGGCGTTTACCGGCAGGAGTTAACTGGAATTAATAAAGATATAGCTCGGTGCATTGAGCTGCAAGCAGGTATTAAAAAGCTGCTTACTAAAGCGAAAATGGATTCTGCTTCCCGGGCCTAATGGGAATAGTGGTATCACCGGAGGAGTCCAGTTCCCGCAGTTGCTGAAGGGTATTTGAATAAGCTTTAAAGTTTGGCACCGCCAGGTCATTCTTATGGGTATTTATATAGGCTTGGTCTGGCTGGGCGCTATTAATTTGGCTAATCCGATAGCCCGTATAGGCGAACAAGCAACCTATAATCAGTAACACGATAAGCCGGTGGTACTGCTTGAACACCGCTAGGAGCTTGGCTGGGTTGAGGCTTTTAAATGAAATGCTTTGGTTCATGGCTTTATAAACACGTTAAGTACAATGCTGAATCCCAGTAGCCGACTTGATTCCGCAGGACTGATGCTAAGAGAATTCATGCTGCTGTAGCGGTCAAGTTTTTCCTGGCGCCGCAGAAAGTTTTGCAGTTGCTCGTAGGTTCCTTGTAGCTGAAAGGTGACTTGAAGGGCAAGCGCGTCACCCACCGGAGTGGTTTGGCTTAACGGGCCAGGCTGGCCGGAGGCGGGAAAGTCAATGTTATCAATGCGCATGTCGCTGGCAGTAGCGATGTTTTGAAGCTGCAAGGCTACTTTTGACTGGTTTTTCTCGGGGGGCAAAGCTTCATTAATAAGCGGCAAAAACGGCTCAAGCTGCTTATATTCTTTCTGTAGCTTTGCCAGGCGCCGTAAGTTGTTATCGGCGGTTTCATTTTGAGCAAGACTTTGGGAGAAGGAGGTGACGCCTGAGGCAAGATACTGGCTGGTGACATAGTAACCAAAGCCGCCGCCTCCAATTAGAAGCAGCAATAAACCGCAAAGGACATAAAAAAGTCGTTGCGGGCTCATTTGGCGTCTCCCGGCTTAAAGGCGAAAACCACGACCACCGAATAGTTGTCCTGCTGACGCTTAATGTTCTCAATGTCCGCGGCGCTAATCCGAGGCGAGCGGGCAATACTGTCGCGGAAGCTAAGGGCGGTTTTGTAGTCAAGCGCGTTGACGGTAAGGCGGACCGGCTGTTTATCGTCTCCGGTTAAGACTATATTTGAGATTGCCGTTCCTTGGGGCATATATTCAGCCAAATCAGCCAGTAAGACCGAAAATTTCGCCTGATTTTTTTGGATCCCGTTAATCGCTGCCAACCGGCTTCCAGCCGCTTTGGCTTTTTGCTGAAGATCTTTATATGAGGCGACCTGCTTGTGCTTGACGGTAAGTTCGGCTTCGACCCGTTTGATATCTTCATGTAAGAAGTAGGAAGCGCCAAGCAAGCTGCCCGCTAATCCGGCCGTTAAAAAGAGGACGAGCCAAAAATAACCAAGTAGCGATCGGTTATAGCGAGAATAAGAAATTTGTTTTTTTATTTCGGGTGGAAGGAGGTTGATCATAGCAGGCCTCGCAAAGCTAACCCAATGGCTGTCGCGTACATCGGCGTTTCCTGGGGATGGTTTTCTTTCTTAATCTCAAGGTTTTTCCAGGGGTCTCCAACGGTTAGGGGCAGCCCGACTTGCTCGCTCAAGTATTGGTCTAACCCCGGCATTTGGGCGGTTCCGCCCGAGAGCACCAGGGAAGCGACCTTCTTGGTTTCTTCGTGGCGGCTTTCGTAGAATTTTATAACCCGTTTTATTTCTTTCACTAATGTTTGGAGCTGAGGTTCTAGCGCGGGAAAAACCTTATCGTGCATTCCGCTGGGGGTTAGGCCAAATTTCTCTTTAATTTCATTGGCTTCCGCGACCTTAATCCCCAAGCTTGATACCAGCGCGTCGGTATAATGTTGCCCTCCCACAGGAACGCTGCCGGTAAGGGGAATAAAGGTGTCGTAAATGGTTAGGTCGGATGATAGGGAGCCAATATCGACTACCAGCGTACTACCCCCGGCATCCCCAGAGTGTAAGAGGGCCCGGATTACCGCTGCCATTCCCGCCTCCATAGCTCCCACCTCTATACCAAGTTCATCGAATAACTTGAGATACGAATCCACGATGGCACGAGGCGCGGCCATCATTAATACATCCATGTGGGGATCATTGCCCGAAGTCGTATTAACTACCTCGTGGTCGATATAGAGATCGTTAACGGGGACCGGCACATATTGCTCAACCTCGTAGCTTATGGCCTGTTCTAAGTCACTTCCGTTCATGGGGGGGAGCTCAAGCGTGCGGGTAAAAAGCTTGGTTGCCGGCAGCCCGGTTACTACTCGGTTAGAAGTGAGTTTTCCATAGGTTAAATTGCGCAACAAAGGTTTTATTACTTTAGCCATAGCAACAGGGTCAGCGATGATACCCTCCACCACTGATTCGGGTGGAAAGAACGCGGATCCGTAGCCTTGGACGACCGTTTTGCGGCCGGCTTTGCGTAACTGGACTATTTTGACATTGTGGGTACCAATATCAAAACCATACTGTAGCTTGTCTTTATAAATTAGGGGAACGCGCACACTCACCTCATTAAAGCATTACCATTTTAATTATAGCAAACCTATCAGTAAGAGACGAGCGTCAATTAAACAACCTCTCGTAATAGCGGACATCCCAGCCACTAGGAGTGCTGGACGTGGTGCTGGAAAATTGAATGTTCCCGTTATTATTAAGCTCAATGGTCTGCCCAATCAGCTGCCCCACGGTGGCATTGTTAGAAAGCCTGAGTTTCGTCCACCGGGAGTAAAATAGTATGTTGGCCGCTCCGCTGACATTATTGGCTAAATTAATGGTAGTAATATCTTTAGAGTTGGCTAGCGCGGTTCCCGTAACATTACTGCAACCGGGCCTGCAGCTAGTGTCTGCCGACCAGAATGTATACATATTAAAGCCAATATTATTACTATTGGCGGTAATAAAGCTGTTATTTCCGCTCGTAAAGCCAGTCGAGCCGTCAATAATTAATTTTACCGGCGCCCCCACGGCGTTACCCGGCTTAAGGGTGTTGTTATTGCCCAGAGTTAAGTTGCCGTCCAGCCAGACATCGCCGTCTAGGTAAATGGTGCAGTTGTTTGATCCGTTTAAGGTCGTTGTGCTGGCACCCGTGTAGTGACCCGACAGGTGCATTACCCCGCCGCTGCAGGATTGGGACGCCATAGAGCCCGCATTGGGTATGCCACTGGTTAAGGCGCCGTGATCGGCTGGGGGGAGGTTTATCGGAGGGACGATGTGATCTACGACACCCGTATGGGTAAAATTCCCCGGCTTATCCACGTTATTAAGGGGGTGCGTTTCACCATATATATGCGAATTGGTGTCGGTTGTCACACTATTGCCCGAGCTGCATGCCAGTGGGTAGGTGCTGTTGGCTGGAGAAGGGCAGGTCATATCGGCAACGTAGGTGTCCACAGGGGTGGCTATACTACCGATTACAGCGTTGTTTCCCATAATAAGCTTGCCGCCAACATAAATAGGTCCGGCCGTAATGCGTACGTTATTGCCTAGCACCAGCCCTCCCGGCCCGGCCATGATCGTAAAGTCCGGAGGAAAAGCCTGATTAATAATCAGCCGAACTTTACGGGTTGAGATTGGTGAGGGAGCGGTTGCCGGAAGATAAACTTTACCCGTAGCGTATACCACTTTCTCGTTTTGAATAGAACCGTCTGTTACGCAAGATTCATAGGTGATCTTTCCTTGAGTTGAATTATCAACAAGCGTGAGAGGATTTATGGTGTGTCCCGTGCATGAGTTGCTCGTGCCTGCTGGGGCAGTAGTGGTGCCTTGATAGGCAGTATTAATATTAATATTATTCATAAAGGCATCGGCTCCCGCTTCGGCCGCGTTCAGCGCACTAGCGTTGGCGAGGGTGCGTCGCGTGCTGGTGTAATGGGACAGGGCAAATTCCGCCACCGCCAAGGAAGTTACGATAAAAAAGGAAGTAAATATCATTGCTCCAACTAAAACCACGCCCGATTCCGAATGAAGATGGCGAGCAAATTTTTTCATGGCTTATTTCTCAACGTTACTCGTGAATTTAAGCTATTGGAGTACGCGTGACCAAACTTTGAACGGGTTTGCGAAATAGTGACATCCAGGGAATAAACGTTAGCCACGGTGCTGGTAGAGACATTTTCAGAATCGAAATAAGATATAACCATGTTTGCAATATCTTCAATTACTTGGCCATCTGGCGGACACGTCGATGTGCCTGGAGGCGGGCAGGTAGAACGGGCGGTATTGCCCGCTACGGGATTAGCAATTACGCGGCGGTAAAGAAGATTTTTAGCCCCATCAACATAATAAATAACGTCATTGGTGTGAATACCGCTATGGGACGGATTGACATAAATCAGGTTGCCGCTACTATCGACTGCCGGAACGGCCAAGACTAGGGTAGACGGCGAGCTGTTGCTTGATGACCATCCATACGGATTGCCACCTGGCCCGTGTAGATCGGGCCACTGGTTGGTTGTCTCAATCATTCTAGCTGACTGAATATCGCGCCTCAGACTTTCCAGAGCTTGCTTGGTATTGCTCTGAAGAATGGTTAATGAATCCGTGCGAGCATAATCAACTAGTCTATCAATATAAAATTGGGACACTACCAAGGCCAGTACTCCCATAACTGACATAGTTATCAAGAGCTCTAATAAGGTAAGCCCGCGCTGATCTTTTTTCATCGGTTGATACCGCGTTGAGCCATATAGGTTGAAACCTGAACCTTTTTTGTTTTCTTGTCATCGGTGTAGGAAATCATAACATCAACTTGCTTTAATCCGGCTTGCGGCGATGATATGTTGGCTACGGCCGACTTAGGCGAGCCAAGGCTAGCGGGCAAGGAGGCGGTAAAGGTTTCCGCCGGCGTACCCAGGGGGAGTGCATTAAAGCCCGCATCTCGATAAATTTCAAGTTTTTTTTCAGCTAGGGCGGTTGCGACTGCCAGGTTGCGCGCTTGTTTGTTTAACTTTCCGGTAAAAATAAATATATTAATAATGGCAACTAAGGTTATGCTGATGAAAACAGCGGTTACTACTAGCTCAACCAGCGTAAAACCATCACTCGACTTTAAGTTTTTTACAACGTCTTTAGGCATTAGCTTTATTATAGCGTAAGCGGTTTTTTTGATCATGATTGTCTCGTATTAAAAAGCCGCTGCCGTTACCGGTCAGCGGCTTTTTAGCTAGGTTAGACTATTAGTTAATTTGCTGAGTTGAGTGTGTAGACACCAGCTGTAGCCTGGCTGTCCTTGGCATTTTCAAGCGTAGCCCTGAGCGTATAGCTTATACAAGCGCCATCACCACAACCCGTTGGGGAGGTTTCGTATGTGTAGTTCTGACCACCTTTAGGGTCGTTAGGCACAGACTTGGCGTAAGGCGTGCCTCCTGACGTGAGAACCGTGCCCAAACAGCCAGCTACACTTGGTGTACACGTTGTAGCGCCCGCGGTGGGATAGCTGTTGTTATCGTTGTAGTACAACTCAAGCGCTGTTTGAATCTTGTGGAGATCACCCTTACGCTGTGAGTCGCGCGCGCGTTGCGGACCGCTAATTAAGTTCGGGATGATTAGTACGGCTAGAATACCAATGATCACGATAACGATCAAAAGCTCAAGTAGCGTAAAACCACCTTGTTTCTTTAATAATTTCATGTGAGTGCTCACCTCCTAATTTTTTTTCTTATTATGGTACTAAACAAAGCATAAGCTCTATTGACCTAATTGTAAAATTTTTATGTTGTGCGTGTCAAGGATTTTTGCATTAGACAGCTTAAATGGCTTGATTCAATGACGCCAGCGGCCCGAACACTCCAATGACGATAAACCCGACAATACCCCCCAATGAGACGATGAGAATTGGCTCAATTACCGAGGTGATTCCGGCAACCACCGTGTCTACCTCACGTTCATAGAAGCTTGCCAATTTGAGTAAAATTTCATCAAGTTTTCCGGTTTCCTCACCAACCGCAACCATTTGGCCGACGATAGGAGGAAAGGCAGCGAGCGCGTTAAGCGGCTCGGCTATCGGTTTACCGGCCTTAACCTGCCTGGCAACTTCGTGCAAGCCATTGCGAAAAACCGTATTGTTTAAACCGTCGGCACTGGTATTAAGCGCTTCGAGCACCGAGAGCCCTGAAGCCATCAGCGAGCCAAAAGTTCGCGCAAACCGGGCGACATTGACCTTAATGATGATTGGCCCAAGTATGGGCAATCGAATAAGCAGTTTATCAATCATGGCTTTGCCGCGGGCGGTGCGCTTAAAACGAAACGCAACTATGCCCAGCACTACAAGCCCAGCGAGTATAAAAATCCCATAGTTTACCAGGCCGCTGCTAATAGCCAGCATGAGCTTGCTATACCATGGCAGTTCTGCCCCCATGCTTTCAAAAATTACCGACATCCGGGGCACTAAATAAGTCATAAGAAAAACAAACGAACCCAATGTAACCGTAAGTAATATCCCGGGATAAATCATGGCGCTGCGAACCTTGGCAACTACCGCGGCGTCTTTTTCCTGCTGGACGGCCAAGCGCTCAAGTACTCCGTCAAGCATGCCTCCAGCTTCACCAGCTTTAATCATATTGATGTATACTGCGGAAAAAACATCCGTGTGTGCCGCCAGCGCGTCGCTTAGGGTTGAGCCGCCTTCAACTTGTTTTGTAATATCAGAGATAACTGATTGAAAATGCTTATTAGCGGTTTGGCCGCTTAGCATAGTAAGTGATTGGGTTAACGGAACACCGGCGTTGATCATGGTGGCAAACTGCCGCGAGAATATTACCTTCTCCTCAAGTTTTACGCGGCCGCCAAACTTAAATTTCCCTAAACTTAGGCCTTTACCGCCGGCCTTGGCAAATTCGATTTTAATGAGTATTGGCACCAACTCCCGATCGAGGAGGCTTGCCGCCGCCGCGGCTTGGTCGTTGGCAACTAAACTGCCTTTTTGAATGGTCCCACTATGATCGCGCGCGGTATAGGTAAAAGTTGCCATCCTACTCTCTGGTAACCCGTAAAATCTCTTCGATGGTGGTAAGGCCACGCAGAGATTTGAGAAAACCGTCTTGCTGCATGGTGAGCATGCCGGATTGGATGGCCTGCTTTTGAATGTCTTCGCTTGTAGCATGGCTGACAATCATTTGCTGAATTTGCGTATTCACTTCCAAAACCTCATAAATACCAAGCCGTCCCAGGTAACCGTTGCCGCCGCACTGGTCGCAGCCGTCACTGGCCTTATAGAGAGTGAACTGTCCGTTTTTTAGCGCCTTAAGCTCGGGGCCGGAAACAAGCTCGGCCGCCGCCGGTGGCGGCTCTTCGGCTATGGGATCCAGCTCCGCAGCCTTTTGTTTCAATAATTTGGCATCTTCGGAACTGCGTTCGATGATATTTGGGTCGGAAGCAATTTTATCCAGTATTGATTTGGATTGTCCGATTGGATGCAGGGGCCGCAGCTCTTTTTTTGCAGGGGGCTTGACTTCTTCCGTCTTGACAGCGATCGCTTTCTGGATATATTTCACAGCACTGACCGTTTCAAAATCCCGGTTTATATCAGCCAACACCTGCCCTTCAGGAACGTAGGCGACACGGCATGACGAGCATAGACGGCGCACCAACCGCTGGCCAATGACCGTATTAACGGTTGAAGCAATCAGGAAGGGCTCAATTTGCATATCGAGCAAGCGCGGCAGGGTGGTGGCGGCATTGTTAGTGTGAAGGGTTGAAAGTACTACATGCCCGGTCAGTGCCGCCTGTACGGCTAAGTCGGCGGTTTCTCCGTCCCGTACCTCGCCTACCATAATGACATTTGGGTCCTGCCGCAAAAGCGCGCGTAAGCCGCCTGCAAAGGTCATTCCAGCTTTTGGGTTGACTTGGGTTTGATTGACTCCGGGCACCCGGTACTCCACCGGGTCTTCAACGGTAGAAATATTGATGCCTGGTGTGTTGAGCATGCTGAGTACGCTGTAGAGAGTAGTAGATTTTCCTGACCCGGTGGGGCCGGTTACTAAAACCATGCCGTGCGGTTTACGAATGCCGCGCTCAATCCGGCCCAGCGCCTCACCTTCAAATCCTAGTTCCTCGAGCGTTAAGGCACGTACCCCCTCGTCCAAAATACGCATGACGACTTTTTCCCCATCCATAATTGGTAAGGTAGAAACCCGCAGGGCCACCGTTTTGGAACCAACGGCAAATTTGAAGCGCCCATCCTGCGGTATTCGGTGTTCATCAATTTTAAGATTAGCTAAAATTTTAATACGGGATACCACCGCGGCCATAATATTTTTTGGCAATGTCATGGTTTCCCTTAGGACCCCGTCAATTCGAAACCGGACTTGCACCAAGTTTTCGCGCGGTTCGAGGTGAATATCGGAGGCCCTGGCTTTAACCGCGTACTCCAAGACAATATTCACCGTCTTGGCGATAGGCGCGTCTTCCGCTAAGTCTTTGGCGCTAACTTCCTGCTGCTTTTCTACTTCATCAGCGCTGCTGTCTTTTATAGCTTTGGTGATTTCACTCGAAATATTGCCTTTGTATTGGTCGATGGCGCTAAGAATATCGCTGGCCGAGGCAACATAAATGGTAATATCCTGTCCAATTTGCTTGGCAATAAAATCAGCGGCCTGGAAATCTTCAGGGTCGGCCATTGCCAGCTGTAAGGTAGTGCCATCTTGCCCAAATAAGACAGCTTGGTACTTGCGGGCAATGCGTTCAGGGATTTTGGTGAGAATGTCGTGAGAAATCGCGACATCACGCAAGTCAACATAGGGGATGTCGACGCTTTTGGCGTAAAGCTTGAGCAAATTTTGCTCGGTAATAAGCTTGCGTTTGAGCACAGTCTGCAGCAAAGGCTCACCGGTTTGTTCGTGAGCCTCTTCGGCAGCTTGCAGTATCTCCGGCTTAACCTTCTTACTGGCAAGCAGGAGATTTTTTAACTCGGAATCAGATACACGCATAACAGGTACATTGTAGCATAAGCGGGATTAAACAGCTGTCAAAGTTTAATCAATAATAAACAGCGCTATAAGAACAATTTAATAGGCTTTTGTCAGACTGGAAGTATATTACAAACAACCTAAGCGGAGATATACTTAATGCAGAACTTCATCCGTATTGCTTTGGCGCTGGCCTTGTTACCACTAATGGCATCACCTTCCCGGGCCAGCGCGAATATATTGAAACATCCTTTAATCAGCGAGATTCAGACCGGTACAGCTTTAAGCGCAAGCCAGGAATTTGTTGAGCTTTATAACCCCTCCGATTCAGACATCCCTTTATCTGGATGGACTATCGAGTATAAGGCGGCCACCTCGACAAATACTGAGACGAGCTGGAGCAAGAAAGCCGCGCTATCAGGCTCGATTGCAGCGCAGGGCTTCTATCTTGTAGCTCAAAAAACCTATATTGCCGCGGCAGACGCGGAATGGTCGCCCACCCTGGCATCAAGCGCTGGCCACATTCGTTTGAAAGATGCTGACGGTATAGTAATTGACCTACTTGGGTATGGTGAAACGAGCAACGGCGCCCGAGGCGCGCCAGCCGCGTCCCCGGCTACCGGCGCTAGTATTGAACGGCTACCCGGACGGCTTGAGCCGCAATCAGGAAATGGGGTAGATTCAGATAATAACGCTGCTGACTTTATCGTACGGACCGTCCCGGAGCCACAAGCTACCACCTCTGCCATAGAAGTTCCGGGCGAAGTGCCGGCCGCACCGGAAGCGGATGAGATTGCCGAGGAAGCAGCCGCACCAACGACGTACGCCCCTATAAGCATCTCAGAAGCATTAGTTGACCCCCAAACACCGTTAACTGACGCTGAGGATGAATTTATTGAACTTTATAACCCAACCAGTGAGTCAGTTGACTTGCAGGATTACACGCTCCGAAGCGGCAGTAATTTTAGGGATTACTACAAGATTCCAGGCCTGGTCATTCCAGCCCAAGGCTACACCGTTTTGTATGCGCGGGAAACGAAGCTTGGGTTAACAAATGGTGGTGGAGCAGTCCAGCTGGTTGATCCCAGTGGCGAGGTAATCGACCAAACACCCGACTACCCAGCGGCATTGGCGGGACAATCCTGGGCGGCATTTCCAGAAGGATGGCAATGGACACTTCAGTTAACGCCTGGCCAAGCGAATGTGCTTGCCGCGTTGCCGGTATCGGTAGCCACGACCGCTAAACCCAAAGCCACCATCAAAAAAGCAGCTGCAAAGGCTGCGCCCAAAGCTAAAAAAGCAGCTGCACCCAAAGTAGCTAAGCCTAAAAAACCAAGGAAGGCCAAAATTGTTCCCACATCGTTAGCCGCCTTGCCAATGGCTGCTTCACGGAACCTGCAACCCTCTACCTGGTTGATTATCACACTAGCAATCCTTACTATAGGGTATGCTCTCTATGAATTCCGCTACGACATTTATTATCTCTACCGCAAGCTCCGAGGAGACAGTCCAGCTCGGGCGAATGGCCGGCTTGGCTCTGAAGGGCGGAGACGTGATTGAGCTGAAGGGGGATATTGGCAGCGGAAAAACAACTCTTACAACCGGCATAGCCGCGGGATTAGGCTTTGAGGGTGACGTACCGAGTCCGACATTTACTTTAAGCCGCACCTATCCTTTAAAAGGTAAGTTAAGCCTACACCATTATGACTTCTACCGTCTCAACGGACATGACAGCGTAACTGAAGAGTTAGCCGAGACCCTTAAAGACCCCTTTGCTATAACTGTTATTGAATGGCCCGGCCAAGGAAATGCTAATCTTCCGAATCCCCGGCTGCGCATAACGATTAACCGCCTAGCAGACGAAAACCTTCGCGAAATTACATTGGAAAGCCTTAGCGGGGGCGGTGCAGAAGTAATGAGAAAGATTGCTTATGATTATCGCTCTTAACACCGCTACCAACACTACAACGCTGGCTTTACATGATGTAAAGGGAAAAGCGGCTGCACAGGATGTTTGGGAATCCGGGCGCCAGCTTTCCAGCCAACTCCTAAACCATATTGAAGTATTATTACATGCCTACCAGGTGACATGGAGTGATCTCAGCGGCATTATTATCTACAGGGGCCCAGGTTCATTTACCGGGTTGCGTATTGGCGCAACGGTAGCCAATGCCATCGCATATGCCCAAGCCATTCCTATAGTTGGTGAAATTGGCGAAGCCTGGGTGGATAACGGTTTAAAGCGCTTGGCGGCTGGCGAAAGCGATGGCCAGGTTGTCCCTCATTATGGCGCCCCAGCCAACATTACCAAACCACGGGGCGCTTGACGGGCTTTTGACGGAGAGGTTTAATGTACTTACTGCTTAATAATAGAACGTGCTGATACCTAGCAGACACCCCTGCACGCTGATACCTGATCTCACAAGTTAGTTTTGTTCAGTGCTGTTTAAAGTGCCTGCATTTTCAGCGCCTGAGGAGGCGTTATGGAAGTTGCTGTACTAGTCGCTACCCTTGTCGCCGGCATTGCCGGGGGCTACGGGGGAAGTGTCTATAGTGCTAAAAGAAAAACCAACACTGCTGATGCTAAGGCCAGAAGTGTTGTTAAGGAGGCCCAGGCCAAAGCCCAGGAGCTAACACTAGCTGCAAAAGAGCAAGCTTTAGCTATCGCTGAAGAAGCTAAAACCGAAGAAAAAGAGCGCCGCAAACAGCTGGCGGAGATTGAAAACCGGGTGAGCCAGCGCGAAACAACGCTGGACCGCAAATTGGAGGAACTCGATAAGCGCTCCGAATCCTTACGTAAAAGCGAAACCAGCCTGGAAGAGCTGAAGGATGACTTGCGCAAAATGCGGGCCAAGCAACAAGAAAATCTGGAGAAAATTGCCAAGCTAAGCAAAGATGATGCTCGTGAAAAATTGATGAAAATGATGGAAAAAGATACCCGGGCCGATCTTGTGGGATTGGTAGCTAAGCTGCAGCAAGAGGCGGTTGAGTCAGCGGATGAACAGGCTACCATGATTTTAACAACCGCCATGGAACGAATGGCATCCGATCAGGCTAGTGAACGGACGGTAACGACCGTGGCACTTCCAAGCGATGAACTTAAGGGGCGGGTTATTGGCAAAGAGGGCCGGAATATCCAAACGATTGAACGCCTCACCGGGGTAGATGTGTTGGTTGATGACACCCCCGGGGTAATTGTGCTTTCGAGCTTTGATCCGATTCGTCGCCAGGTAGCTCGTGTTACTTTGGAGAAGTTGTTGGCCGACGGCCGTATTCATCCTGCCCGGATTGAAGAGGTGGTTGCTAAAGCCCAATCTGAAATTGATAAAATTGTAAAAGAAGCCGGTGAAGCGGCCGTAAAAGAAGCTGGAGTTGTCGGCTTGCATCCCGAGCTCATTAAATTACTTGGCCAGTTGCGCTTCCGTACTTCCTACAGCCAAAACGTGCTTAAGCACTCCATAGAAATGTCAGCCTTGGCGGCCACGATTGCCAAAGAAGTTGGGGCTGACGTTCGGGTGGTTAAGACAGCCGCGTTGCTGCATGACCTTGGTAAAGCGGTAACCCATGAAATTGAAGGCCAACACCATCACATCTCCCGGGATATGGCAGCTAAGTACGGCCAGGACGAGGCGGTTTGCCACGCGATTGAGGCCCATCACGACGACATTGATGCCACCACCCCAGAAGCCGTGATAGTAAGGATTGTCGATTCCCTTTCCGGCGGCCGCCCCGGTGCCCGCGGTGACACCATGGAGAACTACGTAAAGCGCATGACTGAGCTTGAAAACCTAGCTAACACTTTCCCCGGTATCCACAAAAGCTACGCCGTTTCGGCCGGCCGTGAATTACGTGTTCTCGTAGTGCCGGAAGAAATTGATGACTTGTCGGCCATTAAGCTGGCCCGCGACTTAGCCATTAAGATTGAGGCCACCCTTAAATATCCAGGCGTTATTAAGGTTAATATCATCCGCGAAACCAGGGCGATCGAGTACGCCAAATAGTACTATGAACATCCTTTACATTGGCGATATTACCGGCAAGCTGGGACGGGAAACCGTTAAAGCTGAACTGGCTACCATTAAGCAGGAATACAAGATTGACTTTACCATTGCCCAAGGCGAAAACGTTTCTCATGGCAAGGGTCTTCAAGCGAACCATGCCGAAGAATTAATGGCCGCCGGCGTTGATTTTTTTACCGGGGGCAACCATTCCGTTTCCCGCCCCGACTTCCTCAAAACCGCTGTAAACGCGATCCGGCCGGCCAACCTTTCCGCCGATGCACCTGGAAGGGGTTGGGCACTTAGCGCAACACCGTTCGGTAAAGTTCTCATTATTAGCTTACAGGGTCAGATAGTGGGAATGAACGCGGGTCTGCAATTGGCCAACCCGCTGGAGGCAGTTAATCACATTCTGGATGAACATAAAAGTACTGCCCGCGTGGCCACCATTGTGAATTTCCATGGCGACTTTTCCAGTGAAAAAGTAGTAATAGGGCAGTATTTAGATGGGAAAGTCACGGCAGTTATTGGCGACCATTGGCATGTTCCAACGGCCGACGCCCAAGTCTTGCCCGGTGGCACTGCCCATATTACCGATGTCGGCATGACGGGAGCCCTAGACTCGTCGCTGGGCGTGAAAACAGAGGTTATTATTCAGCGCTGGCTGCGGCCAGACGTCCGCACGGTGAATGAAATGGAAGATGGGGGACGCCGTCAATTTTGCGCGGTCGTTATGGAGGTTGGCGCTAACGGTTTAGCCACCTCCATCCAGCCGATGCGACGCGTCTTTTCAGCCTAGTTCTACTTGCGCAATTGGCAATTATCACTAAAAAATGCCTGATTTATAGTGGTTTTTCAGCTTGGTGAAGGGGAAAACATTTGCTAGACTAATACTCAAGGATAAGTGAGGATTCAAGGTACCATGACCAAGCAAAAACTTATTGAAACTCTAGCTCGTGAAACCCAGCTCAGTAAGCGTGAGGTTGAAAACATGCTGGTAAAATTAACAGGCATTGTCGGAAACACGATTAAGCGCGGCGAGAAAGTGTCAATAACCGGCTTTGGTACTTTTGACCTTGGTAAGCGCGCGGCCCGCCGTGGCGTTAACCCGCAGACCGGCGCGGAAATTCATATTCCGGAAATGCCAATGCCGCGCTTCCGGGCAGGCAAGCGGCTCAAGGAAGTAGTGCGCTAAGCCGGAATTTAAGCTACAATTACCCAGGTATCGCCGCCGGGGTGTGGCGCAGTTGGCTAGCGCGCCTGCTTTGGGAGCAGGAGGTCGAAGGTTCGAGTCCTTTCACCCCGACCATTTGATTTCAGTACGCATCACGCGGGTGTCGTATAGTGGCTATTATGTCAGCCTTCCAAGCTGAAAACGCGGGTTCGATTCCCGCCACCCGCTCCAGCAATCATCCAATTAAAAGTCGTAGACAAAGAGAGTTTGGCCCAGCTGCCATTTCTCGCCAATCTTAATCACGCGGATTGGTTTACGGTTAGGTAGGGGAAAGTCACAGGAGACCAGTCGGGAACCTTTAGACAACTCCGCGTCGAATTTTGGTTCAAGCTCTGCCATTTGGCCATGGCTTAGGTAGGTGAAGACCCAGCGGGCTGAATTAAGAGATGCCTTATTAATGTCACCGCGCTTGACGCTAGCCCGCGGCATGCGCTGCAAGCTCCAGCGCGCAATTAGCACAACAACCGGATTGATTTCCACCCCAAAAGCCTTAACCTTTGCATTTGCCGCCGCGGCTGCTTTTAGGACCCGTCCGTCGCCGCAGCCGAGATCCATAAATGTTCCTGTACCTTTCAGTTCAAGGGCATCAATAACCGCCGGAACTGCCCGGGCGGGGAGGGGAATGTACCCGATGCGCCTGCGGGATGCCTGGTAGGCGGCAAAGGTTAGCAGTATAACCAGGGCAACCGTTAAAACAAGTAATACAATGATGGCCGCCAGGGTTGATAGCATGGGATTAGTCTAGCATGCTAAACTTACGGGAGTAATATCATGCCCCTGTAGCTCAGCTGGATAGAGCAGAGGACTTCTAAGCCTAAGGTCGTAGGTTCGAATCCTACCAGGGGCACCAATAATACTGTAAAATAAGCTGGTTAGGTCTCTCGGATTATCCCGGCCTGATTTTAATGAATCACGACGAGCATTAAAGTTAGCTCGGGGGCTGTAACTTCGGTTATGGCCTCCACCATTTTATGGCGAGATTAGCTCAGTTGGTTAGAGCGCCGGTTTGTGGTACCGGAGGTCGTGGGTTCAAGCCCCATATCTCGCCCCAAAGTACTTATGCTTACTTATGATCTTATCAAAGAATAAAACAAAATATGGTACGCTTTAATCAATTACGAAGGGATTATCGATGTCTGATGGCGGTGATGGACGCGAAGATGAAGGTACTGGCGGAGAAGGGGCTAAACACTTTGAGGGTGCCGATGATTTAGGGCGCCAGCTCGGAGGAGATGTAGGCGATGAAGATGAAGGAGTCGGACACTCAGAACATGTTGGTGATGGTGCAGTCGAAGACGCAAGCAATGAAGGTCAAGCAGAGGTCAATGAAATAACAAAGTCAAGTGAGAGTGATCGCCTAGATGCAGAGTTTTTGAAAGTCGTATTAGAGCTTGAACTCAAACACATAAGCGAAGTAAAAGATCTCGCTCGTGATGTGGCAGAAAATAGAGTAGGGGGATCATTTCATACTTGGCAAGATATTTATCAAAGCACAAACTGGTTTGCACTTTTAGATAAACGTTCCGGTGAGACTTCGGATATTATCCGTGCGAGGACAGAAAGTAGATACCCTTCAGGTAGGTCTTATGCGAGTGAAAGGGGTTATGAACCGGATGACCAGTTCCATCCGTTTAACGAAAAAAGATCATATATATCGCCAGATGAAATTAAAGAGCTTGAAGTGGAACATTCCGAAGTAAGTGTGGATTCTCCCGAGTTTGTTGAGCTGGCTTTTCAAGCAAAGGCCAATAAGACTAGGAAGGAATTTGAGGAACGTATCGAAAGAGCAGAGGCTCGGGCCGTTCGGCGTGAAGAATGGGCTAAGGCTATACATGACAATCCCGGCGCAGTAGAGTTAATTGGAAGCCCTGGTTATGAGGGCAGTATTGAGTATACTAATCCTGCAGAGCTCTGTGTGCGCATGGAAGCCGAGGCCCAAGTAGTTAGAAGGCGTGCGACTATTTTGCGGGATCGTGCACAAGCGATGTCTGTTCCCGGGGTAAAGTACGATCAAGCTGTTTTTGAAAATGCACTGTATAGTGCCATGAATGCTGAGCATGACCCTGAGGGCGAAGATAACTATGGTGGGTATAATGGGCGGCATGCAGAGTATCGGTGGGTAAGGCAGGTTGAAGCAGATTACACCCAGGGAAGACGTCCTGCTCGAGAAACCACTAAGGCACGTATTGATACGCTCCTATCCGACGAGGAAGCAAAGATTGGCGATGTAAAAGCATGCTACACCGGACACATCGTATATGAAGCCGAACAGTATGAAAAAGCAGCCGAAGACATTGAGCGCAGGCTTGCTGAGATCAAAACGCCTAGTTAGATTCAGGCCAAATCATCCGAAGACGATGCTCAAAAATCTACGAAGCCATCACCGACCTAAACCGAACGTCATTCACCATTTCACATATAATTTTATAATGTTCAGTTCGCAACTTGGCCGCCAACTCGCCCCAATTGCTTTCGAACTTATTTTACCTTGGCAAAGGCATTATTCGCTCTTCAAACCCGTAACGCTGAATGGGTTTCGAACCCTTAGTCGAGCCATGATTTTGCAATAATTGCGGGTTGCCCCGGCGCGACTGGGGAAGTCGCGCCGGGGCGAAGCGCGTAGTGCGCCCTAGTGCCGGTAGAGCAGGACGGGAGTGTTGCCCGGCAGGGCATCGAGGTATGCCCTGACTGCCCGGTTGCGGCTATGGATCGGCCAGTCGCCTTCGACGTGGTCGATCCCTGGAACCTCGATCTTGGCGAGATCCCTGGCGTATGCCCAGGTCATCTCGCCGCCGGTTGCGTCCGTTCTCGTCATCTCGTAGCCACCCTCGCGGAAGACGTAGATCTCGACGTCGGCCGGAAGCGGGTGCGTGTTGATGCGCGGTTCGTCCGGAATGTCGTGGCGGTGGCTTGCCATCTCCTTGACCCAAGCCAGGTCGAAGATCTGACCGAGGGTCTCGTAGTTCTGGCCCATCTCGAGGACGCTGTGCGGATAGACCTCTCTGCTCGTGAGAGCATCAGTGCCCGCAATCAGCAGTCTGAGGTATTCTCCCATGTCTGTGCTCCTTTCAAGAGCGGTTTGTGTGCAAGGGATGCTATATAATAACATAAAATGCTTGAGTTATAAATGCTTTTATGGTGCAGTATAAATAATTCGTGCGGGCATCGCATTAACCACCATATATAGTATTCACAATCCGGTAGGACTCGCCATTACCGACCGAAACCGTATATCATTTACCATTTCACAAATCGCTTTGTAGTGCTCGGTTCGCAACCTGAACGCCAACTCGCCCCAATATTGTTGCAATTATATGAAAAGTATGGTATTATAACGCCCATCTCACTTGAGAGTTCTTTCAATTATGTAATGGAGAGCCATTTGCGCATTGCTGTGCGTAGCTGGCTCTCCGTTTCTGCCGCGGCGAGCTCTACTACTACTTAGGCAGAACAAGGAGTTCACCGTGTACACTCACCTGTACGTTAGCTACACCGACGCTGAGCGTCTGTTCAAGAAGTTCGGACGGAAGCCGCTTGGACCGGGCGAATCCGGATGCGTCACTCGCTCGACGCTCGATGAGCATTTCAGCGAGTTCGGCATGACCTACATCGACCGGCTGGACGCATCTCTCGAGCCCGACCGGACCGACGACACGTTCGTCCTCAAGTTCAGCAAGTACCTCCCGCATGTTCCGCGGGAGCTCGTCGAGATGGGCATCAAGGTTCTCAGGGTCGAGATGGTGCGCTACAACAGCGCACCGACCAGTGCTCGTGCCGGGTACTACGAGAGCCTGACCGGCTTCACCGCAACGGTGGAGAACGTCGTTTCGACACAGAACGGCAAAAGGGTTGGCGCGTATGCCCAGAACATCACGCTCACAGGCCCTTCCCTCATGGCGGCGCAGCAGTTCAACTCGCAGCTGAGCGAGGGGGGCAGCAACCACTTGCTGGTGAACGCCTTCGAGTAAGCAGAGACGGGAGCACAAGGCGGGCCTACGGGCCCGCCGCTTCCATTTATGCACTTATCGTTTTAAACCGAATATCATTAACCATTTCGCAAATAGCTTTATAGTGCTCGGTTCGTAACATGGACGCCCTTCGAAGCGGTAAAAGCGTAACGATTGATGTTTGGAGCCATCGGTCGAACTCCGATTATTTTAACCATGGCAAAATGAAACCGCGCACCCTTTTTCCAAGACCTATCATTCTTATTGAAGGCTACTTGGCACTTTGGAATCCAAAACTGAACGAGCAGTATGACCGCAAGTACTATATTGATTTGAATGAGGCGACGCGCACGGCTCGAAGAAAAAATAAGATTATATATAGCGACGACATTGTAATCCCGATGCACAATAAATATATTGAACCAACCAAAAAACACGCTGATATTGTTTTTTACGTGGTCAAGATGAGCGCCGGAGAACTTCAGCGTAAAATAAGAGAAGATATTCGCTCGGCGTCGCTAGTGTGAATGCAGTGTCAGGCAATTCTAAGCTAAGAGGGCTCTACAGATCCATCGGCATAAAGTATTTATGCTTGTTTACTCCAGGAAAAGTCCATGCTACGCTTACCTCAACAAATAGAGATTATACCTATGATCGCAAAAAAGATTATTCACGGAGTATTAAGTGGAATAGTCGCATCCATACTCTTGGGAATGTTGGCCGCGAAATTGGGGGAAATGGCAGCAAATGGAGACCCCAGCGATGTCAGTGGCTTATACATTATTCTGATGCCGATAATGTTTGGGCCGATTGCCATTGCTATTGGTCTAGTGGCTTCATTTCTCCTATTAAGAAAATCTATAACCAAAAGAAGAGTACTCCTAATATATTTGGTTACCTTCCTTTTGATCTGCGTGGTTAGGTATGCATTTGCCGGAACAATCGCATAATTGCGCAAAGTTATCATTGTTGCCGTAGAATTCGGCAGCAACCTATTGCTATAATTTAAGCTGACTTATTGGAGAAAAACATGCAAAAGTTCAAGCCGTTCATTTGGTTCAAAGATAACGCTGAAGAGGCGATGAATTACTATGTTTCCACTTTTAGAAACTCTAAAATCACGCACATTGAACGTTATAGCGGGGATATGGGTATTCCTGGCGAGAAAGAACTGGCCGGGAAAGTACTGACAGGTGTTTTTGAACTGGACGGGCAGGAATTCCAGTGCCTCGATGGGGGACCGCAGTTTGAAATGACCGGAGCCATTTCATTTTTATGGGAGCTTGAGACCCAAGAAGAAATTGATGAAGTTTGGGAAAAGCTGGTTGACGGCGGTAAAGCCATACAGTGTGGCTGGGTGACCGATAAGTTTGGCGTAACCTGGCAAATTACACCTGCAATTATGGGCCGGATGATGAGCGACCCATCGGCCACCCCCGAACAAAAGAAAGCCTTAATGCAGGCCATGATGCCCATGGTTAAGTTGGAGATAGCGCCGCTAGAAGCCGCCTTTAACGCGGCTAAATAGTGAAAATAAAATTCCTGGATGGTTTATTTTAACGCGGCCCGGAATGTAGATCCTGAATTCTTCTTTGGGCGGCGAATGCATCACTCCGCGCGATGTCTTGGCTTGGGTCCTCAAGAATCTGCAAAGCAGCTTCCAGGGCGCCAGGATGGCCGGCCGCGTAGGCTTCGGTATGTATATCTACTTTCTCCTTTGCCGTTAATGTTGGATCACTGGCAAGTTCGTCTACGCGGTCGTAGTCACCGGCGTAAGTAGCATTAACGGCTTCTGTCAATAAATCATTCATTTCCCGAGTAGTTCTAGCAGCGGTTGGGTGCTCGGTTCAGGTTGTCGGCTTCTCATGAGATCCGCCGCAAGGTTTCTGGCTCTGGCAAATGGCTTGTCCGAATTGCCGCCTGTCTCACTCCGCTCATCTTCAATACCCATAGTGTACTATCCTTATGGTTACGTTGACCTAATCCTAACATATTGTGCCGTCTCTACACGTAGTCGGTATCGATATAGCAGTAGCGCCATTCTTTGGTGTTAGCGGCAGCTGTTTTGAATGACTCAATAATAGGATGTCCGGTTTCATTAAAGTGCTTGCGGGCGTGCTGGCGGGGGGAGCGGTCGCAGCAGGCTACCTTTCCGCAAGAGAGGCACTGGCGCAACTCTACGAGGTCGACTCCTTCGGCCACGCACTCTTGGCAGGTATCACTGCTTGGGGCCACTTCTTTAATTTGGTCTTGATGGGTGCAGATTGAATTAGGCATTGTTTCTCCAGAATTATATAGGAAGTATATCAGGGTATATCTTGGAGGAATGCACAAGAATGGTGAACACTAAAGATGATATTTATAAATAGATGAAGCAATTGTGGTATAAAAACGCCGTTATTTACGCGGTGGATGTTAGTACATTCCAAGACAGCAACGATGATGGGATAGGTGATTTTCCAGGGCTCACCAAACGCTTAGATCATTTGGCGTATATGGGTGTTGACTGCATCTGGGTGTTGCCCTTCTTTCCCAGCCCCCGACGGGATAATGGCTACGACGTCACCAACTATGTTGATATTGATCCCCGCTTTGGAACCTTTGATGACTTCAGGAAGTTTATTAAGCGTGCCGACGAGTTGGAGATACGAGTGCTTATTGATTTGGTGGTACACCATACGTCAGACCGTCATCCGTGGTTTGAGGCGGCGCGGTCTGACCGGACTTCCAAATACCGCGACTACTATATCTGGAGTGATGACCTCCCTTCTATAAAAACCGAAAAAAGCTTTTTCCCAGAAGTGGAGTCAGGCGTGTGGCGCTACGACCCGATTTCCGAATCCTACTACCGGCATGGGTTTTACCATTTTCAACCGGATCTGAACTTTGCGAACCCCCATGTTCGCCAAGAGGTATTTAACATTGTGGATTTCTGGCTTTCCTATGGTATCAGCGGTTTTCGCATTGACGCCGCTAACTGGATCATGGGCCTTAAGGGTCTGCCTGGAACAGAGGTAAAGGACCCTGGTGCCTTTTGGAAAAAAATCCACGATTTTATTCGGAAGCGGCGGGAGGACGCGGCCCTTTTGGTGGAAGCGGACATGGAGAAGGAGGAGATACCCAGCTTTGTCTTAGGCGGCAAAGGAGTGCAAATGCTAAAAAACTTTTGGGGAAATCAAACAATGCTTTACGCGCTGGCATCTGAAAAAGCTCAACCGTTGCTCGATACGCTTAACGAGCTTCCGGTTATGCCCACAGAATCCCAATATGTAAATTTTTTACGTAATCTCGATGAAGCGAACATCGAGCGTCTCACCACCGAGGAACAAGATGTGGTTTACCGCAAATTCGGAGCCAAGAAAACCATGCAGGTGTATGGCCGGGGGATCCGGCGGCGGCTTGCCCCTATGTTAAAGGGCAATATAAAACAGTTAAAAATGGCGCACAGTTTATTGTTTTCGATGCCTGGAGCGCCACTAATACCATACGGTGACGAGATAGGGATGGGGGATAATTTAAAACTTCAGGAGCGTGACGCGGTGCGGGTTCCGATGCAATGGGCAAACGAGCCTTATGGCGGTTTCTCCACTACCGATGTGTGCGATATTGTAGACCGACGCGTACGGGAAAAGCAATTCCATTACCGGCGGGTGAATGTGGCTGCGCAGAAAAACGATTCCGACTCTTTGCTTAATTGCATAAAAAAACTGATTGAATTGCGGAAGAAATATCCGATAGTTGGCGCCAGTAACTTTGAGGCCTTAGTAACCGACCGCCCCGATGTAGTAGCCTTAAAAGTGGAAAATGGGAACGCCAGGTTTATAAGTTTTCATAACCTATCAAGCAAAGCTTGTATTGCTAAGCTCAAGATTCCCGCGCACCTTAAAGGGCTAAAAGAAGTTATGTCGGATAGTGAATACGAAGCTCCCAGCGATGGATTGCGTCTTGAAGCGTATGGATGGAGGTGGTTCACCGATGGCCGATGAGGCAACCTTTCCTTACTTAAAAGGGAAAGTGGTCTACCAGATTTATCCCCGCAGCTTTTATGACGCTAATGGCGACGGCGTTGGTGATATCCCGGGTATTATTCAAAAGCTTGATTATTTGAATGATGGAACCCGCAATTCGCTTGGCATCAATATGATTTGGCTGTCTCCGTTTTACCCATCGCCCATGAATGACTTTGGCTATGACGTGGCAGATTATTGCGGGGTTGATCCATTGTTTGGCACATTGGACGATTTTCAGCAGCTTGTGGCTGAGGCGCATCGGCGTGATATTACGATTATGATCGACTTCGTGCCCAACCATACCTCCCATGAACATCCGTGGTTTCAAAACTCCCGCGCATCACGCGCCAGCGCTAAACGCGACTGGTATATTTGGCGCGATCCCAAGCCTGACGGTTCGCCGCCCAATAACTGGCTAAGTGTGTTTGGGGGATCGGCCTGGGAATATGATGCTGAAACAAAACAGTACTATATGCATAGCTTTTTGGCGCAGCAGCCGGATTTAAACTGGGAAAACCCGGACCTTCGCGCTGCTATGATGCAGGCCATGCGGTTTTGGTTGGACTTAGGGGTTGATGGTATTCGGGTTGACGCGGTTGACTGGATGGCGAAAGACCAGCAGTTTCGCGACAATCCGCCGAACCTTCATTACTCGCCCGGGGTTGATGATCCCTACCACGCCTATGAGCGCAAATATAGTCAAAATGCCCCCCAACTCTATAGCTATTTGCGCGAAATGGCAGAAGTTGTTAAAGACTATCCCAAAGGCTTTATGGTAACGGAGACCTACCCGGACCGCCGCAATATTGTTTCAGAATACTTAAAATTGTATGACCGCTATTTAGCGGAAGTGTCGGCTCCGTTTAACTTTGAAGGCATATTACTTCCCTGGACCGCGATATCGTTTAAGACGTTTATTGACCGCTTCCAAGCCGGATTAAAGCCGAATCATATTCCCATATATGTGCTAGGCAACCATGATAACTCGCGGCTGGTAACGCGTATCGGCCAAGATGCTGCCCGCGCCGCCGCGCTCATGCTTCTGACACTCCCGGGAATTGCATTTATTTATTACGGCGATGAATTGGGGATGACCGATGTGCACATTACTCCGGAAAAAGTTCGAGACCCCTTTGAAAAGCGGGTGCCCGGCATGGGTCTTGGGCGCGATCCTGAGCGTACGCCAATGCAATGGTCTGCTTTGCCTAACGCCGGTTTTTCCAAAGTTAAGCCTTGGCTTCCGGTGGGCTCCAACTTTAAAGAAGTTAACGCGGTGCAGGAGGGGAATGACCAACGTTCAATCTTATCGATGTACCGCAAGCTTATTCAGCTTCGGCGTCTTTCCCCCATTCTCCAGTACGGCAACTACGAATCGCTTGAAATTAATAACGCGTTCGTCTTTGGCTTTGCCCGTTCTTACAAGGGGCACGCATTGGCGGTTGTCCTTAACTTTTCTGACCAAGAAGTTGAATTTAATACCGCGCTTAAAGAAGGGGTTTTAATGTATACCACCCATGGCGATGCTGAAGCCCGTCCTATCCACCTTTCCAAACACGGGTTGCGTCCAAATGAAGGCCAAATTGTAACCTTGCTTTAATTAAAGCTGTCCAACCACTGAATAATATTGTAGCAATTTATTCTCCTGCTATATTGAAAGTATGAAAGCCAACGTGGTGCCAGATTTTAAAGAAATATTTGAAGGGTTGCCCGGCGCATATTTAATTTTATCGCCAGCTTTTATTATCCTGGCTGCCACAGACTCCTACCTGCGGGCCGCGCTAAGGGAACGAGAAACTATTGTAGGCAAATATCTGTTTGATGTATTCCCCGATAATCCCGAGGACCCTAAGGCCGATGGGGTTGCGAATTTAACCAAATCATTGCAGGCCGTGCTCGCGACCAAAAAGCCCCACGCCATGGATATTCAAAAGTACGATATTCAATTGCCCGAAAAGCTTGGGGGAGGATGGGAGAAAAGGTATTGGCGGCCAAGCAACTCACCGATTCTCGATAATCGAGGAAACGTACGCTACATTGCACACTTGGTCGAGGATGTTACCCGTTTGGTTGACTCATTAGGAGCGGCGATGGATAAGCAAGAAACGATGCGTAAAGAGAAACCTAGGGAATCGCTAGGCTAGCCGGATGAAAAAAGGCGCCAATGCGTACCTTAAAAACTAGCACCCATTATGTAAGTATTTGTCTGCTGCTGGTTGCGGCGGTGGCGCTGATTGGGTTGCAGGTAAAACCATGGGGATGGATACTTTTACTGCTATCGTCGATCAGCTTACTACTTACCAAAAAACAGTTTGCCAAAGACATCTTTCTGCTGAATATAGCCATCGCGATCCTTGGGATTACACCGATTACTACCGATATTAGTTACTCCCATATGGCCATAATGGGAGTAACGTTAGCATTAGCACTGATCGTTCCTTATGTCGTATCACGCTTTGTCTATAAGGATTATCGGGTACGTTTTCCATTCCATCATGGCCGGAGCTGGTATAAAACCGAAATTGCCTATATTTTCATTACAGCGCTTATCTCGTATTTCTTGCTGCCATTTTACTTAGTTAACACCGGTACTTACACCAACTGGCCGGCGGGAACGGACGCTTCAAGTCTTGTCCGGTTGTTTATTGGTACCAACGGCTTGGGCATTTGGGATGAACTGTTTTTCATTTGTACCGCTCTGGGCTTATTGCGCCACCATTTTAAATTTTACCTGGCCAATATTTTTCAGGCGGTACTTTTTGCGGCCTTTCTTTACGAACTCGGTTTTAGGGGATGGGGACCCGTAATGATATTCATATTCGCTTTCGTACAAGGCTACGTGTTTAAAAAAACCGAGTCACTCGTATATGTAATAACCATTCACTTAACGCTGGACTTGGTGCTGTTCTTGGCTCTTATTCACGCGCATCATCCGGAATTAATAAAAATTTTCTTAATCTAGCGTTCTACTCTTTGAGCCCCTTGGCCAGTTTAGCGAGCAAGTTGTAGTAGGTTAGCAGCTCGGCGGCGTTTAAATCGTTAAGATCTGCCCGCAGCGATTTTCGCACGTGTTTTTCTACCACCGGAATCAACTCCTCACCCTTTGGCGTAAGTGAGACGTGGGTGCTCCGCTTGTCTTCGCCGTCCGCGTTGCGCCGGACTAGGCCTTGCTTCTCTAATTTTGCGATGAGGGCAGAAGGGTGTGATACTTTGCTTTTCAAAGCTTTTGCCAGGTCGCTGGGAATCATTGAACCGGCATCATGGATGGTTCCTAACAGGGACCATTCCGGGATGCTTATGTTATAGGGCGCCAAGGCAGCATGGTAGTGGTGCTGAAGGCGCCGGTAGGCTTGAGCCTGGACCAGTCCGATTTGATATGTAGTTCCGGGATTGAATTTCATAATTGAATATTGAAGTTACCATTTTTAGAGGCCTTTTTCAAGCTTTACCACGCGCGGGGAAGTTCTCCTTGACTAGTTCATTTAAGCAGCATACAATCATTACGTAAAGTATTTAAGCAACTTAACTAAATAACATAACTAGTTATAAGGAGGCAGTATGGAAGGCGGAGGAAATAAGACAGGAACAGTGGCGGTGGTGGCAATTATTACAGCAGTAATTGGTCTGGGGGCGGGGTACGGGGCTGCCAAATCTATGGATGACAATACCGCTGAAACCACTGCAACGGCTAGCACCAAAGGCACAGCCACCAAAGCGGCCGACCTACGGGTTGTGCTGAACGCGCTTGAGCGTGAACACGTAAACTTAGCAGCCCAGGCTACCCGCAACGGCTTTGACGGCAGCGCTGACTTTAAGGCCTCCGGTGAAGCTCTTGATGCTAACTCGGTTGCTATTTCTAAGGCGGTCGGTAGCGTTTACGGCGCGGAAGCTGAAGCCAAGTTCTTAGAAATATGGCGCAGTCACATAACTTTCTTTGTTAACTATACTGTGGCAGCTAAGGCGGGCGATATGGCTGGGATGGACAAGGCTGTAACTGATTTAGGCGGATACGTTGACGCGATCTCAGATTTTTTCAGCGGCGCTAACCCTAACCTGCCGCGCGAAGCGGTTCATCAATTGGTGAGCGATCACGTTGGTTTGCTTAAGGGCGCGGTTGATGCCCACGGGGCTAAAGACTACGCCGCTTCATATGCCAAAGAGCGTGAAGCAAATGAGCAAATCGGTAAAATTGCTGACGCTATCTCAGGCGCAATTGTTAAGCAGTATCCAGAAAAGTTCTAAGTAACAAGCAGGCTTAAGAAGAGGCCCACAAGGGCCTCTTCCCATATAAGAGGAAACCTACAATGAGTAAAAACTATACTGTTTTGTCTGGCATTATTCTCCTGATTTTAGGAGGGGTAGCCGTGGCGGCCGCGACATCAGGAAACACCGTATCGCACACCCCGAAATCCGCCGTACAGACGGAGGTGCCCAAGCAAGCCAACGCGGTAAACATCCAGAACTACAAGTTCGCTCCCAGCCCCTTGAAAGTTAAAAAGGGGACAACGGTGACATGGACGAATAAAGATATAGCAAAACATAATGTTGAAGTGGATAACGGCCAGCCAGCCGGAGGACCAAATGGCCCATTAATTGGAAAAGGACAGTCCTATAGCTTTACCTTTAATGCTGTGGGTACCTACAGCTACCACTGCAGCCCTCATCCCTACATGAAGGGTGTGGTTGAGGTGACCGAATAGTGGGGTGGCGTACGGGCATCCTGTTAATAGGCATTTTCCTCTTAACGGTTGGGGCGGGGTTCGGCGCGACGACTCTGCGGCGGGACAAGGCAACTCCAATCACCGATAAAAATCATGTGGTGGAGTTAAAGTCTGACCGCGCAGAGCCGTCGGCTATCGCGGTGACGAAAGGCGCTTACGTACAATTTAACTCCAAAGATGGCAAATCCCACAATATCGGAGAAGGGAGCGGTGATGACGGTATTCACCAGGCCGAGCACCAACCGGAGCACGCGCATGACTATCAGGCTAAGGTTTCAGGAGCGTTTGGGCCGGACGAGGGTTACCGGGTTCTTTTTAATAAAACCGGTACCTATGAGTTCCACGATCATCTTAACCCAAAAATTTCAGTAACCGTAGTTGTCTACGAAGCTAAAAAATAGCCTAGTTTTTAATCTCGACTCCGCCAAACAGGCAGGTTCCCCGTACATGCAGGACAGGCGCATTTTTAGCGGTTGGTTTAGTTGTCTTATCTTCCCAGCCACCGAACAGGGGCATTCCGCTGGTTTTAACTATCCAGGTGTCGGGGACTTTTAGTTCTAGTCCTCCAAATCCCGTAAAGCTATTGATATAAGCTTCCTTTTTAACTTTGGCGTGTCGCAAATCAAGTGTCATGCCGCCAAAAAGGACGGTAGCTTTTCCGCCGGTAAAATTGGATGATTTATTACTAATGTCCAGCCCCGAAAAGGCCACAAACAGATCAATGCCGTCATCCCCTGATTGCTTTGGCTTGGGGCTGAGGCGGTCGGTTATGAAGCTAAAACCAACCACAATCAGAAGGATGGGCCATATTAAACTCCACACGTTAAAGGAAACGGCATCCAGCTGCCTAAGCAGTAGCAGCATTCCCGCGCCAATCATGACAAAGGGCCACAGAATTTCTTTAGGGTTGGAAAGCAGGGTAAGAAGGCCCATCGCTACGATCAGTAATGGCCACCAATCGGCTAATATTACCGAGAAGTTCCAGAGATTAAGCGCGTCAAGCAGGAAACCAACACCGAGCGCAATTATGAGGAGACCGACTAAGGATTGTCCTGAGAGTGGTTGTTTCATATTCTTGTTATACGCTTTTTTTGGCTATTCCACCACAATATAATCATATGCGTAGGGGGTACCCGCCAAAGGGGGTAGATTGCAGGAGATAGTAAAGTTCTGCGGTGTTCGAATGGCTGAAATTTCAATTTTGGCACTGTTGAAGCCAACCGGCGACAGGATAACCTTTGGAACGCTGCTAAAAGCCCGGCTAAAGGTGATAGTTGCCCATTGTCCATTTCCAGAGGGCCCGCAATTGGGTCCGCTGCCGGTAATAATTGAAATGGTTCCGGCAGTATCGTTGCCGCTGACAGTAGCGTTTCCGCCGCTTCCAATCCGGGTTGTAGCCGAAATGGAGGGGGCTGACCCGCCGCTGACAATATGACCGTTTATCGTTAACGATTGGCTTACCGTTATGGTTTGCACCGATATGGTGCCGACGGCGAAAGTGCCGCTTACGGATAAGCTTCCCCCAATCGTCGCGCTTCCCCTGACATTAATGTTCCCGGCGAAACTGCCGCTGCCGGTAACGTTTAACGGCCCGCCCACGTTGAGTTGGTTTCTGACATCAACGGTACCCTGCAGGCTGGTGGTACCGTTAACGCTCAGGTTGGATCCGATGTTAAGGCTGTCGGCGGAAGCAGCACCGGTAATCCTGATTCCGGACGCGGCACTAATAAGTCCGTTGGCGGTTAAGCCATTTTCAAAAACCACCGGGTTTTTAAATACCGTGTCAGCTGAAATAGTTAGTGTTTGCTTGGGCTGCCCTAATCCAATTGCTGAAGCAAGGCTATTTATGGTTTCGTTGCTAAGGTTTTGAAAACTTATGCCAGCTTTTTCCAAAGCTTTTCCGGTTGGATCTTTCGGCTTTAAGAATAAATACACGATACCAGCGATTAACAAAATAAGAATGATGCTTCCGGGTATTAGGACCTTTGGACTGATCAGCCGCTTAGTCTTAATATGCTTGGGGGCTTCGTTTTCAACGGTATGGGGTTGATAGAGGTAAGCCTCCTTGTCATCTTGCAGTACCTTACCCTCAGACCCGGTTGGTTGCTGCGCTTTATCAGATTCACCGGCAGGCTTAGGAGCAGGGGTCGCCGGGCCCGGCTTCTTGCTGGTAGGGTCGTCTTTTTTGTCTGGGGCAGGAGTATCCATAATATACCTATAATAATAACGCTTATGCTTTAGGGCTACAAGGTTGGCAGCACAAAAGCGTAAGAGGTATAATGAAAAGGTGAGTATGAAGTCATCACAACATTTTGTCCCGCACCACCATAGCGGGCGATTAATTCATCATCGCCACACCTCCTATGCCGGGTTGGTATTCGTAATTATGCTAAGCAGTATCATATTGATGGCTATTTCCTTTAATGCCCAAGCTTTTGAGCCCTCGGAGCTGCCTCCTCCGGTTGAAGAGGACCTTGATGTGCACGCGACGGTGCCCGGACCTGCTCCTAAAACCGCGCCAACTATCCAGACTCCGGCGAACGGCCAGGCTTTTACAAGCGTGCCCGTGTCGGTCCTTGGCAGTTGCCAAAAAGAAACGCTGGTTAAGATTTTTAAGAATGACATTTTCGCCGGAGCGGCTTTCTGTGAAGGCAACGGGTCGTATAAAATGTCGATTGATTTGCTTGTTGGCTCCAACGCTTTGACCGCCCAAGCCTTTAACGCTCTCGATAAAGGAGGTCCGAGTTCTAATCCGGTTACGGTTAACTATAATTTGCCGGGACTGACGGCCGCCCAAGCCCCCGGCGCGTTTGAACCAGTAAAAACACCGGCTAACCAGCTACTTATTAATACGGTAAATTACCATAAGGGTTTGCGGGTAGGGGATGTGCTGGGGTGGCCGATTGAGCTGGTTGGGGGTAAGCCACCTTACGCCGTTAGTATTGGCTGGGGCGATGGCAAAACCGACCTTATTAGCCGGGGTCTGCCCGGCCGGTTCGATATAAAACATGTTTACGACAAGGCGGGCCCAGGTTACCAAGGCAGCCAAACTATTGTTGTCAAAGCAACTGACTCTGAGGGCAGCACAGCCTATATTCAGCTTGTTACTATAGTGAATAACGGCAATAAACAGGTTGCGGCTGCCAGCAGCCTGTTTTCGGGAAAGCTAGGCTTAGCGTGGCCGTTGGTATTGCTTGCCGTGTTGGTAGTGGTAAGTTTTTTCCTAGGGGAACGCCGTGAAAAACACATACTCCAGCAAAAGGGGCTCATATGACAACTATTTATAGCCCCTCCGTTGGCTCTTCTTTTGACGCTCCGCCAGCTGCGCGGGAACCTAAAAAGGGTAAAACCATTGCAAAGCGTGTAGTTTTCGGAGTAGCCGCGTTTGTCGCGGTACTCGGTGTGTTGGTTATGGCGTACTTCATATTTTTGGGAAGCTCCAGCGTGCAGGGAAAAGTTAAGCCGGTTGAAGTTAGGGAGAACACTGCTATAAAAAGCCAACCAAAAAACCTCGCCTTACGCGGACAGCACTTTAGTATGAGCTACGCCTCTACCTACGCCTCCCAAGATACCTCCGTTCGCACCACAAGCGCCCTAGAATCATATAGCTATGTTGCCTCAACGGTCTACGACAAGCGGATGGCAGTTGCTATTCAAAAGCTGCCTTCCGGAGGACTTTTGGAAGAGTCGTCTTATAAGATGCGGACCATTTACCCCGATAAGTACGCCGAGCGTAAAATTAAAATCGGTGATGGTTCTGAGGCAAAAGTAATGACAAAAAAAACTGACGGCAGCAATTTTGAGGCGGTAATATTTGTAGAAAATAAAAATTTGCTTGCCACAATTGCTTTGGTTGTAACGGGTGGTAACGACGATCTCAATAAAGAAATAGACGCTATCGCTAAAAGCTTTAAGTGGGCGCCATAGTGGGAGATATTGCCCAGCATTTTGTTCTTGGCGCGTGGATGATAATGGCGGCTCTACCTTCAAGCAGCAGCTATAAGCTCAACAATTATGGTTTTGGTTCCGGCGGCAGCGCCAACTCTTCTTCGGCCAGCTACCGGTTGAACGGCATCAGCGGAGAAGTAGGTGGGCCCCAAACGAGCAGCACGAGCTTTCAGCTTAATTCTGGAAATAACCAGACCCAGCAGGCACATGTACCGCTGGCTCCCGCCTTTGATAATCCCGCTAACTATTACAGTAAGTTGCATTTCACTATTAACCCTTCAAGCAATCCGGCAGATACGAAGTTCGCGCTGGCCATTAGCTCGGATAACTTTGCCACCACCCAATACATCCAAAACGATGGCACAGTAGGGTTAAGCCTAGGTCTTGAGGATTACCAGACTTACGCCGATTGGGGAGGGCTCAGCGGTTCATTAGTTATAGGTCTAGCATCAAGCACTACTTACTATATAAAAGCCAAAGCCATTAGCGGAAGCTTTACGGAAACCGCCTTTGGGCCTGTCGCCAGTGCTACCACCTCGCCTCCCAACTTATTTTTCGACATTGATGTTGACGCGACCGACACGGAAACCGCCTCACCTTATATTATGAACTTCGGCAATTTGCTCTCCGGTACTGTGATTGATGGGCCGCAAAAAGCTTGGTTTGATCTTGATACCAATGCTGATTATGGCGCGCGCATTTATATTTCGGCAAACACCGCGGGACTAACCAGCCAATCCGCTGGTAACACCATTTTATCCGCGACCGCTGATTTGAGCGCTACCAATGAAGGTTTTGGCGCCCAGAGCTCATCTGCCGGGCAAATTTCCGGAGGTCCCCTTACCGCCAATAGCCCTTATGATGGAACGGCAGAAAGCGTAGGAATAATTAACACGACGCTGCGCCAACTGTACGCTTCCCCCGGGCCTATTTCTTCAGGACGTTCGTCTGTGTTGTTCAAAGCAAAAGCTGGTGTTCAAACTCCCGCCGCCGACGATTATCAAAGTATTATTACCGCGATAGCAGCTGCCAGCTTTTAATTATATGTAACGCGCTTCTATCTTATTAAAATAAGCATAATCGGATTGACAGCATAAGCGTTATCATGGACAATGTTTGGTAAGTGCCGTGTGTGGCACGCAGGTCGGATATAATATAGGGTAAATTGATTGAATAAGCTTTTGAAGCGCAGAATTTCTGTTGTAGCGGCTATCGCTATTCTCCTAGGTGTAATGGCGCCAATTACGTGGCCTGTCGCCAACGCCGCCTCACTGTCTGATACTTATTTACGAATGAACCGCATGAAGGCCAGCCAGGCAACTGATTTTCGATTGGTGTTCAAGCCCTCTACCGTTGTCGCCGCCAATGGTAAAGTTAAGGTCACATTTCCTGCCGGTTTTACCGTAAACGCCACCCAGACTGCTAGCTCCGCCACCTGCGCGGCCGAGTCGGGAGCCACCGCCATGCCAGGTGTCTCGGCACCAAGCGGGAGTGGCCAGACTATTTCAATTACAAGTACTACCGGCCTAACGGGGGGTACGCTTTATTGTGTTGACCTCACTAGTGTGACATCCGTCACCAATCACGCTACGCCGGGGGGGTATGTGCCAACGGTTTTCACTACTACTTCTGGTGATGTGGCAATCGATACCAAAACCGTGGGCTTACGGGTAATCGCGGATGACCAGATTGTAATTACCGCGGTGGTCCCGCCAACTTTCGACTTTGCTTTAAGCGGTAATACCGACGCCTTTACCGCCTCGCTTGATCCAACAGCCGTTAGGACTACCACCGGCCGAACCGTAACCATCTCAACGAACGCCGCTAAGGGCTGGATTGCTTGGGTTAAAGACAGCAACCAAGGCCTCACTTCAGTAAGCGCGTCAAACACCATAGCTACTACTGGCACCGTGGACGGCACTCCATCGACATTAGCGGCAGGAACGGAAGGGTATGTACTGGACGTAGATTTAACGACTGATAGCGGCAATGGGACGCCGTCAATTGCCGCGGAATATAATGGAGTAGCCGCTAACTCCGGAGGTGCACTTAGCGGAACCTTTCAACCATTTGCCTCTTCAACAGGAACAGCATTGGGAGATGTATTTACCCTTATTGAATACGCGGCAATTAATGGTGAGACGGAAGCTGGTGATGACTACACCGATACTCTAACCATTGTGGGTGCCGGATACTTTTAGCGCTTAAATCTCTTCGGACCACCTAACTCAAGAACTATGCTGTAGGAGCATAGTTCTTATGCTATAATAAAGCTACATCCAAGAGGTGGATGTTTTGACTGATAGCCCAGCAGGGAAATTGGTGATTTTGTGTTGGAAAAGTCTTGACATCACGCTTATGCTTCGTTTATAGTGAACCGTAACAGCTTACAAAACAAAACCAAAAGCTGAAACATAAACAAAAAGAAAACACACTATGCGAAGAAAATTCACGTTAAATCGATTCTCTCTAGTAGTATTAAGCATTACTGCGCTGCTCGTACAGCTTGTACCAGCCCATTTGATACCTAATGTGTACGCGCTGACAACAACCGACACCTACTTGCGCCTCGACCGCATGAAGTCTAGCACCGGTACCGCCCAGCCAACCACCTTCCGGCTTGTCTTTAAAACCCCAGCCACTGATACTGGGTCAGACGCAAAACTGCAGGTGCAGTTCTATCACCCAAACAACGTGGATCCAACCCAGGCCAATAATAACTTTACAATCAATAACACCCAGGCAGTCGCAACCACGAACTGCGCGACAGAAGCCAGCAACGAGCTTTCGGCCAGCGTGCTGGGAGTTCCCGGCACTCTAAGTGCGACTGGCGACAACACCAACGCCGGCGCTACCCGCAAAACCATTACAATTACCGGTGTTACCAACATGACAACCTCGCAGTACTACTGTGTTGACTTTACTACCGCTAACGCTGTGACAAACCCGGTAAACCCTAACCTTTACATGGTGCAAATTAGAACCCTGACAGCTGCTGACGCTGTTCTTGACACGAAACTTGTCGGTGTCCGCATCGTGGACGCGACCGATGCCAACTACAAGTATGACCAGATTACCGTTACCGGAGTTGTTCCGCCATCATTCAGCTTCAACTTAAGCGGTAATACCGACGCCTTCATAGCCCTCCTGGACCCTGCCGCGGTTACCTATACTAGTGGACGGACGGTTACCATCTCAACCAACGCCGCCAAAGGTTGGATAGTCTGGGTCAAAGACTCAGACCAAGGTCTCAAATCAGTATCTACGCCAAGCTCAGTAATTGCTTCAACATCAACGGGAGGTGGCGCGCTTAGTGACGATCTCGTCGACACAGCCGCACCAGGAACCGAAAACTTCCTTCTCGACGCGGATATTACTACTGATGCAGCTGGCGGCGGGGCGGTTTCCATTGACCCTGATTACGACGGAGTAGCCGCGGGCGAAGGTGGCGCCCTGAGCAACACGGTCTTCCAGCAAATTGCCAAAGCTACCGGAACCGCCGACGGAGATGTAATTACCCTGAAAAGTTTAGCCACCATTACCGGATCAACTCCTGCCGGTGACGACTATACCGACATCCTCACCGTTATCGGCGCCGGCAACTTCTAAACCGACCCAGCTATAAGCTCAATCCATTCTCAAACCCCTCATGCTTTGATATACTGACAGGTAATGCAACGCAAAGTCCTGATGGAGCGAATACAGTGCATCGCCTTAGTTGTGATGATAAGTGTGGTAGGTCTTGCCCAGCCTCTGGCCGTTCACGCTGGGGAAGAAACCGGTCAATCGGGCGACTTGCACCTTATTACCTCGCCCCTCCCTATCCTTTTAACGGTTAAGCCGGGAACCACCGCTACTACCGACCTTCGCATAAAAAACGCGAGCAACAGAACCGAGCGGTTGCGGGTGGATATGCTTAAATTTGGTGCTAGTGGAGAGGAGGGGCAACCGGCTCTGCAGGATCCCGAGCCCGGGGATGAGCAGTTCAAATGGGTAAGCTTCTCCCAGACTACATTCAACGCCGAGCCCAACGAATGGAAAAGTATAAAAATGACGATTAAGGTGCCAAAGACCGCGGCATTTGGGTATTACTACGCTATAACTTTTTCACGAGCGAATAAGGAGGAAGTGGCAAAGGACCAGCGGACTGCCTTGCGGGGAGCCACGGCGGTTTTAGTATTGCTGGAAGCCTCATCGCCAAATACCAAGCGCAAGGTTCAAATGATAGACTTTTCTACTAAGAAAGGTCTGTATGAGTACCTCCCCGCCAGTTTTAAAGCGCGCGTCCGTAATACCGGTAATATTCACACCGTTCCAGTTGGCAGCGTCTTTATCACCAAGGGCGATAAAGCCATAGGCTCGGTTAGCATCAATAGTGAGCACGGAAATGTATTACCCAACAGTTATCGGATTTATGAAACCGAATGGAAGGACGGTTTCCCCCATTACGCTGAAAAGGTTGAAAATGGCCAGACCGTCGTAAATAAAAAAGGGCAACAGGAAAAACATCTTGTTTGGAATTTAAATGATATTGGCAAGATACGGTTTGGGAAATACACTGCCAGCGTTGTCATGGTTTATGATGATGGAAAACGTGACATTCCGCTGGAGGCGTCTGTTTCATTTTGGGTAATCCCTTGGCGCTTCTTGTTGGCGGTGGCTTTGCTGGTAACATTGATGTTAGCCGGAGCGTGGGCATTGGTGCGGGCGGCAAGACCTGGACGGCGCAACAAACGCCGGAGGTAGAAAATGAAATTTGTGACAATTGGTATTAGTAGTCTACTAAGTACCGTCTTTTATCTTGCCTTGTTTGCTGGAGGGGCCCGAGCTGAAGGCGGCGGTGGGGTAGTAATTTCGCCTCCATTCCAGGAAGTAATTGTTGCTGATGCGCAGAGTACCACCCTTGGTATCACCCTAACAAACCGCACCAAAACGAACCAGTCAATAAGTGCCACCACAATTGATTTTGAGTCACTTGATGAGTCAGGCGGCGTCGCCTTTTTGGGTTCTGAAATTAACGACTTAGAACGAAAATACGGGCTGGCGAACTGGCTCAAACTTGATGCCGCGCAGACAACACTTCCGGCTGGCGGATCAAAAAAAATAATGGTCAGTTTGGAGAATCGGCCGGATCTATCGCCCGGAGGGCATTATGGCGCGGTGATTTTTAAAATTGAGGGACCACCAGCGGCGGGGAGTCCTAATAGCGTAGCTGTTAAACAGGTCTTGGCGTCGCTTATTTTTGCAAAGAAGCGGGGCGGTGAACGTTACGATTTGAAGCTTGCGAGCATGCATCCGCCAAGTAAATGGACGGGCGGGAACCAAAAAGTGAAGTTAAGGTTTTATAACCCCGGCAATGTTCATCTGGTTCCCCGCGGCGTCTTAAGGTTAGAGGATTCAAGGGGGAAGCTAATAAGTAAAAGCGTGATTAATTCCGATTCGGGCATACTGTTACCCGAAGCCTACCGCCAATATTTAGTAACTCTAGCAGATGTGCCTATTTTAAAACCGGGGAAATATCGGCTCGAAGCCGAGTACCGTTATGATGGCATCGAGCAAACAATTACATTCACTAAACAAATCACCATATTTGATTGGCGCTTCGCCGTGTTTTTGGGGGCGTGGGCAAGCGTTATTATCATCCCGGTCATTGCATTAATAATTTTTTTGCTGCGTCGGCAACGGCGCAAGAAAAAGCGGCGCAAACATCACGCGGCATTTTGATTCCATCAAAACCCCAAATTCATCTGTAAAGGTAGTTGATTACTTCTGTTAAAACGGTTATGCTGAAGAAGCATAAGTGTTATGTGAGGTCGAAAAAACGTTCCCATGCTAGTTACCAGAATTTCGGGGAAGTTTAAGCGCACCATAGGAAAGACTATGGGGGGCGTTCTTTTGGCTGTCTTAAGTCTTATTCCTCTTATGGCCGGTCCAACGGCTGAAGCCGCGGCCGGTACCAACCAGCAAATCAATTTCCAAGGAAAAGTGGTTAACCCAGACGGCACTAATATTCCAAACGGGACGTACAATATTGAATTTAAAATTTATCAGGACGGTGATGGGGCACTTGGCGGCGGGGATGAAACCCTAAAGTGGACGGAAAGCCGGCTGCGTGATAACAGCCAAGGGGTAACCATTACTGATGGTATTTTCCAGGTTAATTTAGGGTCAGTTAATAGCACCCTCGGCAGCGCGGTGGATTTCAACCAAGACACCTTGTGGCTTTCAATCAACCTAGGGAATACCAATGCTAGTTGTACTCCCTTTAGTGGGTGTGCTCCCGATGGCGAGATGGATCCTTTCATTCGCTTTACCTCGGCACCTTATGCCATGAACTCTGGCAAATTAAACGGTCTGACGAGCTCACAGTTTGTCCAGCTTGCCCAAGGAGTACAAACTGATAGTTCCACGGCTTCAAGCATTTTCCTCAACAAGACCGGAGCTACCGGAAACATCATCCAACTCCAAGACGCCGGTACCGACGCCTTTGTGGTCGGTAACGCTGGTAACACCAGTATTAACACCAACTCCGCAACCGCTTTAACCGTCCAGAACGGCTCTAACAACGCCTTTGGCGTCGATACCTCTAACATCAAAGTAGCTATTGGACTGTCTACCGCCTCTGCTAGCTCAAGGCTAAGTGTCGCCGGACAAGGAGCCGCCAACGGCATTACCTTAGGTGACGGGGCAACCGGATCAGCCAACCTGTATGTTAGCGCCAATGATACCCTTAAGACTGATGACGCGTTGATTGTCGGCACCATAGGTTCAGGCGGTACTAACTTGCTTTGTTACGATGGTTTCAACAAGCTAAGTACCTGCAGTAACGCCCCTGGAGCTGGAGCCTACCTAGCCAAGAACGCTACAGACACCTCATCCGCAGCCGTAACCGCAGCTAACTATCTCTACGGGTTCACTAACTCATCCAGCGCCATAGCTTCCGGAGTCCTTAATATAGACAACGGCACTAATACCGGTAATGCCCTAAGAGTAACTACATCTGGCAACCCGGGAGCGGGCAACGCCTTAATCTTCGCCAGCAATAACCACGCCAGCCCAAGCGGCAACCTATTAGATCTGCAGTCCGGCTCCAGCCCTACGAGTGTGTTTAGTGTGAGTGCTGACGGAGTCACAACGAGTGCCAGCCAAATAACATCCAATTACGGAGACAGCGGGCAAATAATTCTCACAAGAAATAATCCTGGAGGAGAAGCAAGAATAGTCCTTGGTAATAGCGGACAAGTTTATATTACTCACACGAATGCCAACGAGCTATCAGTGACGGGGAGTCTTATAATAGAGGGTGCCAGTTCCAACCTCACCGTCCAAGGCACGGGCACCAGTAATTTTGTTGGCAACGTAGATATAGCCGGCACCCTTAAGGCCGGAACAAGCGATGCTTTCCAAGTTGGTGCTACAGGAGTAGTTAATTATGTAGCCGGTTCAACCGATACCGCCGCCGCGGTTTGTCGTAATGCTGCTGGCCAGCTGGCAGGCTGCAACACTACCGGAAACGGTGCCGCGTTCATCCAGGGCGGCAATGCCTTCGCTGCTACTGCTGTACTCGGAACTAATGATGCTAATGGCCTGCAGATTGTCACCGGTAGTGGCGGACCAAATGGACGGGCATACTTTGATACCAGCAACAACTTATACCTTGGTAATGCTGGTACTACTGGATTAGCAGCCGCTCCGAACGCCTTTACTATCAGCGGGACCGGAAGCAGCGCGGCAGCCGGCGGAGCAGCCGGCGGCAACCTGACCATCAAAGCTGGGCTAGGCACCGCTACAGGCAGCGGCAGCGCCGGCGGAGTTCTAGCCTTAGCCGGTGGTGCGGCCCAAGGAGACGGAACCGTTAACCGCAACGGCGGCAACCTGACCTTAGATGGCGGCGCCAAAGTAGGTGCCGGCGGGACAATCGGCAATATTGTCCTGCAGGGTAGCGGGGGAAATGTGGGCATAGGAGCCACTCCTACCACCACTGCCCGGCTTCAGGTGTCCGGGAACATAGAACTTATTAACGATAATGACTCATTGCTATTTGGTAATGATGTTACCACAAAATATAACGGCACTGATCTAGTTACAACCCTACATAACACTGCCAATAGGTACGTAGTAAGCGGAACGGCTACTGGTGCTGTGTTGTCAGTCGCTAACTTCAACAATACGGATACTAACTCAAGTGGTGGCGCCGGATTCCTGTTCTCGGCTGGCACTACCAGTGCGTTTATCGGAGGTGTGGTAAGTCAAAGAATTGATGCCGCAAATAATTCAAGAACTGCCATAAGGGTATTATCAAATGGAGTTTTGAGCGGGTCAGACGCCGCGGCACCGTTCTACCTACAAGGCTCCAACTCAAACGGAATAACGGCGTACTTTGGAGCCCGTACAGCTATTTTCAAAAATGACACCGATAGCCCCACCGCCCTCCAGGTCCAGAACGTCATTGGCACTAGCATCTTCAATGTAGATACAGCAAACTCTAAGATAGGTACAGCCAATTCCACGACTGCCAGCACAGCCGCACTTACAATTAAGTCAGGTGATGCCTCAATCGGCAGCAACTTAAGTTCAGGCAATGTCGTAATAGATTCCGGTACGGCTACCGGCTCAGGTACCGCCGGCAGCATTTCTATCGGTGCAGGCGCCTACGCCCACAACACTACTATAGGGAATACTACTACCACTAGCTCTGTTATGCTGCAGGCGGGCAGTACCGGTGGAATTAATATCGGTACGGTTGGTTCCGCAACCACGGGCTCGACTATACATATTGCCGACACCAGCAGCGGTACGGGTATCCAAAACATTACCATTGGTTCAAGTGCCAACTCCGCCAACTTCGTTACCTTGCAAGGTGGTGCAGGGGGTGGAGTGAATTTGCTGGCTAACGGCAGTAGCAATAACGGGGTAGTGGTTAGAACCACAACATCTAATTCTTCTCAAGCCTTTCAGATCCAGAACTCTGCCAGTAGCAGTATCTTCACAGCTGATACCAGTACAACTCGTATAACTATCGGCGGGGCGAGCGGCACTCTAAGCAATCGAAACCTGGAAGTTGTTAGTGTAGACGTAACTTCAGTAATACGGATAGGAGATGCTACAAATGGAGTTAGTTATAACGATGCTGCCACGGGAGTAACTGGCAAGCTTCGTAAATATGGAACTGCTAGAGAATCACGAACAATTACCTTGGCACCGGAGTATGCGGGGGTAGTGTTAACGGGAGACGGTACCAACAACACCGGTACAATGACTTCAGACTATTGCTCTGGTACTAGTCGCAGAAGTATAAATACCAGCATTTGTGCAGCTAATGATGAATTCAATTATTACTCGTGGACGGCCCAGGCAACTAATGACTATGACGTCTGGATAAGGTGGCAAGTTCCTAGCGACTTTAGTTCATGGACAGCCAGTAATCCTATTCAATTCTATGGTTGGAGAAGTAGTAGTTCGGCCAATAATGTTGTAACACTCACTATGTATAACGCTTCAGGGTCCGTATGCGGAACAGCAACAAGCATTACTAATACTACTACGTGGACAGCTACCAACTATTCATCTTCCGGTTGTAGTCCAGCAGCGGGGGAAATAATGACTATTCGCATCACCTTGTCTGTTGGCGTAAATAATGAATTTGTTAGAGTTAGTAATATATCCTTAAATTATTTGAGTGCGTACTAAGTATATTATGGCTACAAAATACTTCAGAATGGAAAAAAAAATACCAGGCATCTTGCATTCTCTCAAAATTGCCTGGCAAAAACCATCGCAAGTATCTCGATATATATTAAAAAATCTTTACGATAAGCAATCAAATTACAATAATTCCATCACTAATGGATGCCAGAGATGATATTTAAATTACGAGGACCAATTAAGTGGTTAACCTCATGAAGCGCGTCAGTTATGGCTTGATGAATGGGATAATTATTAATTTAATTATCCTTTCTTCAGTTTCTCAGGCGGCGATTAATCAATCAGCCTACAGATTCTTAAACAATATGGACAATACGAACCCAACTTTTCTTAACTCCAATGCATCTTCGGCAGATGAAACTGTAGGGGCTAAGGATATAGACACCATAAATGCCAATATATTTATAGGAGGTCATAACAGTAAATGGTTAATAGAAAAGCGCTCTGAGTTAGATGGTGGTTTAGTGTCAGCATTTGGTACCAATGGTTTAATAGAACAAGATATTACAGGAAATTCTGAAGAAATTGCAGGAATTAAAGCGCACAATAGTGACGCTTCTATATTTGTTGCTGGATCAGATAGGAGTGTTGGGGCTGCTGATGCTCAATGGAGAATAGAAAAAAGAAATTATGTTACCGGTGCGCTGATTAATGGTTTTGGGACAAATGGTGTTGTTACCAGCAATCCTTCGTCTGGTAACGATATAGTTACGGATATTATCCTAGATAAAAATGGTGGGTATATTTATATTTCCGGATATGATGTTATTCCTGGTAATAATGAGTGGAGAATAGAGAAAAGAACGGTTGCTACCGGTGCGTTAGTATCGAGCTTTGGGACAAATGGTGTATTTACGCTCAACCCATCTAATCAAGATGATAGAGTACGAACACTAAATTTAGATCCTACTGCAACATATATTTATGTGGTTGGATCTGACGAAGGAAACGGCAACACCCAGTGGAGGTTGGATAAACGTCGTGCTTCGGATGCTGCTGCCTGCACGGCTGCTAACTGCGGAACATTATTTGGGACCGCAGGGACCTATACTAGTAATCCCAGCAACAGAGCAGATGATATTTTATCACTTCAGGTAGATGATGCAGGCGGAGCGATTTATTTGGGTGGTTTCGATGGTGCAGTTGCAAATAATAACTCACAATGGAGAATTGAAAAAATAAATTTATTAACGGGAGCACTGATTACTGGATTTGGTACAAATGGTGTGGTGCTGTCAAACCCAAGCAGCAATAATGATGCAATTACTGGAATGGCGCTGGATGGTGCCGGGGGCTATTTATACATTACAGGCTATGATAACACTTCAAGTGATATGCGATGGAGAGTGGAAAAAAGACAAAGAGGATCAGGTGCATTAGTGACAGCTTTTGGTACGAATGGTGTGGTAACTAGTAATCCTAGTAGCAATAACGACCAGCCATATTCCATAAATGTAGATATAGATAGAAACCTCTTGTTTGGTATCGGAATGGATAAAGTGTTAGGCTCATCAAATCAACAATGGAGAATTGAGCAATATCAAACCGATACGGGAAGTTTTTGGCTAGCTAATGCTAATACTGCTGCGATTGCGAGTACCAACATAACTTTTAGGCTTAGAATGTTGCTTCATACAGACGTTAATCTACTTTCATCGAGTAATACACAGTTCAAGCTTCAAACCGCTCCAAAAGTAGGTACTTGTGACACTAGTTTTATAGGTGAGTCGTATGTGGATGTTGTATCAAATTCGGGAGAGGTTTTGTACAATGATAATCCTTCATTGGCTGACGGTGCATCTGCGGTTGCAGTAAACGGTGATCCGACCCATAGTGGCGACACTAACGTTTTGCAAACAATTGAGGAGCTTAATAATTTTACAAATCCTAACACAATTTCAGCAAACCAAGATGGCTTATGGGATTTTGTTCTAAAAGATAATTCGGCTTTTGGGGCTTATTGCTTTCGGGCTGTATATAGTGATGGGTCTCCATTGGAAAGCTATACGACGATTCCAGAAATAACTTTCTGCAAAGATGATCCGAAAACAGATAACTTACTTCGTGGGGGAACATATTTTTGTGAAGGTATTAAGCGATCTTATTTTTGGGCCAAAGATTAATTAATTACCATTAGGAAAATTAATAATTAACTTATCTAGAGATTTTGTTAGTGCCCTTATGTTAATGGTGTTATGCCAGTAATAATCACGAGCGCTCAATAAATGAGATTGATCTTTGCCCAACCTTGCAGCAATCTCTCCGCTCACATTATTCGTATAGTATATTTTTAGGTCCTCTACAACTCTTAGCTGTTCAGATAACGCCGGATCATTTACGTGATTATTTTTCAAATTTTCAAGATCGGCTTTGGTATAGTCAAGTATCTCAACTAAAGCTTTTACATTATTTGGATTTTCAATAATGTTTTGGTGGTTAAAAGTTAATAATTGGCGCGTAGCTCTGGAATTTTTAAACGCGTAGTCTGCCACTTCAATGTAATCATTACAAAAATTTGAAATTTTATGATAATAATCATTAATTCGTTGAGATTTTTGCTCTTGCGCTTGATCCACAATTTTTTCTCGTATGTTATTACACGCAACTATGCTTTTGTTTAAATGAGCATGATAGATATCGAGACTAGATTGCGTTAGCCCATTTTTCTCGCGTTGACCCATGGCTTCATCAATAGATCCAACAGAAATTTTTACATCACCTAGCTGTTGCCTTAAATAATTTGCAGTAGATTCCTTTTCATAAGTGATAAAAGTGAATAATGAAATAACTATTAAAATAAGAATTATAATCAAAAAAAACAGTTTTTTGAATATAGGATTTAGCGTTAGCGCATTCATCTAGAAATAGTATCATATCAGCTAATAATCTCTACTTCTTCAGATGTCAATTTCACAAGATGTTGGAAGTTAAAAAATGGACTTGACGCGTTATACTTCAGGGCTGAGGTAGTTGCGTATAAGACTCATCACCTAATGAAACAACCATAAGTGGTATAATTCCGGTATGAAGTGGTTCTCTACCAGAAAGACTGTATTTAAAGCAGTAATGATAAGTACGTTTTCAGTATGTATGATAGTGGGTGTCGCGCTGGCAAACTCCACCCTTTCCCAGGGTTATCTGGCGCCTAAGCCGGTTGCTACCGGGGCATTAGTGAGCGCCGATCCCAACCCGGGGGTTGTCCAAAATGCTAATACCCAAAACGTTAATAGTTTGCTGGGGATAGCCCTTGGGCCGACTGCGCTTTTTACGGTAACCACTTCAGCCAATGAAGTTTCAATCGCGACTTCAGGGGTGGTGCCGGCAATGGTCTCTGATATAAACGGCGATATTAAGGTAGGCGACCGAATCACCGCTTCAGTGTTGAATGGTATTGGCGCGAAAGCCATCCAAAGCGCCAAGGTGGTGGGGGTGGCCCAAGGCAGCCTAGATGCTAAGTCCAAGAATGCCGTAAAAACCAAAGTTAAGGACACCAAAGGCAAGGAGCGCGAAGTGCTGGTGGGCCAAATTCCCGTGCTTATTAGTGTGAGTTTTTACACCTTAGGCGATGGCGAGAAGTCGCTGGTTCCAAGCTTTTTGCAAAGTGTTGCCAATGCCATTGCCAGTAAAGAAGTCTCCCAGCTGCCGCTGTTTGTTAGCTTAATTATTTTCCTGGTAACCATAACATCAGCCTTCGTTATACTGTACGGTTCAATCCGGTCCAGTATAATTTCCGTTGGACGTAACCCGCTTGCCCGGGGCTCCATTATTGGCGGACTCATCCAGGTTGTGTTCCTTGTGGTGGGTCTGATTGTGGTGGGTCTGGCTGCCATCTTCCTCGTACTGCGCTATGTCTAGGCGTATGCTACTGTTATTTATATGACCATTCCGAGTGACCAGTTTATTAATTTTGCCCGTGCCATTCCGCCAACCTCAGCCTTAATGCCAGAAGAACAGTTTAAAGAATTGGCTGACGCCGTGATCCACCGCGACGCGATTGTTATCCAATCTTATGGCAATCAAGCGGGTTATCCCGCTTTGCGGGACCAGCTGGCGGCTCAATATAATGTTTCCCCGGAACAGGTGCTGGTGGGCGGGGAAGGTTCCTTGCAGTTGTTGGATCTTTTAGCGCACGAGGGTGAGAGCAGTTTAGTTATGGTAGAACAGCCTTCTTATGACCGGGCAATTATCACCTTTAAGCGTAATGGCGCGCGAGTAGTGGGTATTCCGCTGGAAGACGATGGTATTTCGGTTGAACAGCTTGAGTTGGCAATTAAAAAATTGGGTGTTCCGCGGTTTGTTTATTTGGTACCCGACTCTCAGAACCCAACCGGTATTACCCTTTCCGCCGTTAAGCGGGGGCAGATTATTGCCCTTAGCAAGCAGCATAAATTTACGGTTATCGAAGATATTCCTTATCGGCATCTGCGCTATAGTGGTGAGCCGGAGCCATTGATGCGGTCGTTTGATGCCGGGGTTATAACCATGAGCTCATTTAGTAAGCTGATCGCTCCGGGTTTGCGGGTTGGATATATGATCGCCCCGCCAGAAGTGATTACAAAGCTGGTGAAGTTGGCCGAAGACACCTATGTTTCGCCCGCGCTGCTTAACCAGGCAATTGTTTCAGAATTTATAGCGCGCGAGTTGGTTACAGGCCAGGTTAACCGGATTGTAGAGATTTATAAGCCGCGCTGGCAAGCCGCGGCCGCGGCGGCGGCTCAGCTTGGCGGCAGGGTCTACCCCGCTGACGGCGGGTTTATGGTGGGCGTAGAGCTGTCCGCGGAGGCGAACGTTAAGGATTTGGTTGAGCGTGCCAAGGATGTTGGCGTGGGCATAACGGCGGGGCGGCCATTTTACGCGGAAGCTTTAAATGAAGCGGATCCCGACCGGTTTTTGCGCCTGCCCTTTTGCGCGCTAACCGAGGAAGAGTTTGGCGAAGGTGTGCGTCGGCTGGCTGCGCTGCACTAGACAACTCCGGCTTGCGTAGAGCAAGCATAACTTGCTACCATCAAGTCTATTAACAACTAAATTCTCTAGGGTGGCGTGAAATTCGCCAATCGGACGTATAGCCGTCGACCTCGGGCAGCCCGAGGATGATCATGTGAAACTCATGAGCCGACCGTATAGTCGGGACCCGCTATGACAGCGGGTGTTGCATTCGTGCAACAGAAAGGAGAGAACAGTATGAGGTACCGAAGCTTCGGCTCGGCGGCGGTGATCGCCGCCGCATTATTATTTAGTTTGGATGCGCTGCTGCGGGTGAAGCTTTATAGCCTACCCCCTTCAGTCATCGTATTTTGGGAGCATATTTTAGGATTTTTAATCCTAGCGCCAATCGTCTTTTTGAGCTTTAGGCGATTTAAGGAGTTCACCCGCAAGCAATGGTGGGCTATTATTGGTGTGGCATTGTTGTCCGGAGCGGTGGGAACCATTTTATATACTACAGCCCTAACAAAGATCCAGTTTATTCCTTTTTCCGTTGTAGTGCTTTTTCAGCAGTTGCAGCCAATTTTTGCTACGGCCACGGCCGCAATCCTTTTGAAGGAGCCACTGACAAAGAAATTTTTAGGATTAGCGGTACTAGCTCTAGGTGCGGCTTACTTTGTGTCCTTTCCTAATTTAATGGTAAACTGGTCAACGGGGAATGAAACGCTGATCGCCGCGTTGTTGGCGTTAGGGGCAGCTATTGCCTGGGGCAGCTCAACCGCATTTTCCAAGTATGCCCTCAAGGGTACTTCGACACTACATGTTACCGCGGCGCGTTTCGGGATTGCTCCGTTCTTCGCACTCGCGATCATCTTTATGCTGGGCGACAGTGGGGCAGTCTTTGCGGTTCAGCCGGTTCAATGGCTTTATCTATTGGCAATCACCTTTTCAACCGGGTTGGTGGCTTTGGCAATCTACTACTTTGGTTTAAAACGAATTCCAGCGTCACGGGCAACCATTCTTGAACTTACCTGGCCGCTCTCTGCAGTGGTTATCGGCTACGTCCATTTTGGACAACGACTGTCCCTTACCCAAATTCTTGGAGGTATCGTATTAATAACAGCGGTCTACTTAATTGCCCGCGACGCACAAGCGATAGCGGCTAAAACCCCGGATAAGCTACCAAAAAGCTAAGCTTACTTTAATTGATTTTCTAAGGTTCGTTCGAGGTCGGCGCTGCGAACCGGCCGCAGCATTTCATAAAGATCGGGGTCGTCCTTAACGTTGATGCCATTCTTTTCCAGGAGCAGTATCAGCAACTCAATAACTTTGGTAACCTCGCCTTCGGTAATTGAATTAACCTGCATATCGACTTCCTCGCGAATTTCAGCAATCTTCGCTGCCCGGTTTTGTGAGATGAGGACAATAATGGCCAAGAAAATCGCTTCCAGCGAGACGATCATCGTCAGCAAACCAAAGGGAAAGGGATCAAAAATTTCTATGCCGGCAATATGGCCGGTATTGATGGCGATCCAGATGGCAAACCACGTGGCGTTAAGAGCCAGAAATAAAACCGTTCCAAATTTGGATGTAAGGCCATCGGCAAAACGAGCACTAAAATTACGTTTCTTATCGGCTTTAACCCGGTAGCTTTTAATAATTCGGCGCCGGTGGCGCATCTTTTCTTCGTGCGGCGGCCGCGGTTCTTCTTGTATATCCATATGCCTGTTATAGCATGAGCACGATAAGATGTCACGTGATATAATCCAGGTCATGATGCCGATTAGAAGCTTTTTGCGCTTGGCAGCGATCGTAACATTTCTACTGGGGATGGGTTTAATGCTCTTTCCGGCGCCAATCCTTACCTACTTCGCGGAAGGCCAAATGCCCAATGATGTGCACTTTGTCCGATTCCTAGGAACCGCCCTCATTGGTTTTGGCGCATTGAACTGGGCAAGCAGCAACCTGAGCGAACCCAGGGCATTGATGCCTGCCCTTTATGCCAACGCGACCAGTTTATTGCTGGGAGTTTTAATTGATGTCATCGGTTTGGTTGCTGGGAGGCTTAACCAGCGAGCATGGTTAATATTGGCTCTGCATGTGGTGTTTGGGGCTGGCTTTGCCTATTACCTGAATAAATTCCGAAAAGCCGTCTCCAATTCGGCCCATTCTTAGGCTTGGCCAGCAGCGGCTGAGTCGACGAGCCACAAAAGATTACCGGACTGTGGATTCACCATGCTAGCTGGCGGAAATCCATGGCCTTCAAACTTCTTATGATTTTGAACGGCCTGAAACGCCGCGTGCTTATCGGATCCAGTGGCTAAAAACATTACATGATGGGCAGTGTTAATAAGGGGCAAGGTAAAAGTTACACGGTCAACGGGTGGAGGCAGTGCGCCGGGCGGCGAGCTGACTACTAAGCGTTCTGATTCCTTAAGTGAGGGTTGGCCAGGAAAGAGGGAAGCGGTGTGACCATCTGAGCCAAGGCCGAGAAGGATAAGGTCGAAAGAGGGGAGACCGCTTTGTCCAGCTGGGACAACTGTTCGAATTGTCTGTTCGTAGGCCGCGGCAGTCTCATCGGGAGTTCCAGATCCAACTGGGACGGCGTGAATGTGGTCTGGGAGGAGGTCAAGTTTCGACAACAATGCGCCGTGGGCGGCGCGGTAGTTGCTGTGTTCGTCATTTTGCGGAACCAGGCGTTCATCGCTCCAGAAAATCTGCCAATGAGTCCAGTCAATCTTGTCGCGCCATTCGGGCGCGGCAAGCAGCTCGTATAGTGCAAGGGGAGTCGACCCGCCGGATAGGGCAATAGTAAAGGAGCCGTGATTTGGGATTGCTTGGTTGGCTATGCCCGCAATTTGCTGCGCCGCGGCTTCATAGAGATCTTCCTTATTAGGGTAAACCGATATATTCATGTAGCTATCCTAGCATGTGCTTATTATGAATGGTTCGGATAGGACACCGCCGAAGCGCCGTCCTATCCGTGGATGCTGCCAGCCAGGCTTCAGCTGGCAGCATATGTTGTGGTCAAATTTTAGTCGCCTCTTCCCCACGTCATCACCGAGCGTCGCGGGGTCGGCGGTTGGTCATTGAACATCTCCAGGTAAGCCAACCCTACAGCTACTACGTCTCTTTTGCTCACCTGAGTTCGTATTTTGGCTGACTTCTCATTGGGGAACTGGATCTCTATCGTAACTTCGGTGGGCCTACCTGCTTGTGCCGCGGTAGTGATTTTAACGCTATTCGGGTCGGCACGTCCTACTGCGTTTGCAACGGCGCCGAGCACGGCTATATGCGCATCTGCACCTTCACCCACTCCTGTCAGTCGCCCAACCAAGAAGTTCGATGCGGTAATTACTACCTCCGCTTCGTACCGAATTTTTCCGTCTGCCATCCCACCAGTTACGCGAACACGCTCGAAGCGTGGATTTTCGGGTACCAGTGGAAATTCATCACCTGATTTACTTGTGGCATCATCAGACACCATTACCTCGTTTCGTTGTTGTTCAAGGTACTACTTGCTATGTTCAGGTCACATTGCTTGCTGACCTAAAGCCGACTGATAATTACGTAATTCTCAACCAACTCCAGACCATAAAGGTATTGGAATTAAAAATCACCGCCAGTGCGGTGACCGTTGAGATTGATTATTGCCAGTTAAACGGTACTACAGGGCGGCGCGAAGCAAACTCAGCAGCAGGAATGGGCTGGAGGAGGTAGGGGTTGAGTTGGTAGTTACTCTAGTCATTATGGAGGAGATTGTGACATATGTAACTATTTGTGTCAACCGACCGGCACGTGGGCACCCTCCCCGCATCCTCGCATGATAGTACAAAAGTTACCTAATGAACCCCTATAAGGTAGGCAACTTTTGTACGGCTTTTAACTAATGGAAGATGTCCCTGATAATTCTAACGGTCTTTGCCTACTAATCGCCCAATCCACTATGTAGCCCCCATCTATAAGCGTTGTAAGAAAAACATTATTCGCAAATTTTTATTGTAGAGAGAGCTAATTACCATTATACTTATGCTTATAAGCAAGGGTGTGATGAAGTCATTGATGCTGGGGTGGGAATTGCCCCCATATAATAGCGGCGGCCTAGGAGTGGCGTGTTACCACCTCTGTGAAGCTATGGCCGAGCGCAACATCGAGATAGATTTTGTTGTCCCTTATCTAGAAAAACACGGTGTAGAGTTTATGAATGTCATACCTGCCTTGCCGGTGCCCTCTCATATTACCCGGCGGGCAGGCGGCATTTATGACAGCCATGAATGGACTGAAGAGATGCCGGCCGGAACCGACGTAATGCCGGGCAACTTGCATCAACAGCGGGCGCATCTTACCTCCTTTACCAAACAATACGTGAAGCGCAACCGTATTGATGTTATCCATGCCCATGAGTGGCTGACCTTTGAAGCAGGAGTTGCCGCGAAAGAACTAACCGGTAAACCGCTGATCGCCCATGTTCACGCCACGGAGTTTGACCGTTCCGGTGAGCTTTACGGAAATCCGCTTGTACACGACATAGAGCAAACCGCCCTTAGCGTGGCCGATCGTATTATTGCGGTGAGTCAGCTTACTAAAGATTTGATTGTACGAAACTATGGCATTCCGGGTGAAAAGATTGAGGTAATCCATAACGGGCTAACCCCGGCGCAGCTGCATGCCTCGGGCGACGCCGCCAGCTATCAGTATATCCGGGCCATGAAGCATCTGGGATATAAGGTGGTGGTAAACGTGGGCAGGTTAACCGCCCAAAAGGGGTTGCGTTATCTGCTTGAAGCGGCAGCCCGGGTGATTGAAAAAAATCCTAAAACCCTATTTCTGCTGGTTGGCAGCGGGGAGATCCGCAATGAGTTGATTGGCCGTTCGGCAGAACTTGGCATTTCTGAAAACATTATCTTTACCGGCTTTTTACGGGGAATCGCGTGGCGTGACGCTTTCGCGATAGGCGACTTGTTTGTTATGCCTTCGGTATCTGAGCCATTTGGCTTAACCGCCCTGGAGTCGCTGGCGTTAGGCACACCAGTGCTGCTTTCGCGTACGTGCGGGGTTGCCGAGGTTGCGCGCAATACCCTTCAAGTTGATTATTGGGATACGAGGACCATGGCCGATAATATTCTGGCTGTGCTCGACCAGCCGGCGTTGCATGATGAATTGCTTATTAACGGCCGCCGCGACATTGCCGGCATGGCTTGGAAGCGGGCGGCGGAACGTTGCGCCGACGTATATGAGTCGACCGCGGGCTTAAAAGAGGTGCTGGCATGAGGGCCATTTGCCTTTATATGCATGTCCATCAACCGTTTCGGGTGCGTCCCTACACGATTTTTGACGCGTCTGAAGACCATGATTACTTTAATAATCCGGAATCAGAAGCCGATAACCGGCACCAGATGCGCAAGATCGCCGAAAAGTCATATTTACCAACCAACAAAATGTTGCTGGAACTGTTAAAACGTCATCCTAAATTTAAGCTAAGCTTATCCTTATCCGGCACAGTCCTAGAGCAAATGGAGCTTTGGGCGCCCGAAGCGCTGGCATCTTTTAAACAGCTAGTCGCTACTGGAAAAGTGGAAATTGTAGCTGAAACCTATCATCACAGCTTGGCTTTTTTCTATGACCGTGAAGAGTTTGAGCGCCAGGTTAAGCTGCATGCCAAGGTCATTTTGCACCATTTTGGGGTTAAGCCCAAAGTATTTCGTAACACCGAATTAAGCTACAATAATGAGCTCGCCCATTGGGCCGATAGCGCCGGGTATAAGGCTATTATTACCGAAGGCTGGGAGCCGGTCTTGGAGTGGCGCAGCCCCAACTACGTTTACCGCCCTGCCTTTACCAAGCAAATTCGTTTACTTATGAAGAATTACCAATTAAGCGACGATATCGCCTTCCGGTTTTCCAACCGGGAGTGGGCGGGCTGGCCATTAACCGCTGAAAAATATGTGGGTTGGTTGAACGACCTTGACGAGGACCAAACCAACGTTAACCTGTTCATGGACTATGAAACGTTTGGGGAACACCAATGGGCAGAGACCGGCATATACTCTTTTCTCGAGAACATGGTAGGCCAGTTTCTTAACACAAAAGCTAATACTTTTCTGACACTGAGCGACGCGGCCAAAATCATTAAGCCAGCCGACTACATCGATATTCCGCAGACGATCACCTGGGCTGACACCGAACGCGACCTGAGCGCTTGGGTTGGTAATTCTATGCAGCAGCAAGCAATTAATTCAATGTACCAGATCGGCGACGAAGTGCTAACAACGAAAGACGCGGAACTTATTGAAGATTGGCGCCGCCTGCAGGCTTCCGATCATTTTTACTATATGTGCACAAAGTATTTTAATGACGGCGATATCCACGCCTACTTCAGCCCGTATAAGTCGCCTTATGACGCCTTCATTTATTTCATGAACGCGTTACGTGATGTAAAGTACCGGATAGCGGCCAGCCAAGGCAAACTCTAGTGGCCCGCCACATTATCCTCAGCAACGGTGAGATGCTGGTTGGCCTCGATGAATATGGGTTGGTCCATGACGTTTATTACCCCTACATCGGCCAAGAAAACCACGCGACCGCCCGCTATATCCATCATCGCATTGGCGTATGGGTTGAAGGTACGTTTAGCTGGCTGGATGATGGAACCTGGGAGATAGGGACGAATTATGAAGAAGCAACCTTGATCGGCCAAGTTACGGCCTACCATGCCGGCTTGCGGGTTCGGATAGAGACCTGTGATTTCATTGACGCAGATGACTGCGTGTTAGCACGGCGTTACTGGATTACCAATGAAGGAGACGGGGAGCGTGAAATCCGGCTGTTTTTACACCAGGCTTTCCGCATAAGCAATTCCAACCAAGGCGGCACCGCGCAGTACCACCCCAAAGATCATGTCTTAGTGCACTACAAGGGGCGGCGGGCATTCGCGATCCATGCTCAAACGGCAAGCGGCACAGCCTTTGACCAATATTGTGTAGGGTTGTTTGGAATTGAGGGAAAAGAAGGTACCTACCGCGATGCCGAGGATGGTGATTTAAGCGGTAACCCGGTGGAGCACGGTATGGTGGACTCGGTTTTACGGGTGGTCCTAAAGCTTAAAAAAGGTAAGTCGGACGACGTCCAGTACTGGATGGCGGCAGCTCGTCACCCTGAAGCGGCAATCGCGCTGCACCATGAATTTAAAGCTGAAGGATTTCCCGTCCGCTATCTTGCCACTAAGCGGCTGTGGAAAGATTGGCTGCATACTAGCAAGCCTAAAATAGCTTCATTTCCGCTTAAATATCGCGCTAAAGCCGTTCAAAGCTTGTTGCTTATGAAATCCCACATTGATCAGCGCGGAGGGGTCTTGGCATCGGCCGATTCCGAGATGTTAAATTATGGCCGTGATTATTACGGTTATTGTTGGCCGCGGGATTCGGTGAATGTACTGTGGCCCTTGATTAAATTAGGATATACCGAAGAAGCGAAAAATTTCTTTGAATTTTGCGGACGAGTGAAACATAGCCATGGTTACCTTATGCATAAATATCAAATGGACGGGGCGCTGGGCAGCAGTTGGCACCCCTACATTCACGGGGACCAGCCGGAACTGCCAATTCAGGAAGATGAAACAGCCGCGGTAGTCTTTTTAATTGACCAATACCATCAGTATGCCGAGGACGGGGATTACGTGCGTGAGCTATACGATGTGTTGGTACGGCCGGCCGCGAACTTTATGGCCGACTATATTGATCCGGAAACGAAGCTTCCGCATGCCAGCTTCGACCTATGGGAATTTGTCTTTGGCACCCACACCTACACCGTTGCCATTACTTACGCGGCGCTTGAAGCGGCTAGCCGCCTGGCTAAGCTGTATGGCAGTATAAAGGAGGCGAAGCGTTGGCAGCGGGCGGCTGACGGGATTAAGGCGGCCGCCAACCTCCACTTATGGAATGAACAACGCAACTATTTTTATCGGAGCTTGCGAATAGAGAAAACCGGTATGAGTTTCGATGAAACCATTGATATTGCCAGCTTGTATGGGGCCGTAACATTTGGTTTATTTGATACCACCGATGTGCGGGTCATCCAGGCACTGGAAACCGCTCAATCAACCCTGCGGGTTAATACCCCTGGCGGATGGGGGATTGCACGGTTTGAGGATGATAACTATTACCGTATGGACTCACACACCCATGGCAACCCCTGGATTGTTACCTCGTTGTGGCTGGCAAAGCTGCATAACCTTCTGGATGATAGCTCAACATCTCAAGAGTTGTTAGATTGGGCGGCCGCGCAGATGCTTCCTTCGGGGGTTCTGGCAGAACAAATCAATCCTAAAGATGGCATTGGCGTTTCGGTAGCCCCGCTGACGTGGAGCCAAGCTGAATTTGTGGATACGCTTTTAGAGCTAAACTAAGTTGCCCGTGAGCAAGTTGGGCAATTGTCTTCGCGCTTAAAGTCTTGAATCCAAACTTTTACGGCTTTGGGGAAAGGCTCGATATCGCGGTAGGCAATAAAGTCGGCTGCCCGGCGCAATAGCCAGCCCAGGCTGCCGTAACACTGGAGGTTTCGCCACGAAGCAATGGCCCAACGAGGACCAACCGGAATAACACTAATTCCTTCGGCTGATTTAAATACGCCGCGATGAGCTCCGGCCCGTGTGCGGGCAATATCTTTCGCTACAAAATCAGCTTGGGCAATCGCGTTTTGGGCAAGTCCGCCGTGTTCAACGGCGGCGTTATCGCCAATTACATACATCCTAGGCTGGGCTTGGAGGTGGTAGTTAACCTGTACCCGTCCGTTCTTGGCGAGGGTAAACTGATTCGCGTTGGCTTTGAAAAACGGGTTGTTGGCTATCCCAGCGGTCCACACAACGGTTTCCGTTGGAATTTTGCTGCCATTTACCGTTAACGAGTCGTCGCTGGCGGCTTCAACTTTAGCTCCGGTTACAACCTCTACTCCAAGATGCTCAAGCCGTTGCTTAACCCGCTTGGCCACCGCTTCGGGAAGACGGGGGAGTATGCGGGGCATGGCTTCAATAACCTTAATGCGGTAATTTACTTTTCTAACCCCATGCAGTTTCACAATCCGCTCCAAGTATTCTCCAAGCGCGCCGGCCAGTTCCACGCCGGTAGGTCCTCCACCCACAATAAGATAGTTTGCGTCGGTGGCTTGGTCTTCAATGAGTTGGTTATGGAGGTGGTGCTTAAAGGCTGTAGCGCTAGAGGTTGATTTTATCTCGTAACAGTATTCCGGCAGTCCTTTAATATGGAAGTAGTTGGTTACGCTCCCCAATGATAAGATGAGGTGGTCATATGTGTACTCCGCTTTGCTGGACATGGTTATGGTGCGTTTGGCATGATCAACCTTAACCGCGGTGTCCTTAAGGACAGTAACGGGTGTGTTTTTAAACATTTTCTTAAGTGGCAGGGCAACTTCGGTGCGGGAACCGCCGGTAGCGGTATGGTAAAGCTGGGGGTAGTAGGTGAACGTAGGGCTATCGGAGATCAGTGTTACCTTTATGTTGGATTGTTTGCCAATCAGGCGGGCTGCTCGAACGCCACCAAAACCACCACCAACAATTACGACCCTATGAGGCTGTTTGGGAACATTCATCTGATATAATCATAAGCGAAACTAATCTGGAATGGCAAGGGACTATTGAAAAAACAGACAATCCGTTGGTTGGCTTTAGCTACCACCGTGGTACTGGCGCTTCCAATGCTCGTTCACTGGTACACTCAAAGTGCGCTTCCTGCCTCCAGCTCCTCTGAGTATTTAATAGCCTTCGGCCGGTTGGCCGGGATGGTGGCAACCTTTGGTGTATTGATGCAGCTCATCCTGATGTCCCGGCTTCCCGGGCTGGAGCGGGGACTGGGCTTAGAGCGCCTGGTTACCATCCACCGCTTCAATGGGTATACCATTTTTTACGCCTTGCTGGCCCATCCGGCACTGTTGGTCTTAGGCTACCAAATTAACGGGATGCCGGGCCTGCTTCAGCAGTATTTTGATTTTATTCTTCATTATCCTGACGTATGGCGAGCCTGGATAGGTAGTATTTTGCTGTACGCGGTGGTCGCGAGCTCAATTGTGGTTGCCCGCCGGCGGTTGCGCTATGAGTGGTGGTACGGCATTCATTTAATGGTCTACGCCGGTATTTTGCTTGGTTTTGGCCATCAGTTAAAAATTGGCGGTGATTTTATTGGGCATGATTGGTTTATATTGTATTGGTATTTTCTTTATCTCATGGCTTTTGGCCTGCTTAGTTGGTTTCGGTTTGGTCGGCCCAGCCTTAGGTTGTTACGCCACCGGTTTAAGGTTAAGCGAGTCGTGCCCGAAGCCAACAATATTTACTCGATTTATCTCAGTGGCCGTAATATTGATAAGCTGCATCCTAAGCCGGGACAGTTTTTTGTATGGAGATTTTTAGACCGTGAGCGATGGTGGCAGTCGCATCCCTTTTCAATGTCGCAGCTCCCGCGTTCAAACGAGCTGCGGCTAACATTTAAGGCGGTCGGGGATTTTACCAACCGACTGCACTTAGTGAAGCCGGGAACGCCAGTGATGTTGGACGGACCGCGCGGGAGCTTCACATTGGATCTGGCCCGCGGCCGCAAGTTCCTCTTTTTGGCTGGCGGAATCGGTATCACGCCGTTGCGCACGATGCTTGAGGCTATGCCCAATAACTCAGATGCGCATTTGGTATATGCTGTCCGAAATGAAGCGGAGCGGGTGTTGACCGCGGAATTTGCTAAGCTCGCGGAAGAGAAAGGAGTAAAAATCTATTATCTTTTCTCGGAAGCAACCGGGCGATTAAAGGCCGATCAGCTCATCCAGCTGGTGCCGGATATTGCTGAGCGTGAGGTGTTTTTGTGCGGTCCGCAACCGATGATGGATGCGGCAACCGACATTATGGTGGGGCTGGGCGTTGATAAAGAGCATATATATTCGGAGCGTTTCGCGTTCTTAGGGATTTAGCGCTCCAAAACCTGTCTGGCAATTATTCTTTCTCGGTGACATAATGATTTAAGGAGCATAAGCATTATGAGCCGGAGTCATCATCACGCCCGCCCCGCCCACTTCCACCAGCGACTTTATGGTTTGCTCTGCATTCCGATTGTACTCTTAATAGTCGCCTACCTTATTGCCAATCCGGCTTCAGGCGTAAATGGAGAGGTGTCTGCGCTTTCAGTTATCGCTGCCCTCTTTGTTAGCGTCGCGCGTTTAACGGCAGCTTTTGTATTGGCCTTGATAGTGGCTGTTCCTTTTACGTTGTTAATTCACCGCAGCGCCTTAATTGAACGCAGCGTTATGCCCATGGTGGATACCGCGTATTCATTGCCGGTATTAGCGTTCTTTCCCGTCGTAATTATTTTCTTTAACCAGTATCACTTTTTAGAAGGGGCGGCGATATTTTTAATTTTTATAACCATGGTGTGGGCGCTGGTAATTAACAGCGTGAATGGGTTGCGGATGATCCCTGAGGACATTCACGACGCGGCCGAAGCGTTTGGTATCCGCGGGCTGACAAAAATTCGACATGTAGTGCTGCCAGCTATTCTTCCCTCACTAATTAACGGTTCGTTATTGGCATGGGCGGTAAGCTGGAATGTGCTCCTTGTTGCCGAAGTGCTGCACAACTACACTCCGGGGAGAAGTGCCAATAATGACCTTTTTGGGATTGGCAGCGTAATTGTTAACGCCTCGGCGGCTGGACAAAATGCCGTGTTTATTGGCGCTGTCGGTGTGATGTTATGCGCCATCCTGCTAATGAATTTCTTTATTTGGCAGCGCCTGCAAGACTATGCCGAACGGTACCGCTTTGAGTAAAATCATTGATTTGCATGAGGTCCATAAGACCTACCCTGGCGCTACGCGTCCGACCCTGCATCCGTTGTCTTTTTTTGCGCTTGAAAGCGAATTTATCGTTATTATTGGACCTTCCGGATGCGGAAAATCAACGCTGTGCCGAATTATAAGTGGGCTTGAGCAGCCAAGCGGCGGCACCATTACCCGTCCCGACGAGATCGCGATGGCCTTTCAATCCGGAGCGCTGCTGCCTTGGTTAACCGCGGCCCAGAACATTGCGCTTATTTTGGAAGCGCGGGGCCTGCCGCTGGCACAGGTTAAGCGCAAAGTCCGGTTGAACCTGGAAATGGTGGGATTACAAAAGCTGGCCGAAGCTTATCCCCGAGAACTGTCTGCCGGGCAACGCCAACGGGTTGGTTTAGCACGGGCGTTGGCAGTGGATTCAGAGGTGTTGGTGCTGGATGAACCGTTCGCCGCGCTGGACATAAAAACCACCGCGATGCTCCATGAGGACTTGCTGAAGATGGGACAGGAAACCAGCAAAACAATTATCATGGTTTCCCATTCAATTGAAGAAGCGGTGACACTGGCCGACCGGGTCATGCTCATGAACGCCGGACGGATTGTCCGAACGTACCACCTGGCTGATTTGCCGCACCCGCGCCGGGAGGCAGCCGAAGATTTCATTCATCAGGTGCATGCCATCAGGCGTGATTTCTTGGCCCTTGAGAACTAAAGTCAAGTCTTTTAATTTTACTGTCACTCCGTATAATTCAACCTATCTATGACTAATACTGCGCGGGTGAAAACGCCCAAGCCAATCTCAAAATCTGTGCCGTGGTGGCAGACCGCGGTTATTTACCAACTCTATGTCCGGTCGTTTTTTGACACTAATGCCGATGGGGTGGGGGATTTGCCTGGGGTTATCGCTAAACTTGGTTATTTAGGTGAGCTGGGGGTTGACGCGATCTGGCTTTCACCGATTACCGAAAGTGCCAATGTGGATTGGGGCTATGACGTATCAGACTATTACACAATTGATCCCACTTTAGGCAGCATGGATGATTTTGAGCAGCTTATGAGTGAAGCTGATAAGGCTGGGATCAAAATTATTATGGATCTTGTTCCGAACCACACGAGCAATAAGCATCCTTGGTTTCAGAGCGCGTTAACCGGGCGTCACGCCAAGTACCGTGACTACTATATCTGGGCCGACCCAAAACCCGATGGCCGTCCACCTAATAATTGGCGAGCCTCGAATGACGGTGGAAGCACCTGGGAATACCATTCGGCCACAGGACAGTACTACCTCCATAATTTTTTTAAAGCCCAGCCCGACCTCAACTGGCGTAATCCCGCCGTATTGAAAGAATTTGATAAGATAATGCGGTTTTGGTTAGACAAAGGGGTGGCTGGTTTCCGCCTTGATGTTTTTAATATGATTATTAAGGATTCAAGTTTTCGCGATAACCCCAAAAGCCTAAAAACCGATGAGCCCGAAATTCGCCTGTACCGCCAACGGCCAATTTACAATACTTCCCAGCCCGAAGTCCACAGCATTTTAAAAAGGTGGCGGCTGACTACCGACGACTACCCTGGGGACCGCTTACTGTTGGGCGAAACCAACCGGGTTTACGACATGAAGGTGGTTGCCAGCTTTTACGGCAACCAAAACGAACTTCAACTTATATTTAATTTGGCATTCGTGGATGCCCCTTTTAAGGCGCCTCAATTGCGCGATCTTGTAACTAAGACCGAAACCGAGTTTGCCGGTAAGCATTGGCCAGCTTGGACTGGCTCAAACCACGATAAGCCCCGTTTGGCGTCCCGGTGGGCAGCTGGCGATGAACGCAAGATCCGGGCAGCTCTTTTGATGCTCTTAGGGTTGCGGGGGACACCGGTCCTTTATTATGGTGATGAACTGGGCATGGAAGATGTTTATATCGCCCCTTGGCGCTTGAAGGATCCCCAGGGGCGAAAATATTGGCCGGTAAACGGGGGGCGTGACCGTGCGAGGACACCAATGCCGTGGAAAAACCAGTTTGGCGCCGGATTTACCGAAGAGGGGGTCAGGCCATGGTTACCATATGGCGATTTGCGTGTCCGCAGCGTGGCTTCCCAAAACAACCATGCCGACTCAACCCTGCAATTTTCCAAAGACTTAATTAGTTTTCGGCGAAACGATGCCGATTTGCTCCTCGGGGAATATGAGGGTATTCCCACCACCGAATCGGTCTGGGCATGGAAGCGGGGGAAGAATACGGTTGTGGCTATTAATTATTCTAACTACCACCATGAGATAAAAAACATGAGCGGTAAGATTATTATTGGCACTCAGCGGGAGCGTGAAGGAGAGGACCTGAAAGCATTATTACATCTGGATCCCTGGGAAGGAGTAATTCTTAAAATTAAATAGCCGCGCTTAATGAAAACTATGTTTACAAGCATAATGCATCTCATATATGATATGGATGAAGTTAACACAGTGAGTTTCCATGTCTGTACCAGCTCCCGTAAAGGTAACAACTACCCCCGAAACCATAAAAATTGGACAGCGCATCACTGAATTGCGCGAGGCCAAGCTGCTTACCCAGACGGCTCTAGCCAACCTGCTTGGTACCAGCCAGAGCGCGGTTGCCCGCATGGAAAAAGGCGACCAGAACATAAGTACTAAAATGCTGGTAAAGATGGGCGAGGTGCTTGATGCCGAAATAATTGCCTTACCAAGCCATGGGCTTAACTTTAAAGTTGAAGGAGGCCGTAAACTGGCGGGAACGGTTAACACCAATACCTCTAAAAATTCAGCGGTGGTAATGCTTTGCGCGGCATTATTGAACCGTAATACCACTACTTTAAAACGTATGCCGCGGATTGAAGAAGTTAACCGCGTAATTGAGGTGGTGGAAAGTTTGGGCGTGCACATAAAATGGCAAGGAAACGACGTGGTCGTTACTCCGCCCAAGCGCCTAAAGCTGGAGAATATAAATGTTAAAGCGGCCGTACGAACCCGCAGTGTCTTGTTATTGCTTGGGCCGCTGGTGCACCTGCTTGCCGAATTTAAGCTGCCCCAGGCAGGCGGGTGCCATTTAGGCGCCCGCACCGTCCGCCCCCATCTGTACGCCTTGGAAAAGTTTGGCGTGGCGATTGAAGCTAAAAGTAATAGCTACGCGGTTACCGCCCGCAAGCTTGAAGCGGCGGAAGTCGTGCTGTACGAATCCGGCGACACAGTCACCGAGAATGCCTTAATGGTGGCAGCCCGGCTCCCCGGAAAAACCACAATCAAGTTCGCCTCGGCCAATTATATGGTGCAAGACCTGTGTGTTTTTCTGCAAACCCTGGGAGTTCGAATTGAAGGCATTGGAACCAGCACTTTGCGCGTATGGGGGAAGCCGGTAATCGATAAGCAAGTAAGTTACGGCATTAGCGAGGACCCCATTGAGTCCATGCTGTTTATTACCGCCGCCATCATGACCAAGTCCCAAATTACCATTAAGCGGTGTCCCATCGAGTTTTTGGAGCTAGAACTACTCAAGCTGGAAAAGATGGGCTTTGAATATACCCGCAGTGCCAAGTATCCGGCAGCTAATGGCTATACTTGGTTGGTTGACCTGGAGACCTTTCCTTCTAAGCTGACGGCGCTGGAAGAAAAAATCCACCCCAGTATCTATCCGGGATTGAATATGGACAACCTACCTTTTTTCGTGCCTATCGCTACCCAGGCGAAAGGTCAAACTCTGATTCACGATTGGCCTTATGAAAACCGCGCTATCTACTACATGGAACTCACCAAGTTAAACGCCCAGCTAATCTTAGGTGATCCGCATCGGGTATTTGTAAATGGTCCCACGAAGCTGCGCTCGGCTGAAGTGATTTGTCCTCCGGCACTTCGTCCGGCAGCTATTATTTTAATTGCGATGCTGGCCGCCCAGGGCACCTCAATCTTGCGCAACGTTTATTCCATTAACCGCGGCTATGAAGACTTGTACGCCCGCCTTAATAGCTTGGGCGCCGATATTCAAGTGTTACGGGAGTTTTAGCTTGACATACTCCTAATTATCTTGCCATACTTAAAGTCATAATTAGGAATATCATATGGACACGCCCACCGCGGTACCCGCTAAAGCACATTGGCCAGGACCGGGAGTTATTATTAGTCAGGCATGGGAAGGATTTAAGAGCAATCTTAAGCCAGCGGCGGTCTATGGAGTCGTTGCCGGAGCGGCTGTCATACTTGATATGATAGTTTTTCCTGCCGATTCCGGAAGAACCGGCTTCGAAATGGCATCCTCGGGCGGCTCGCTATTTACGTTTATTGCTACCATTATATTTCTGGTGGGCCTGCCTCTACTGGGGTTGGCCATGGCGGACAAAAAAGAACTCCCTGTCGCCAAATTGTTTACTTTTGATATGCGTACTCTTTATATGATTGGTATGTATATTCTGGTAGGACTGGGAGTTGCGCTGGGGTTACTGCTGCTTATAATTCCAGGGATTATCCTGGCCCTGATGTGGAGTTTTACCATTTACGAAGTTGCTGAAAAACGGGCAGGACCAATTCAATCAATGAAAGAAAGCGCCCGCATAACGAAGGGCTACCGGTTAAGCATTTTTGTACTCGCGTTGATAACCCTGCTAATGGCTATTCCGATGGTTATATTAGTTTTTGTTCCATTTGTCGGAATGATTTTGTTTAGCGCCTTAACAACCTTCTTTTATGGTATTTACGCCGTAGCGTGTCGATACCTTCAAGGTGAAAAAGCCTCCTCGTCCGCCCCTGCTGGCCCTGCCGCCCCAGTGGCAGTTTAGTACTACTCGGGTATAATGACCTGGTGCGCGCCCGTAGCTCAGCTGGATAGAGCGTTGGTTTCCGGTACCAAAGGTCGGGGGTTCGAATCCCTTCGGGCGCACCAGGTGGGGAACCCCATGGGACGCGCCAGTATGTACGTTTTTGGCAATAAGCAGCAAAAAAGTTGACACAAGCATAAGCATTATGCCATTGTACCGGTATGGAGTGGCTACTTTTTTTAGGTGTCGTTAGTCCGATACTTTTTATTACGGGCTTAATAGTTTGTGTTAAGTGGCTGATGCGCGGTGGCAGCACCGAGCGAGAAACTATTGCAAAAAGCCTGCGGGAGTTGGCAAACCGCCAGACTAATCCCCATGCCGCCAATATTGTTAAGGCAATTGCCGAGGCTGTCTCAGCGAACCGCTTAGAGACGATTGGTCCTTTTGAGATCAGATCGGCTCATCATTCTGAAACCTTGAGCGCGGGAGTCGAAGCCCACCCCGGTGTGTCTGCCGCCGCCGCGATGTCGGCGCCACCCGCCTATAACCAGCAGGAAGTATCGCCAGCTCACGCAGTAACCAGCAATGCCCCTGCCCCCATCCTCAACCAAAGTGCCGGCGACGCTTTTAAACAGCTCAACAACATTAATGTGCTTCTGTATCTCGGCGCGTTTATGGTGGTTGTGTCGGTTGGCATTTTTGTAGGCTACAACTTCAGCACCTTGAGCGGGGGAGCCAAAACCGCGCTAGTTGGTTTGTTCGCGGCGTTATTTTATGTTAGCGGACTTATTCTCTATCGATTCTCGACCGCGTTGAAGCCGGCCGGTATTACCTTTAACGCCATCGGACTTATCCTGTTGCCGCTGGTGGGCACGGCCTACTATAATTTTGTGTCCGGTGCCCATAGCATTGGGCCGGCGATTTGGATATTTGTTTCGGTTATAAGCATTTTGGCGGGGTTATTAACCTTCCTGATAATACGGCAACAATTCGCGGTCTACTTTACTACTCTCAGCTTACTGTCGTTAACCGAATCGATAATCCACGCTTCCAACTTGCCTGTCTACTATATGGCCTGGGGTTTTTTGCTGACCGCGGCGCTACTTACGTTATTATCCCGAAGAGGACAGCAAGGTCAGGCGGTGACCGACCCGATGGCAAACTCAGCTATGGCAATGGCGCCTGCCGCCGCCGTGGTGTCGTTGTTCTACGCGCTTGAGCAGGGAATTGGCCAGCTCGGGGTAACCGCTCTTTTGAGCGCCGCCTACTATGAAATAGTTTCGCGGATTACCCCGGAAGAACGGATTAAATACGGCTATTACGCGCTCAGCCGAACGCTGGTAGCGGTGGGCGTTGTCCTGCTCGTGGCAGATGCCGAATTAAGCAGTCTCACCAGCGGACTCATAGTTGCCGCCACGGGGACTACGCTCATTGCGCTATCGGCAATTGAAGTTGCTAAAGCTAAGTTGAAATGGGCTGAAGTGACAGCGGTGATTGGCGGATTAACAACCGCGGCCGCTGCCGGGTTTGTCTTCGACCATCCGGGCCAACTTACCCTGATATTAATGCTAGGAGTCTTGGCTAACCTGACCGCGGCTCTGTTATGGCGATTTGCCTCCAATCTCTTGCTGGGAGTGGTTTTATGTCTCCTGCTACCCGCTGTCGCGATAATGACCTGGCTCGAGCCGAAATCACAGGATGTATGGACCAGCGTGGCTTATATCGTCTTGGCCACGTTATTGCTGTGGCTGCGTAAGCACGTGGCTGGGTGGCAGACCGATCATATAAAAATTAGCCAGTTTGGTTATATCGCGGCCCTGGTGGGCGCGTTCTTCACCGCGGCAATTGCCGGGCAACTCCCGTTTATCTTACTGGGCACGGTGATCGCGGCTCTTGCCTACGGCATTAGCTTTGCGGAACGCCGACCAGAGATTGCTTTTGCGGCCGCGGCCATCTTTTTCGCGGCCGTATCGCAAATAGTGCCTTGGGCAGATGCTGAAAACAGCTTGTATGTGGTAACCCTTGGCTTAGCCGGGCTGGTGGTGTACGGCCTCGGCGTAGTAGACAGGCGTTCGAATTATCTGCGTCTAAGCGGGGCAGCCGGAGTGGGGCTTGGCGTAATAGCTGGGGGATTGGCCGACCAGAAGTCGCTGGCGCCGGCGGGGGGTCTTGTAGTGATAGCTGTCCTGGCCTGGGCCGAATGGACACGTGCCAAACAGGCTTGGTTGCTTGAAGCGGCTGCGGGTATACTTATTGTCGCGTTGGCAAAATTCCTGTGGTTTAACGGCATAACCATGACCGCGGTTTACGCGAACCTAATCGGTGCCTACCTTGCCTGGTTGGCGTACCGCCGGCATAAGGCCAATAATATTAACGACCGAGATTTGTTTACAATGGCCGCGCTGGGAGCGGTAACCATTCCGATTGGCATGGAATCGCTGGAGTCTGACGGGCAGTTCCACGGGCTTATTCTTACGCTTGAGAGCGTCACGCTGGTGCTTATCGGGATCGCGCTGCAATATCGGTTGGTCTGGATGTGGGCTGCGATTACCCTGGTGATTGAAGTTCTCTATCAAACCCGGGACATTTTGTACGCGCTCCCGAAGTACGTTATTACCGCGATTTTGGGCCTGGCATTACTGGGCGGAGCAATCTGGATGCTGGTACGGCGTTCAAAATCCGATCCCCACGATTAAGCTATCGTCGTCGATTTGCGACTCTCGGTGTATAATACTCTGGTGTCCTGCGCCCGTAGCTCAGCGGATAGAGCACTTGGCTTCGGACCAAGGTGTCGGGAGTTCGAATCTCTCCGGGCGCACCAGATAAATAAGTACGGGCCATTAGCTCAGTTGGTTAGAGCAGCTGCCTCTTAAGCAGCGTGTCCTGGGTTCGAGTCCCAGATGGCCCTCCATAGCACTTACATTGGTGGCTACCAGCGGAATTTCGGCTAAGCAGTCGGGCTTGGCATCAGGTCTATTAAATACTTCGCAGCAAATTGGTGGTGCCTTAGGGTTGGGAATCCTTACAGCTCTCTCAACATCGCATACGCAAGATTTTCTAGCATCGGCCAAGGATAAGGCAGGCGCTATCGCGGAAGTTTCAGTCTCGGGTTTTGACCACGCTTTTATGATAGCGGCGTGGTTTGTGATTGGCGCCTCAGTTATCGCCTTGTTCGGTTTGGAGAACAAAGACTTAACGGCCAAAGAACTTGCTCATGAGCACGAAACCGAAGCCAAGACATTTCCGGCTGTACCCGGCGTATAGGGCTTAGTGGTCGCTCAACAACTTAATACCCGTCTCATCGTCGAAGTTCCGGGTAAGGGGAGTGTTAAGGGGGATGATGAGCAGCTCACCGGTTGCACTGATCTCCAGGTCTTTGATATGCCCGCCGAACGTCTGGAAGGCTTTATTTGAAAAACTACCATGGAGGTGCCAAAAAGGCTTCTCGTTGACCCACGCTAAATTACCCTGAAGACTCAGGATTTCTAGAGGTTCCTTGTAGGTTTTCCAGCTATAGTCTTTCAAGCCTGGATCATATATGCCAATGGTTGCCCAGGCCGCCGCACCCAGGCCGCTTAAGAAGGCGCTGGGGTAGTGCTGAGTATTGGCGTGCTGCTCGAGCGACTCCATAAGCTTCTCGCCCTTGGCAAGTACAACCATATCGCCATGGGTATTGGTGTACATCTGCATTGGCTTATTATACTTGATTCTTATTGATGGGGGATAGCCAAGGTAAGCGCGGCTATCAAGGCGATTCCCAGCATAAAGGCCAAAATGAACTTTTCGTGTTTTTCATGCTCATGATTAAGCTCCGGGATAATATCGGCAGAAGCGATATAGAGGAAAAAGCCAACGGTTATGCCAAGCAATGGGCCTTCAATCGGTTCAATGATATTACCCAGCACAAACACCACCGCCACACCCAGAACCGCCATAAGACCCGAAGCGAAGTTTAATAACAAAGCGCGCTTGCGGCTATATCCGCTACGAATGAGTACGATGTAGTCAGCGATTTCCTGGGGCAGCTCGTGGGCAGCAATTGCTAGGGTGGTTGTCACGCCTACCGCCGGGTTCACCAAAAAAGCCAAAGCAATCGCCACGCCGTCAATAAAGTTATGAATACCATCCCCCACGATAACTAAGTTTCCGGCAGCCTTAAGATGATGGTTTTTGCCGTGGGTATGAAAAGCTCGAAAGGTTCGTTCTAAAAAGAAGAACCCAACAATGCCAAAAAGAACCGCGTAGTAAGCCCACATACCTTGGCTGTGTTCTATCGCTTCGGGCAATAATTCAAGGGTGGCCGTAGCCAGCAAAACACCGGCGGCGAAACCCAGTAGCTTAATTTCCCGCTTATGCGTCCAGTTTTTAGGCGCGAACATAAGCCCAACTAACGCGATTAAGCTAATGAGAATGGTGGCGATGAGGGCGTAGGCCAGTTCCACAAAAAATCCTTTAATAAGGCTATCATACCGCTACAAGCAACAACGGCCTAGTTTTGTATCTTAACGGCGGTGAGGTTCGCGCCAATACGCTGCCCGGAACACGAGAAGCACCCATCCAAGACTGATTGCCCAGCCCGCAATCACATCCGAAGGGAAGTGGACCCCCAAGTATACCCGCGTAAAACCAATAATCGCCACATAGATTAAACCTATGAAGATTGCCGTCCGCTTCCACTTGGTGCGCCATAACAGGGCGATAAGCGCGAAAGCCAGGGCGCTGCTGGCCATGGCGTGGCCGCTGGGAAAAGCGTAAGTAGTTTCAATTGTTAACACCTCCCACAATGCGGGGCGGTCACGCTGAAACAAAAGCTTTAACCCCAAGTTTAGCAACCCGGCTCCCCCGACCGCAATCGCCAAATAGGCAGCAGATCGCAGGTGATTTTTTATCAAAAGGCCTGCCGTGGTAGTAGCCGTAAAAACGGTAATAAATATCGCGCCGCCAAGTTGGGTGAGGGTAACGGCAGCGCGGTCGAGCCACGGGCTACTCAATGAATGGAAAAATTCCAGAATGGTGATGTCGAACAGTTGCATTGGTTCTATCCTAGCAAATATCTCATCAGCGTATACTACTGGTATGACTAAAAAGTATAAAATGTTAATTCTTGATTTAGACGGCACCACAGTTGCTGCTAAACCCGAGGCGCTTCCAAGCCAGACGGTTATCCAGGCGGTGGGAAAAGCCCAGGAATGGGTCCACGTGGCGCTTGCTACCGGCCGGTCTTTTGGTATGTCGCGGGCAATAATTGAAAAGCTAGGGCTCAAGGGCCCAAGCGTATTTTCCGGCGGCGCCTACATTATTAACACCGGCAACGGCAAGCCTGTTCACAGCGAGCTGCTTCCAGCGGAAGTTCTGCGAGAGTTGGCAGAAATTGCACTGCGGTTTCATCACCATGTGTTCACCGCCGATATTGAACCGGGGAAGCCGGTTAACGATCCTCATGAAATTATTAAACCGGCGGCTATGCTGGTGGTTGAAGGAGTCAATGATAATCAAATCAAGGATATTTTTGATGAAGTCGCGGCGGTCAATGGCGTTGTTGCCCATACTGCCAATTCCTGGAGCGGTGAACATTTAGCCGATATTCATATTACGAGTGAATCGGCTTCAAAGCGCCATGGGGTGGAGCGGTTGATTGATTTAATGAAGTTAAAGAAAAAAGAGGTGATCGCTATCGGTGATAGCCATAACGACCTTCCACTTTTGCAGGCAGCCGGGTTCAAGGTCGCGATGGGCGGTGCGCCGGAGCAACTTAAGGCCGCGGCTGACTATGTGGCGCCGCCCTTCGAAGCAGATGGCGCCGCGGAGGCGATTACGCGTTTTATCTTGGCAGACCGAGAATAAAGCGTATAATGCCATTATGTCTGAAAAAAGCAATCAAAAACCATTAAGTTTCGCATCAAGGGTATTTGTTGGCTATTTAATCGTAGTTGCAACGACCGCCCTGCTGTATTTCACTTATTTGATCCGCCCGGTAATTCTCCAGGTGATACTTGCACTGATTGTGGCTTTAGCTTTGGCGCCCGCGGTGAAAGCGCTGGTGCGCAGGGGGATGGGACGTATCGCGGCGACTACGGTTGCGCTCCTGTCGACTTTGGCTCTGTTTATGGCAGTAGCGGCGGCAATTGCCACGCCGTTAATCGCGGAAGCATCTAACTTAGCTAAAAACGCTCCCACCATTATTGACGACCTTACCAATAACTCACAGCTTCAGCGCCTCAACCAGGATTATCAAATTATTGATAAGGCTAAAGAGCTTGCCAAGGAGGCTCCTGCAAAACTGGTGGGCGCCAGCTCGCCCATACTGGGGGCCTTGAGCGGCGTGGTGGGAGCGGTGTCTACTACCCTGGTTGTCTTAGTGTTGGCGTTCTTCTTGTTGATCGAGGGGCCGCGTTCTTGGCAGCGCTTTTTAATGTTGCTAATACCGGAACAAGCCAGGAGGGTTGAGCGTACCGGCCAGAAAGTGGCGGCCGCGATCAGTGGTTTTGTCTCGGGATCTTTGTTTATAGGCTTGATTGCGGGCTTGATTACCCTTGTGACGTTATTGATCTTAGGCGTACCGTATGCCTTTGCGTTGGCCGCGCTAGTGGCGCTATTTAGTTTAATTCCAATGGTAGGGGCGACCATTGCTTCCATTGTGGTTGGCTTGGTGGCGCTAACCCAAGGCTGGGTAGTCGCGTTAACCGCGGTAGCGGTACTTTTGGTATACCAATTCATCGAAGGGCAGGTCATCCAGCCTTTGGTGCATTCGCGCACGGTAGCCTTGTCGCCGCTTTTGATTATCCTTGCATCGATTATAGGTGCAACTATTGGCGGCATCCTGGGGATTTTGCTAGCTATTCCGGCAGCGGCGGTAACTCAAATTGTTATTGTTGAAATCCTCTCGGGTACCGCTTCGGGACGGCGGGCACATCTTAAAGAAGCTTAAGACTTGCTATACTATGAATAGATAAAGCTTGGCATATTGAAGCTGTTTGATATACTTAAGTAACATAACTAAATAAAAGGGCACCATGAAATTTTTTACTAATCTAGCTGTCATTATTTCTGGCATGGTTGCCCTTAGCGGCGCGACTTTAGCACATGTAACGGTAAAGCCGGCCGAAGTGGCCGCGGGAGCTTTTCAAACCTTTACGATCGGCGTGCCGGTAGAAAAAGATATTCCCACTATAGCCGTGCGCCTAGTAATCCCTGGTGGTTTGGAACATGTCACCCCAACAGTGAAGCCGGGCTGGACGATTACAATAGAGAAAAAAAGTGAGGCGGTAACAGAAATCAATTGGACTGGGGGGCAGGTCCCCGCTGGACAGCGCGACGAGTTCAGCTTTAGTGCCCAGGCTCCAGCTAAAACGACTACCCTTGCCTGGAAAGCCTACCAAACCTCGGCCGACGGCAGTGTGGTAGCGTGGGACCAAAAACCGGAAGAGGCGGGTCATGACAACAAAGCCGGCAAGGATAGCGCCCCCGAGCCTACACCTTATTCACAAACAAAGGTAGTCGAGGATACCGAGGATGTTGATCATGGCAACAGTTCCGATTCCTCAAAAGACTTGCCACTTTATTTAAGCGGGCTCGCCCTGGTTGTTGCCGTCTTGGCTTACTTTAAGCGGCGCGCCTAAAGGCACGGGAAGGTGCGACTTTTACCCGCAACAGTGCTCCTTGGCTTAGCTGTTGTAGTGTTGCCAGGATCGGTTGCCGCCCATAGCTACAAGTCAGTTGGAACCGTTAGCGTGCTCTACCACGCCGAGCCAAGCGACCAGCCGGCAGCGTTACAAAAAAGCAGCCTTAACTTTTTTATTACCGATAAGAGCAATACGTTTGCCCTTGCCGACTGTTATTGCCGGGCGTTAATACGTGATATAGCAGGACGGGAAGTAATTGTTCCGTTAATGATTGAGGGGGTGGCGGGGACACCCAGCCAAGCGCGCGCCAGGACTCCCTTTACCTTTAAGCAAGAGGGTACGTATACGGTTGAACTGCTTGGCACAAGTAAACGCCTTAAGGGTTTTCCGTCCTTTAAAACCAGCTTTGTGCAACGGGTTTCCGCCGCCCCAGTTGGCGCTGGCCTGTTTGGTGGTATTTCCCAAGGGTGGATCATTTTTATTTTAAGTTTGTGCTTGCTGGCTGTAGCGACACTTGCGGTTTGGGGGAGGCACCATGCGAAACCGGCGCAAGCGCATTCAGCCGGTTCCGACCGCTTTGCAAACCCGTTTTTGCACTATGGTTTTTATGCGCTCCTGGCGGGTGTGGCAATTCTCACGCTTTTTGGCTATAGCGTGTACAACCATCATATTCGTTAACCGTAAGCCTGTTTGTGGCGCTTACGCTTAGCTTTGACTATACTTAAGACATGAAGTTGGCTGCTGAGATAAAAGGGTTATTAAAAGGTGAGGTTGATGACAGCGATGCCGTGCGCTCATTCTATAGCCATGATGCCAGTTTATTTGAGGTAATCCCGCAAGTGGTTACTTATCCCAAAGATGCGCAAGATATTGCCGCGTTGGTTAAGTATGTAGCCAAGCATAAGGGTGAACGTCCAGAGCTTTCAATTACCGCCCGCAGTGCCGGGACTGATATGTCGGGCGGCGCTATCAATGATTCGATTATCGCTGATTTTAGTCGTCATTTTACCGCGATTCATGGGGTAAGCTTAACCGCCGCTCACATGCAGCCAGGCGTGTTTTACCGCGATTTCGAGGTGGAGACCTTTAAGCACGGAGCAATCTTGCCGCCCTACCCGGCTTCGCGCTCTCTCTGTACCGTTGGCGGCATGGTGAATAATAACTCCGGAGGTGAAAAGTCACTCGAGTATGGTAAGACTCAAAATTTCGTAACCGAGTTAAAAATGGTGTTGGCAGACGGCAAGGAGTATAGTTTCAGCGCCTTGGCAAAACCGGAACTTGATAAAAAACTAAAGCTGGAAGGCTATGAGGGGGATTTATACCGTAAGACATTTGCGTTGGTAGATGGGCATTATGATGAAATTAAGGCGGCCAAGCCGCACGTAACTAAAAATTCTACAGGATACAACTTGTGGGATGTGTGGGACCGCGAAACGGGCATTTTTGACATGACAAAACTGATTGTGGGAGCGCAGGGAACACTGGGGCTGGTTACCGACATAAATGTGCGGCTGGTTCCGCACCGGCCGCATTCCGGGCTTTTGGTGGTATTTATGAAGGACATCAATCGCTTGGGTGAAATAATTCCGGCGGTCTTAAAACACAAGCCGGCCAGTTTTGAATCATTTGATGATCATACTCTCTTTTTAGCAATTAAGTTCATGCCATACTTCGCGAAAACCATTGGTGTCCTTGGAGTAATAAAGTTAATGATGAGCCTCATCCCCGACGGCTTAATCCTGTTGCGCGGTATTCCCAAGTTAATTTTAATGGTCGAGTTTAATGGTGAAACCACTGATGAGGTTAGGCAGAAAATCCGAACGCTGCACAGGGAACTTGATTTGAAGCATGTCTATTATGAGATCGAAGGCGAGGAAGAAGACCCAACAGAAGCAAGCAGCCAAAAATTTTGGATTATGCGCCGGGAGTCTTTTAACCTGCTTCGCAAAAAAGTTAAGGATAAGCATACTGCCCCGTTCATTGACGACCTGGTAGTACCCACAGAGCACTTAGCTGAATTTCTCCCTAAGCTGCGGGTAATTATTCGAAAGTATAACCTTTTGGCAACCATTGCCGGGCATATGGGTGATGGCAATTTCCATATTATCCCCCTTATGAAGCTGGAAGACCCGAAGGAGCGGGCGAAGCTTGAGCCGGCGATGAGGGAAGTTAACGAGCTCGTGCTGAGTTATGGGGGAGTCCTTTCGGGGGAACACAACGATGGGATGATCCGCGGACCGTGGCTCGAGCAAGCGTATGGCCCAGAGGTTACTCAGCTATTCCGTGACGTAAAAGATATTTTTGACCCGTTGCATATTTTCAATCCCCACAAAAAAGCTAACGCCGATTGGGACTGGTCCATGAGTCACGTCCGGCAGTCGTTTTAGAGAAAGTGTTTGTTAGCTGTGCCAGGGGTGGGCTTCAAAGGTAGCGACTACCAGCGCGCAAACCGGACTATTTTCGCAATGTAAACCAGTTACGTGTTGTTTCATTGGCCCAAAGTTCATTGTCGGCCTGCCTTCTATCAAAGTCTCTAAGCTCTGTTCAATCTCTCGCTCCACGGTAGACTGGTTTACGCCTTGATGCTCAACAAACAGGCCTTTCCCGGTTTCTTTATCTTGGACCCACCCAAGGCCCGCCCAAACCTCGACATTGGGTATGGATGTCCGTTCTTGAGCGATTACACAGTACAGCCGATCGCCCCATTCGCCAATATGCGGACGTTGCTTATTGACGGCTATGATGCTTGCTGGCGGTATAATTGAGCTTAAATAAATGAGGTTGTGGTTGGCAATTCCTGCGGCCAATAATGCCTGGTCAAATGCCCCTAATTCCGTAGTGGCGCTGCCTGTTCCTGATGTTATGTAAATTTTCATACCACTCCATTATAACCATAAGTTTATTAATTATTCTTAGAATCGGATAAAACGTTATGGTGCCGGAGCTAGACACAAGGAATATTTTTTTAAAAAATGCACAGGATTTAACATTGATTTAGAATTACGCAGGCCTTCCAGTCCAAGGTCTTGTTCATAGTTTATATGGGTTGCTCCATGTTTGCGCATCTCCTTTGCCACTTCTTGTTTTAAATAATAAAAAATACCTTCAAAATTAATATCGGCTTTTTCATAGTGGACCACGCCGTGATTGTCGTGGATAAGTTCATAAACGCTAAAGCCGCGTAATCGGTTATTAATAAAAACACCAATTGTTTTAATATCGAACTTATCATGGTTATTAAGAAGGCGGGTAATTGCTTCAAGCTCAATGCTGATTTCTTCTGAAGCTTTACCGCGGGAGATTGCCCAGTCTTTAAATGTTTGAATGATCTCGGCTCGAACTTCGGCATTACTAAGCCGGAGCGGCTCCATCCGCATTTCATGTTGGTAGGCGGACAAAAAAGTCCGGATTAAATTACGCTTTCGTTCATGGTGACCACCCTTCATTTCAGCTAGCTCTTCAACCGATAAAATATAATCATGGTTATCGCGGTCTTCAGTAATAATGAACTGCTCAGGGTGGGCTACGCAGTCGATAACCGTTTGGGGTATCAATTTCAAAGTGGTGTCAACTCCGCTCTTACTGGCATGCCGAATTAAGGTATTAGCTGTTTCATCAACCTGGGTAGCTCCCAGAAAGCTGTAAAATTGCTCCCCGGTTAGGTAGTCACTATAGTGTAAGACTAAGTTTTGGTTTAAAAGGCTAACACGGGCGCTTGATTCAGTGTCGTACGACCAAAGGCTGGTAAACCCATAGTCTGAATAAGAGGGGTAGTGGATTGTAATTGCCCGGAGGTCGTCTTTAAGATCTAGTGATAAAGGAGCAAAACCGGGGAAGGAGGGAATCATAAGTGATATTATACCCGAATGAATGACTGGCTTGTTTCGGCACCGTTTGCTCCATTGTTGGCGTGGTTCTGGTCGCCTCCTGTGCCCTATTTAGACTAGCTTGACATATAATGCTTATGCTTAGATACTGCTATATAAGATGCTTAAAGCCTTTAAAACGAATCGAATCTCCCAACTTATAGTAGTGGCTTTGCTGGTTTTTTCTGGCTGGTGGTTGTGGCTGTATTTTGGCGTTAGCTCACAGGATAGTACTAATCCCTACAACCAGGCATATACCGTTGCGTACGGCCTCATTGCACTAGTTGGGGGCATCGCTGGACTCGAGGTAGCGCGCCATTGGGGTGGATTTAAAAGTGTTATTGGAAGAGCACTTTCAATGTTTGCGCTGGGGTTGGTTGCCCAGGAGTTTGGCCAGCTCGCCTATACGTACTATATCTATATCCAGCAGGCCGAAGTTCCTTATCCGTCGATTGGTGATATTGCCTATTTCAGTAGCGTCCTATTCTATATTTACGGCATTTGGTTGCTCGCGAAAGCCGCCGGATTACGCCCGGCGTTGAGCTCGAACCGCAACAAGCTACTATTAATTATTATTCCGGTGGCGTTTCTGGCTACTTCTTTTTCCGTATTCTTACGAGGCTACGAGTTTGATTGGTCGTATCCCTTAACTATATTCCTTGACTTTGGATATCCTATTTTTCAAGCGGTTTATATTTCAATTGCCGCCTTGACTCTAGTGCTCTCACGTAACTATCTGGGTGGAGTGATGCGACCGGCCATCCTTATGCTAACCGGAGCCCTTATCCTGCAGTATATTTGCGACTTCACGTTTCTTTATCAATTGAGCCATGAAGGTTGGTACGCTGGTGGCTGGAATGATTACCTCTACACGCTTTCCTACGCGGTGATGGGCTTAAGCCTATTGCGTTTTGGAGCGGTTTTTTCTGAAATTCGGAAAGGCAAGTAGCCGTGGATCCTTTTACTGAAGCTGCCAAACAAATCATTAGCCAGCAGGAAGTTATTATGGGGCCATTGGCGGTCGAGCAGGCCGACAAAGTTCCGGGATTTACGATTGACCGGGCGAGCCGCGAGGTAACGATTGAGGGGGATAAGACAAGCGCGCTTCAGCGCCTGGTTGAGCAGTACCGGTTGCTGTTTGGGCAAACAGCGGTAGAGGTTTGCCGACAGGCAGCGAAGGATATCCTGAGCCAGCTTCCCGCCTCTCAGGTACCCGAACTCTTACGCTGATTTTGCCGTCATAAGCATAACCGTTATACTGTAAACCATGACCGATAGCACCAACTCATTTGCAGCGGAATCCAAAGCGCGGTCGGACCAGCTTACCCACATTGCCCAAGAGATGTATAAAAAAAATGTGGAACTGGCCGAAACCAACCATACGCTCGTATTGTTGCGGCGCATCGACGATATCGTTCTCAGCTCGGTGACGGACAGGGAAACAGTTTTGCAGCGAGTGGCTGAAGCGCTATCAAGCGATTCTGGCTTTAGTTTTGCCATGATTTATTTGCGCGATAAGCACAAGCGAGCATTGGTGCCGGCCGCGCTTGTAAGCGGGAGCTCAGTCGAGGCGGCTAATGCGCGAGCACAGTTGCTGTTGGGGGACGAAGCCATAACCTTGCGGCACACTGCCAGCCCTATATCATTATCGGTTAAAGCGCCTTCTATAAAGACGTGCTCGCGACTTTATGAGCTACTTCAGCCAAACTTACCATTTGATGAAGCCGAAGAGTTGCAGGAAATGCTAAGCATTAAACAGTTCTTTATTTGCCCCTTAATGGCCCGCAGGGATGTTCTGGGCGTGATGGTTTTGGGAACTACGACAGTGCCGAAAGACCTTTCATTCCATCAAAAAAGCTTACTTGAGCGTCTGACTTTAGCGGTTGGTGTGGCTTTGGACAGCACGATGCTATATACCGAAGTCCAAGAGTCCTCGCGCAGGCTCCAAATTGCTAACCGACATCTCAAAGAACTAGATAAGGCTAAAGACGAGTTTATTTCACTAGCCTCGCATCAGCTGCGTACCCCGCTAACCAGTGTAAAAGGATACGTATCAATGCTGTTAGAAGGGGAAGCCGGAAAAATTACGCCGGAGCAACGTGAATTTTTGGATTACGCCTACCGTGGTTCGCAGCGAATGGTTAGCTTAATATCAGATTTGCTTAATGTGTCCAGGATGTCAGCGGGCAAGTTCGTTCTTGAGAGGCAGCCGGTTGACCTTCATGCGCTGGTGCTGGAGGAAGTCGCCCAATTGCAGCAGCACGCGTCAGCGAAGCGGCTCAAGCTAGCCTACATTCCATCGCCGCAACCAATTCCTACCCTAAACTTGGATGAGACGAAAACTCGCCAGGTGGTCATGAATTTTATTGATAACGCGCTGTATTATACCCGAAAGGGCAGCGTAACAGTTACCTTAAAGCAAACAGGCCATAAAATAAAGCTTAAAGTTGTTGATACCGGCATTGGTGTCCCTAGGGCTGCCCGTGCCAAACTCTTCGGTAAGTTTTTCCGTGCCAGCAACGCCCAGGCTATACGTCCAGGAGGGACGGGGCTCGGCCTTTTTTTGGCAAAGCGGGTTATTGAGGAGCAAGGTGGTACAATTCTGTTTGATAGCGTCGAAGGCGAGGGAAGTACGTTTGGGTTCTCTTTGCCGATTAAGGAGAAAAACACATCTTGATACTCCAGGAAGATATAACTGCGAGCAACCGTCCAGTACAGCCCTCCGATAACGGCAAGCGTATATTGCTGGCAGAGGACGATCCTTTTATTTCGCGGATGTACCAGACCAAACTAACGAATGCCGGCTACCAGGTGGTTGTAGTGCAAGACGGACGTGAGGCCTATGAACATATAAAAACCCTTAACCCTGATTTAATAATGCTCGATATCAGCATGCCGGAGTTAACCGGATTTGAGGTTATTAGGACATTGTTAGCAAGCGGCATGGAACGGGCCGTTCAAAACATCATAGTGCTAACCAATTCTTCAGATTCTAAAAATCAAGCGCTAGCCCGCGAACTAGGGGTAGATTATATCATCAAGGCGGAGCTCACACCTCAGGAGGTGCTGGAGCGCATAAATAAGAGGCTTGGCGTAGCTTAATTGCTGTCTGTCGTTTCAATATGGCCCGCCCAGCGGTACGCTTCTTTTTGCACCCGATGGTCGTCCATGCCCATTCCTATAACCCATTCATCGGGCGCTTCAAAGCCAAATAAACTTGCCTCAATATATTTGCCACGTGCTTTTTGTTTTTGCACTAGCACCACCATGTCAACGCTGGCTGCACCGCGTTTAAGTAAATAGTTGCTCACAAAATCAGCGGTGCCGCCTTCATCAAGGACATCATCTAGAACAATCACGGTTCGACCCTTGGTGTCGGTGTCGGGCGCGAGATCCATAACCAGTTCAGGGGGTTTGCTCGCGCGACGGTTGCTGTAAGTCTTTACCGTCATATAATCCATTTCTGGGTGAAAAGCAGGGCTTTGGGTAGTTATATTGAAGAGCAGCTGGCTGGCAAAGGGAGCACCTCCCCGAAGCAGGCATACGAACAAAGGGTTCTTGAAGCGGTAGCGTTCAATAACCTCCGACGCCATTTGGCTAATCCGTTGGTTTACTTCCTCATTGGTAGCAATGATTTGAGGCATGGTGCTTAGAATTATACCGTGGGCTTTAGTTTGCGTGAAAACTGGTTTACGGCGTTAAGGACTGGTATAGCACTTTGGCCTAACGGGGTAAGGTAATAACTTACCGATATTTTATCCTGGGCATGGTCATGACGCCTGACAATTCCCGCTTGCTCTAGTTTCTTGAGCCGCGAACTAAGGGTAACAGGGTTAATATTTTCAGCCTGACGCTGAATCTCACAATAGCGCAGCTCGCCTTCTTTTAAGGCATCAATAATCCGCAATGTCCAAAAATCAGCGAGTAATTTAAGGCTATCGGAGCAGGTTTTTTGATTAACTCTGGGCATGTACATAGAATTCACTTGCTATACGTTTTATAGTACTTTAGACTGAGGAATAAGTGCTATATTTTTTATAGTAACACACGCCTTTGACCAATAATAGGGGGAGAGTATATGAAAGCAGCTCAGATTAACGCCTATGGCGGTCCGGAAGTCTTAGTTACTAATCCTGGTGCTTCTAAGCCGGAAATTACAGAAAGCCAGGTTCTGGTGGAAGTTTACGCGGCAGGGGTTAACCCGTTCGATTGGAAAGTGCGGGAAGGGTATATGCAGGAAATGTTGCCGCTAAAATTTCCCGCGACACTTGGCGGCGACGTGGCCGGCATAGTTAGTGTGGTAGGGGAAGGCGTAACAAACCTCCAAGTTGGCGACGAAGTGTATGGTCAAACCAACGCGGTTAGCGGCGTCGGCTCTTTCGCGGAATTTACGCCGGTAAGCGCTAGGCAGCTTAGTGCCAAGCCAAAGTCGTGTGATTTTGTGATGAGCGCTGGCTTGCCGCTAGCCGGTTGCAGCGCCCACCAGGCCTTAGTTGACCACATTAACTTGCAGCAAGGCCAAAAAATTCTAATCCACGGCGGCGCTGGCGGGATTGGCTCGCTGGCAATCCAATTAGCGAAACATCTGGGCGCTTACGTCGCGACGACTGTAGCTGGTAAAGACACTGATTTTGCAAAAGGTCTGGGTGCCGATGAGGTAATTGATTACAAAACCCAAGACTTTAGTGACCTTATAAGCGGTTATGACGCGGTGTTCGATACAGTAGGGGGAGAAACCGCTAAAAAGTCATATAGCGTGTTAAGGCCAAGTGGCATACTGGTTTCAATGGCGGAACCGGCGGATGAAGCACTGGCCAAGCAGCACAAGGTAACCTCAATGACCCAGGGGACCAAAACTACTTCTGAGCGGCTAGCTAAGCTAGCGGAATTGGTTGATCAGGGCATAATGACCGTCACTCTCGATAAAATATTTTCTTTAGATGAAGCCGGCGAGGCATTAGGATATCTTCAGAACAGCAAGCACCACGGCAAGGTTGTAGTAAAGGTGAAGTAGCGGTAGCTGAAGGTCAGAAAACCGTTTTAACAAAATAATTGCGAGGTCTGGGTCCGAAGACTCAGAATGGCTATGCCATGTCCTCGGACCCGGGTGGGCCGATGCGGTGGGTTCAGCTGTGCGGGATGGGCTCGCCGGGGCCAAGCGCCGTCATCGACATGGTCATCGACGCTTCCTGCGCCGCTTTGGCGTGAATGCGTCCGTAGAGCGCCTGGGGGCTGATGTCGAGCTCGGTTCCGAAGATGTCGAAGAGGCGGTTGATCGCCTTTGGTGTTGAGCTTGTGCAACTGGCCTACCTGGAAGAATGCCATTCCCAGACCAGCCAGAACGATAATCACTCCCGCGCACAAAAGAGTGATTTTCCCGACCAACAGGCTACCGTTGATCCAATACCGCAGATCCAACCTGCAGCCACCAGTGAAATAGCGATCTGGCCGGTACTGCCTTGATGTCGCCTGCGGAGTTGGCTGCTCATGAGCTGCTCCGGTTCCGTATTTCCCACAGGGAGATACAAAGCAGCACGAAGTACGTCGGAGGCAGCCAGGCGGCCATGAAGGCGGGAATGACAGGGATTGCATGCCCGATCAAAACTGCCCAGCCGAGCAAAGATATGCCCCCGACGGCGAGCATAACATTCGCCCTTATCCATATTGGCCATGCTGCCATCCAATCAGCGTGCCGGACGCAAAGGGCTTCGAGTCGGCGTGTCATCGCACATCCTTGGTTCGTCACAGGTCGCTGTGAAGCCGGAGACCATCAGTGTGGCACACAGCCCAACTTAGCGTATATCGGGTAAAATGACAATGGGGGTGCCTTGCAAACTAATGGTGCTTGACAGATTAATAACAAAATTAGGTAATTGCAGTTTTTCGTGTTATTATTAAGCCTTAAACACTCTGGTTGAGTATCCCTTGGCCACCGTAAAGGATTCTCACCATGGCAGTTGTTCGCGAGCCCAGCTTTTTTATCCCCAGCACCAAACGACATAATTATGAGTCCGCTTACGAGTCTATGAAGGCTGTCGTAAAGTACCAAATGGGATGGACGGTCTCTGAGCGTCGTATTGAAAGTATTACCTACGCCAACGGTAAGAAAAAAGACCTGACTGCCAAGGTAGGTGAGTTTGGCTTGATTGAGCACCAGCATGAAGTAGCGGCTATTATGGAAGCTAATTTATATTTGATTATTACCAAAAAGAAAAATGGTGAAACCGGCCCGACTATTTTGGTTGACCCCAAAGAGGTAGTTGAAATCCGCGATTTTAAGCCGAAAGCCGTAAAGGCTGAACCCAAGCCCCAGCTACAGCCAACCGCCTAGTTATTCCGGTTATAATTTTACCTGGTTCGTTAAAACTGGCTTTGTAGGTACTGGTTGGTAACCTCGTGGTGGTAGAGGATTTCACTTTCTTTAATTGAGTTACCAAGCTCACTAGGGCTCATGTTGGCGTTGCTTTGTTTGTAGGCGAGGTATTTGGCTTTGGTTGATTCGCCCAGCAGGGCAGTTATATAGTCGCTTCCCTTAAAGTTTTTTAGCGCCTCCTGGATTGTTCCCGGCAGGTATCGGATTTGGGCGCGCGCGGCTTTGGCGGCAGCGGGAGCCTTATCTTCCAGGCCGGTTTTCAGGATCGCGAAAAGCAGGAGATAAGGATTTACATCCGGGGCGACTGAGCGTATTTCGATGCGGGCTCCGCGTTCGCTGGCTAGCGGCACCCGAATCATTGACCCGCGGTCATTGGCCGAAACTTTAATTTGGTTGGGCGCTTCAAAGTTAGGGTCGAGGCGGCGGTAGGAGTTAACGCTGGAGTTCAGTATTAAACACAGCTCCGGCGCGCGGTTTAAAAGCTTATCAATGAAGCCGTGCGCTAAGTCGGATAGACCGTCGGCTCCGCCTTTGCCATAGAAAACATTCGCGCTGTCATTGCCCAGTGAGAAGTTGGTGTGCATGCCGTTGCCGTTAATACCCTGCATGGGTTTGGGTAAAAATGAGGCTGTCATGCCCATGCTATCGGCGATTTGCCGACAGGTAAGCTTATATAGCAGAACCTGGTCGCAAGCACGTACCACATCGGTATGTGAGTAATTAATTTCAAACTGTGATGGGGCGACTTCAGGATGGTCTTTTTCGTTGCGGAACCCCATTGCCCGAATCGCGGCCGCCACGCTGTCAATGAACTGCCGAAGCTGGTCGAGCGGTAATGTGTGATAGTAGCCGCCGGTAGAAATAGGTGTGAAGGTATTAATTGAAGTATAGTTTTGTTCAGCGTCTTGGCCGTCCAATAAAAAGCCTTCAATTTCCGGTGCCATATAGGCGGTGTAGCCTTTGGTTTTTTTCAAATCAGCCGCGTACGCCTGGAGCCGGCCGCGAAAGTCCGATTCATAGGGTTTGCCGTCGCGGTTGGCGATATTGGCGAATACCAGCACGCAGCCGCCTCCAAAGACATCAGCCGGCAGGTAGGTAAGGCTGGTCCAGTCGATGGTAAGGCGTAAGTCCGACTCGTGCAGTTCGGTAAAACCGTTAATGGATGACCCGTCAAAGGTTAGGTTGTCGATGGAGTCGAGTAAAAACTTCTTATCATAGTCAAGTACATGGAGCCGGCCCTCAAGATCGGAGAAGCAAAGGGTGACAGCCTTAACGCCATCCTCGCGTGCCAGTCCGGTGGCGTGCCGGGTTTTGGCTTCCTCTGGATCGGTTATTTTCCTGAGTTCTAAATTGAGTTTTTCTAATTCATCATATGATAATTGCAGATAGTTTTTCAGTTGTTTGGTTTCCAAACCGTATCTCCCCGTTAAACCCCCATTGTATGGATGGGTATGGAAAGTGTCAAAACCGGGACGGGGAGCAAGGCTCCCCGTCCCGTCCCATTAGCCGGAAACGAATGGCCGGTTGGTCGCCTCCCATGCCTCGATGAACACCTTGGCACCGAGGTCTCCCTCGCAGTGGAGTTGGTGCGTCCCGAACATCTCCGAGCCGTGTGCCGCCGCGGCGTAGTTGTAAACCTGGCCGTCGAGAGACCAGATCTCGTTGCCGTCGGAATCCCTGCTGAGGTAGTGTCCATCCTTGGGGCACTGCGAGGGGTGATCGCTCAGCTTGGCGATGATCCGGCAGTAGTAGACCCGGACAAGGCCGCCGGTTGAGGTAACGAAGAGGGCGTAGTCCTCGTTGACGCGGATGATGCCCCGGCCGTTCAAGAGCAGGGTGACGATTCCCCGGTCGGTGAACATGTGCTTTTCGCGGATCCGGAAATCCAGGTCCCGGGCCAGCACCATGGCCAGATCGGGATCCAGGCCGTTCCTGCGTTTGGGGTCGATTGGCATGCGTGTGCTCCCTTCGAAGCGGTAGATGGCTTTTGGGGAAGCTATATTACAGCATATAACACTTATAATAACAAGGAAATTATTGCGGCGGGCTCTTCACTAGCTCCTAACGGTTGCCTCTGACTTTTTCAAGCAACTTAGCTAATTCAGCTTGAATTTGCCGTAGCCTTTCATCATTATCCGGCCCCCATGAACTGCCGGGGGTATGGGTAAGTTCATCAACTTCGTCGTGCATTTCCCGGAAAACATCCCCCCTTCCTGATTCAGCTCCGGCTTCCACTTCCGGGGTGCCGCGCAATTCCTGCTCCGCGGTAGCGGGATCCGTGGCTTCAAAACCAGGATCGCTTCCTTCGGGAGTTTGATTATCATCCATGCCAGGTTGCTCCTTATGTAAAACTACTGTAGCACAAAGCGGTTCTAAATATACTTATGCTATAATGCAGCCACAACTAAGTAGGCTCTATGAAAAAGCTTCGGTTTCTTATTCTTATCGCAATTATCTTAGGGAGCGCCCTGCCGTTAACCGGCGTAAAGGCAGCCGAACCGGACTTATTGTTTGGTCAAAGCCATGATTACAGCGTGGTGTTGCGGGGCAATGGTGAGGCTATTGTTTATGCTAAAATCCAGCTTACTAATTCTGGTGACACCGCGATAAGCACGTATGAGTTTGAAGTTCCCCGCATGAAGCCCAGTGAAATAGTAGGCTACCAAGTGGTTTTACCCCAATCGTGTGTGCGCTACGATACGACCATAAATTCAAGAAACGCTCCGATTGAACCTGACCGCCCCTGCTTGCAGTACCAAGCGTATGATTCCAGCTATGGGTATATCCCCGACAATTCGGAGTTTCTTAAGCTGAAGGTTGTAAACGAAGGCGGCTCGAAGTATAGCCTGCAGCTGCCCAAAGCGATTGAACCCGATAAAACCAATTTTCTCATCCTTTCCTATATTGGTACCGGCTATGTAAAGAAATCGATGGGAGTATTGTCGTTTAACTTTGAAACCCTCAAAGTCCCCAACCGCATTAAAAACACGACTGTCGCGGTGGATGTTGACAGCGATTTTATACTTGAAGGTAAACGTTCAAAGGTTAATTACGCTACTCCCGCTACGACCGAGCTTAGCAAAGGCGACTCGCTTGCCGCCGGAGCCAGTGCCAGCAGCTTGCGGGCTTTTTCTGATTCCATCGGAACAGACGGGGCTTTAATTAAGGAAGCCAAAAACCTTTCGGCGAATGAAACCTTCACGGTGAAGGGCCGCTATGCCGAGTCGGCCTGGCGCCTCAATCTTGGAAGAATGGTAGTCTCACTCGTAGTTTTGGCCGCGGTAGTTACCGTGCTGATTTGGTTACTGCGCCGTTACCGCCGCAAGCACGCGGGTGGTGTAAGACCGCAGGCAGCGACAACCACTGCCAGTACTGCAAGTACAACCCCTAGTACCCAGAACCATCCGCCACTCAGCCTCACAAATCCCGCCTATATCCTGGCCGGGTTTGTTTCAGCAGCGCTGGTAATGGCCGGTACCGTTGGGCTGAGTATTTATATCAAATCCAGCGAGAGCAATTACAATTACGATCCTGATCCCATGTCCGTCATCATATTTTCGCTACTAGCCATTATCTTCTACGTGCTTTCCATCTTGGGCCCAGCGATATGGATGGCCTCGGCCAAGCGTGATTGGCGAATTTTCATTTATGTTATCGTGTGGGAGTTTGGGTGGCTACTTCTATTCATGCTGTTTTACCAGTTTGGCTACAAAGGACTTATTGATGATGGGTCATCGGTGTCTCCCGGCCAACCTATTCCCCTGAATGATTGCCTTAACTGCTAAATAGCGGAGTATACTTAGAAGTAAACTAAGGAGGCAATTATATGTTAGAAGGTAGCCACGCGTTTAGCAGCTTTTCAGTTAATGATCTGGCGGCGGCCAAAGAATTTTACGGCCAGACATTGGGGATTGAAGTAAGTGAGGATGAGATGGGTCTCACCTTAAAAATTGCCGGGGGAAACAATATCTTTATATACCCCAAGGACGACCATGCTCCCGCCACGTTCACCGTTTTGAATTTTCCGGTTGATGATATTGACGCGGCGGTTAACGGGTTAAAAAGTAAGGGTGTTACGTTAGAGCACAATGAGATGACCAATGAAGACGGAATTGCCCGCGGCATCGCGGCGAACATGGGTCCGGACATCGCTTGGTTTAAAGACCCGGCCGGCAATTTTCTTTCGGTATTGCACGGAGCGTAAGGAGCTTAGAAACGGAGGGCTGTTGATAAGGCCACACCTTAGTGCTTAATCTACTGTTGGTTATTAAGGCGATTAGGTAAGTTGCATGGGCTATTACGGCATTCTGTGGGATAGTCGGCATCATTACTTTTATCTAACTGTTCTTGCTCCTCTTGCGTAAGCTGCTTTTGCTGCCCTGAGTTCGTGCCCTTCTGCGCTACTTGTTGCTGATAGATAAATAGCCCCGCCCCAATTGCCACTAGCAAAGCTAAGGCTATGCAAATTGAAATAATTATTGGTAACTGCTTGTTTGCTGTGCTCATTACAGCCTATCATTATACAATTTGATTAAAATTATAGTCTAGGGCAAATGCCCGTGGAAGTCATCTGCATTTACCTGGTATTATGCTTAGCATGACATTCAAAGGATTCTAATTTTCTCCAGTAGTGACCTAACCACGCCTAAGCTGGCGTTTATCTAATCTATGGAGAAAATTATGGACCATAATATATTATACCCGATGGTAAGAACCACGCTTGATGAAATAGGAATTGAATACGAAGTCCTTGAATGTGACCCTAAACTTGCCGATACCACGGCGTTCTGCGAGCACTACGGTTTCGCTTTAGCGCAGGCTGCTAATACCATAGTGGTAGCGTCGAGAAAGATTGAGCCGACCAAGTATGCCGTTTGTGTGGCTCTCGCCACAACGCGGCTTGATGTTAATAAGAAAGTCTCTGAACTATTGGGCGTAAAGCGGCTGTCGTTTGCAGATAGCGAAACAACTCAGCGCCTGACCGGCATGATGATAGGAGGCGTTACCGCTATTGGCATTAAAGATTTGCCTATTTACGTGGACGCGGCAGTGATGGAGCAAAAGAAGGTAGTGATGGGCGGTGGCAATCGGTCGAGCAAAGTTTTGCTTGATCCGCGGGAGCTTTTGAAATTGAAAGAGCTAGAGGTGGTGGAAAGGCTAGCTAAGGCAAAAGAGTAATACGAAGGTTTTAGTATGCATGGGGTCGAGGTGCCCGGGGAGCCACTTGACCCCCCGGGTCCTCAAGCGCGCTAGGCGCTAGTTGCTGGAGCTGAGGATGCTCAGCTCCGCTTGGGGCTGGGTCGGACGCATTCGAACAGCGCGGTCCAACATCTCGCGGGCGCCCTGATCCTGATCCTTCTGGGTGGCGGAAGCCATGTGGCTCCTCCTCGTTGTTTACTGCGCCAAAATTAGCACAGAGTCTAAAAGGCTACCACTTTCGAGAGGGCTTATATGCTAGTAGAGCTCATGAAAATCCGATTTAATAACGTAAACGTTTTGTAATATGTATCTGGTAAGCATCAGTTGAGTATAGAGTATAAGGTTAAAATAAGCGCCAAGTAGCTACAGGCGACAGTAGAACCATATTTGCCGGTGCTTATTTATTGGAAATCCTGTAAACTGGCCTCTTAATACTAAGGAGAAGGCCGTGGCAAATCAATCAGCTCAGCTCAATAGCTTTGCCATCGATACAAGGGAAGACCTCGTAATTAATGCCATCGAAATATTTGACACAATAAAACATTCGCTAGTGGTGCTGAATAAAGACTTAAACGTGGTAATGGCAAATGCCGCCTTTTACAAAACTTTCCAGGTTACCCGCGAAGAAACTGAGGGTAATCGTATTTACAATATTGGTAACGGCCAATGGAATATAGACAAATTAAAAATACTCCTTGAGAAAATTATTCCCCAAAATAAGGCTGTAGATGATTACGAGGTTAGCCATAATTTTAATACCATCGGCGAAAAGGTGATGCTCTTAAACGCGCGGGAAATAGTTCGCCAAGATAACCGGCAAGAAGTGATATTGCTTGCGATCGAGGATATTACCTATAGCAAAATGTTAGAGCAACAGGCGAAAGACGCTGAGTCTCACATTAATACCATTCTTGAAAAGCTTGTTGGATCCGCCGTGCGGTACACTGGTGGAACTGCCCCGCAAACTTCTCCCAAGAAAAAGAAAGCATAGTTTTGCAAGCCTAAGCCCACTCACTTGACTTATTAATGGATCTATGATATAAATAACAGATTCGGCGTGACAAAGTATGGTCATGCCGGTAGCACGGCGCAGCTAGGTTTTTAGTGCGTTTCAGTTTCGCAATCGTCCTAGTCAACCTCTTTCCTCGTGGAAAGAAACCAAGCAAGGGGGCTGGTATGCAGTGCAGTGAGACGGGAAAGGCATTCGAGGACACGAACGCCGTCTTCGCGGTTGTTGATTCCGCGGGGAGGACCATCGCGATGGTCTCCAAGGAGGTGGTGCTCGCAATCCCATCGGATAGGCGAGAATGGGAAGACAGATGTACTGAAGGAAGCTCGGGCGCGAACATCCATAGGACGGTCTATGACGCGGGGCACTTCCATGTCGATGACTTCGTCTTCTCGATTACTCGGCGCGTGCTCGAAAGGCATTTGCCGAATGTCGCCAGCATCTCCTGAAGTGGCACACCACCAGGGCAGACTCGTATCTGGCGAGTACAAATGGCATTTTCCGCCATCTGCCCCAGCCCCATGAGGCGCAAAACCCTATGGGGCTTTTTGCTACCAATTTTTAACACGAGGAAGCTGGTCTGTTAAGCTTGCTACATGGATCTAACTGAAATTATAGGCAAAGTTGCAGGCGTAGTTGCCGTGTTGGCGTTTGTCCCCTACATCTGGAGTGTACTTAAGGGCAGCACTCAACCAAGCCGCGCAAGTTGGTTAATATGGTCTGTCTTAGGTGTAAGTATTCTTGCCGACCTATTTGCTGGTATTCCTACCTTAATTAAAGCGTGGAAATTTCCGGATACCCAGAGTACTAATGTTTATCGCAACGGCGCATTGAGCGCGATAATCACTCTGCTTATTATTGATAACTGGACGTATGCTGCGTATGGATTTCCCGTATACATATTGGTTATTTGCGCACTACTTTATGTCTTCATCAAGTTCAGAGTCGGAATAAGGCTCAAGCCTGTAAAGACCGTGGCTTAAAAATGATCATTATCTATTTCGAAGCTCATTTAGCGGCCGGGGGGGGGCTGTAACTGCCTCATGGAAATGGCAACCTGGGTGGATCTATAAATTGACATCTATTTCCAGGCCTGGAGGCCTTTAGTCGCTGCTTGCAGCACTTCGCGATTGCCATAAAGTCCTATCCCTAAATACTCAATTTCGCCAGCGTTTTTTTGTGACAAAGCATTTTGTAGCTCTTCATCATCCAACAGTTCGACCATCTCGCGAGTAAATCCCATCCATTGTATATCAGCTGCTTGGCTTTGCGCGTAACCCTGCGCAGGTCTTTTGCGTCTGCCCTTAAGATGGCGATACCGTATTGAGTGTTACGAGGAATTTCAATTCCATCTGCAGTGATAAAAGAGGGGCCAGTCGAAAAATTATTGCCGAGTGAATTACAAAAGTAACCAGCGATGTGGGCAGCAGTATTGAGTAGCTGCCACTCGGGCAGATCTTTACGCATACAGATGGTGATTTTATTGGTAAAGTCTTGTGCCATGCATCGATATTACCAGATAGGATTCCAAATCAGAACGATGGTTATGTTTTTTGTGGCTTCGCAAAGCCAATAATTGCATGGTGAACTACCGTGTATCGAATTGGAACCAAATCAAGAGAGAACTGGTCGCCTGGTATAAAGTTTTAGATGGAAGTGAGCTTCAAGCAATTACGAGAGGGTAGTGGAACCTCCTTTCTTTACAGCTAGGTACCTAAGCACTAGCAGGCCTAGCACCGCACTTATGGCAGAGGCGGCAAAGATACTTAGTTTGGAAATAGTTGCAAGCTGCTCTCCAGTAAAGGCAAGCTCTGTTACAAATATAGATACGGTAAAGCCTATTCCTGCCAGTAGTCCGGCTCCAAGTATGTGCATCCAGTTTGTGCTTGTTGGTAATGACGAAAACCCTAACTTTATTATTAACCAGGATCCTAGTAATACGCCTATGGTCTTGCCAGCAACTAAGCCTAGAATAATGCCTCCAGTCAGCGGCAGGGCAGCGTCATGCGGGAACGCATCAAATGATAGGGGGATGCCAGTATTGGCAAAGGCGAAGAGGGGGACGACTACAAGGGTGGAGGCTGGTATAGTAAATCGTTCTAAGCGTTCGGCTAAAGGCTCGCCACTTTTTCTTCTTTTTACCGGGGCAAGCAATCCAAGTAAGGCTCCAGCTATGCTAGGATGAATCCCCGAAGCCTGCAAGGTCAACCAAAGCAAGATTCCGGCAATAATAAAGACGGGCATGTTGAGTAACTTCATCTTGGCGAGCAATAATACCAAGCCCGAAAGTAGCGCTGCCGCTAATAACATGGCGAAATTCGCATCTACTGAATAAAAAAGACCTATTACAATGACCGTTCCCACATCATCTACAATGGCCAGGGTTAAAAGAAAAAGTCGTAGGGAGGTTGGTATGCGATCACCCAGTAAGGCTAAGAAGCCTATCGCGATAGCAATGTCGGTGGCAGTTGGAATTGCCCATCCTCGGGCTGTCTCCAGTCCAGCATTTATTGCGAGGAAGATTATCGCCGGAACAATCATGCCCCCAATGGCCGCGGCGATCGGTAGTAGTGCAGTACCACGATCACGTAACTTGCCCTTAACAAGCTCGCGCTTTAATTCCAGCCCAACTACCAGAAAGAAAATTGCCATGAGGCCTTCATTGATCCAATGACGCAGGTCTAGCGAAAGAACCCAATCCCCAAAACCGATAGGCAGGTTGGTGTGCCAAAGGGCATCATATACCGGCTTCATGCTGGTATTAGCGATCAAAAGTGCTAAGGCTGTTGTTGCCAGTATGAGCTTGCCGCTAATCGCTTCATCTTTAAGTAAGTATGAAGTAAGTTCGGATACTCGGGTTTTATGGAGTATTTTTACAATGTGTATGATTTTGTTTTTCAGGATATATCCAGCCGCCATTAATAGTATTTGCTGACCAGACTTCCCAGCACGCCTCCTCCATACTAATTGAGACGGTGTCTTAAAGCCAATTCACAGATATGGTGTCCTGGTGCAGGTTAAAGTGAAATTACTCAGTGGGGGAGGCTTTGCTCAAAATTGGATATAGGGTCATACCAGCCCTGCTCGAGCACGCAAGCTTGAAAGTCGTGATCAAGACCAAAAATGACGGCAATACCTACCAGCAAAAAAAGCACACCTATACCACGCATAAACCAACCATCTGAATCACTAGTTCTTGCCAAACGGTTAGCTAATGGCTGCCCGATAAGCGTTATAAGCAGCAAAACGCTAGCGAGCCCAGTAGCATAGGCAATTAAGTAGATTAAGCCTGTGGTAAATGACTGAGGAATAACGGTTGCTACGATGAGGGCATAGGTAGGGCTACAGCTACTAAAGACTGGCCCAAGGGCAGCTCCAGTAAGTATATCGCGCTGAATGCCCCGCTGACTAGAAGCGCTGCTAAGCAAGCTATTTGCTCGTATATTTAAGCGCAGCTTAGTTGCCAACTTCTCCCAGCTTTTCGGGAATGCAAGGCTGACGCCAAGAGCGATTACAATAATGCCGGAAAGAATCTTCCAAACCTCTACCGGTACACCCAATAGAGCAGTGCTAACTTTAAGAAGTAGCGTGAATAGAACGATAGATACTGCCAGGCTGGCAACAATGACAAGAGGACGATACCAGCTCTTCTGCTGACCGAGAGCTATTGAACCCCCAACAATTACCGGAATGAGCGGTAAAATACAAGGAGCCATGACCGTTAAGACTCCTGCTAAAAACGAAACTACCAGAAGTGTCATTGGAGAATATTGGGAGTAATGGCTTGCAGTGTCGGATCGTCGTAAGCGACATATTTTTTAATCAAGTCGCCGTTATCATCGACCCGGACAAAGATAGTTTGAATTGTTACGCCGTACTTTTGGCGTAATTGCTGGTTTGAATCATAGTCTACCTTAAAGATTGTGACATCATTTGGAACCTGGCCGGCCTTAATGCTCGCATCAAGCTGTCTGCACTGGGGACACCAAGGTGCATGGAAGAAAAGTACTTTGGTGCCTTAAGTAGAAGCAACGCTGTTCTCGGTGTAGTCGGTGTATGCACCAGGTGACGATGAGACACCCTTGGGTGTTTGGGTCTGCTGGCTGGACGGGGGAGGTTGCTTATGGACTTGGCCGTCTTCTGGATTGGCGAGGTAGATATAGGCAAAGGCGCCAGTAATTATAACAGCAATGCCAAGTGCAATTAATAAGGGTTTGCCTTTCATATGCCAATTTTACGAGAATTACTGTCATATAGCGAATGGCTCGAACCGCTAAGCAAGCCTGTATGTTGGATCCAAAACTTGCTATGTAATTAAGATAATGGCTTCGCAAAGCCAATAAATGCTGGTGAACTATCAGATTTTGGATTGGCACCAAATCAAGAAGGAACTGATTGCCTGGTATAAGGTTTTGGGGGAATACAGGTATTAGATATTACGAGCGTGTAGTGGAATCATTTGTTATAAAGTGAGCGATATGGCAACTCAATCTATTATAAAGTACTAAAAAGCGGTACCGATCAATATCGGGCTAATTAACCCTCTTATTCGTTGGCTGCTTTGTATAAGGTTCTTATGCTTTCACAATTTGCTTAAAAGTGATAAAACTATAGCGGCCCGAGTGTTTGCGGAAATCAGCTCATGATCAAAGGAGTCGAAGTGACAGGAACTGCGACAACTGCTGAACCCCTTGTGCTGACGGCTGTCAGGTTCTGGTCGGCGCGACCTTATCGGGGTAAGATAAGGGTATGCGTATATTAGTTGTTGAAGACGAGCATAAGATTGCCAGATGCGATAAAAAGGGGGCTGGAGCAAGAATCATTTGCTGTCGATGTAGCCTACACCAGTGACGAGGGGGTGTCGATGGCTGACAACTGAAGATCTATGATGCAGTCGTTCGTAGATCGTATGTTGCCAGGATTACTTGACGGCGTAGATATTGTTAAAGAAATGCGGCGCGAGCAGATTCATACTCCTGTACTCTTGTTGACTGCAAAAGATGGTATAAGAAGATCGGGTAATCGGCCTGAATGCTGGCGCAGATGATTACCTGGTTAAGCCATTTGCATTTGCAGAACTTCTTGCGAGAGTTCGAGCATTACTTCGTCGCCCTCACGATTCTTTAGGAACTGTTTTGAAAATCGATGATCTTACGCTCGACACTAACAGTTTTGAGGTACAGCGAGCTGGGAATAAGATCGACTTAACAAGTAAAGAATTCGCTCTTTTAGAGTATTTGATGCGAAATCAAAATCAGACACTAACAAAGAGCAACATAATGAATCATGTTTGGGATTATGATGCAGATATCCTTCCAAATACAGTAGAGGTTTACATAGGGTATCTTCGCAATAAGATCGATAAGCCTTTTACGAGCCCATCGTTGATTCAGACTTCCAGAGGTTTTGGATATAAAATGGCAGTTGCTAAATAATGTTCAAAAGTTCAGTAATAAAGCTCTCGGCTGCATATTTAGCTATATTGATGCTAATCTGTATTTTTTTCAGCATTATGGTTTACAGGGTGTCAACTGATTCGCTCGAGGAAAGTTTTCAGCGCCGAACACGGGCGCCTACAGCCTAGGTTCGGGCCTTTGCCTAGGGAGGAGTTTGAGCAGCTTCGAAATGAGCAGCTAGCCGAGGGGAGGTCGCGTATCATTATGAATCTGTTCGGTACTAATGTACTCATTTTAGTACTAGGGGGACGCAGGTAGTTATTTATTGGCACAGCGAACCTTGCGTCCTATAGAGGAAGCGCTCGATGCTCAGAGTCGGTTTACGGCTGATGCCTCCCATGAATTGCGTACTCCTCTCACTGCTATGCGAACTGAGATAGAGGTCAGCCTTACAGAGACAAGAAATTAAAAGTTGGGGAGGCGAGGGAATTACTTGATTCCAACTTAGAAGAAATCGACAAACTCCGAGAGCTTGCGAGTGGGCTATTAACATTATCCAGGCAGCAAAATGGGGATGCAATACCCTTTAGTGAACTACAGCTTAATACGATTGCCAGAGAAGCACAGGAGCGACTATCTGGTGTTATAGCTAAGACGAATACAGTCATTAAGACCGAATCTGACGTGGAATATCCAGTCACAGGCGACCGTGAAAGCTTAATTAGGTTATTCGTGATACTTCTGGACAATGCAATTAAATACAGTAAAGAGACTCCTAATATCCTTATCTCCATCAAGCAGGATTCCCGAAAAGCAGTGGTCCAAATAAAGGATGAGGGCATAGGCATTAAAGCTTCTGATCTACCGCATATATTTAACAGGTTTTATCGTGCAGACACCTCTCGATCAAAGTCCACTGAAGGATACGGGTTGGGGCTTTCTATCGCTAAACAAATCGTAGATAGACATAAAGGCTCAATTAATGTTTCAAGTACTCCAGGGGAGGGTTCGTTAATTACTGTTAGTCTGCCTATAAAACCAGCTTAGAATTCTAAGTCTAGGATCTTAAGCATTTTCTCAGACAAGTTTTTATGCTTGGAGAGTCATAAAGACGAAAGGAATAAAAAAGTATGCAGGTAAGAAAAAACATTGCGATTGCGGGAGCAGCTACCGCAATCGGGCTTGCTTGGCTGATAGTGGGTGTCGCATCAGCAGAAACGAGCAGCAGCTCAAGTTCGCTAGTCGATAAAGTGGCCGAAAAATTTAATCTAAATAAAGATGAAGTTCGAAACGGTTTTGATGAAAACCGCACAGAGCGTCAAGCTGAGCATGAGCAGCATTACGAAGAGCGCTTAACGCAAGCGGTAAAAGATGGGAAGCTAACTGAGGATCAGAAGTCCAAAGTTCTTGCTAAGCATAAGGAAGCTACAGGCTGAGATGGAAAAAAAGCGGGAGAGCATGGAAGCAGAACGCGATGCCATGGAAAGTAAATCAGAGGAAGAGCGTCAGGCGTTACGGGATCAGCGGCGCGATGAGATGAATAAGCAGCGAGCTGAACTTGAGAAGTGGGAGAGGACAATAATATTCCCACGGGCTACTTAGGACTAGGGGGTAAAGGTGGCCCAGGAGGCCGAGGGCATGGTCCTGGAGGCTTTCAGCAGTCAGTGAGTGTACATGAAAGTGGCGCCGAAAGGCGTCACTTTCATGTGAAGTATAGCCCCATGGTTAACCTGTTGGTTCCAAAATCCTACTTTGGGTTGTAAAAATAATGGCTTTGCGAAGGTATAATTGCATGGTGATCCCACGGGGATTCGAACCCCGGTTGCCAGGATGAAAACCTGGTGTCCTAACCCCTAGACGATGGGACCAAGCCGTGTTTTAACCATGTTATGGTACCGTGCGCAACAGCTTTGCGCAAGGATTGTAGTATGCTTGAAATGAAGAGAAGGGACATCATGCCAGCCAAGCCCAGTTTAAAGCGCACTAAAATATTAGCGACCATCGGGCCCGCTACCAGTAGCTATGAAATGATGTTCGCCCTTTGCAAGGCCGGGGCAAATGGGGTGCGGGTAAACATGTCGCATGGCAGCCATGAAGGCCACGCCAAAGTGATTGCCCTGGCTCGCAAGATTAGTGGGGAGCAAAATAAGCCAGTTTCGGTGGTGGTCGATTTGCAAGGCCCTAAAATTCGCCTAGGCGAACTGCCGGAGGATGGGCTGGAGCTGCAAGAGGGGAACGAGGTCGAGTTTGTGTTGGCTGATTCCTATGAGAGCGGTGGGCCGATCCCCATCCAGTATGACCTCAGCAAGTATGTGAAGGTTGGCGACCCGGTGTTTCTGCGCGACGGTATGGTGCAGGTGGAGGTTACGGGCAAGAAAGGGGAGTCGTTTACCGCGCGGGTGCTCAATAGCGGCACGGTGTTTAGTAAGCAGGGGATTAATTTGCCGGAAACCGATTTTGGCGGAGAGATCTTGACCCCCAAAGACTTAGAAGACTTGCAGTTCGCGCATGACCAACAGGCTGATTATGTAGCGCTGTCGTTCGTGCAAGCGGCGAGCGATATCGAGAGCCTGCGCCAACGCTTGAAGGATATGAAATCCGATTGCGGAATCCTCGCAAAAATTGAAACCAAGGCCGCGGCGGAGGAGGTTGAGGAAATCGTGAAGGCGGCCGATGGGGCAATTGTGGCGCGGGGTGACTTGGCGGTAGAAACCTTGCCAGAGCAAGTGCCGGTCATCCAAAAGCGGGTGATTGAAAGCGCCCGCCAGTATCAGAAAATCGCGATTGTGGCTACCCAAATGCTGGAGTCGATGATCCATTCACCCCAGCCAACGCGGGCTGAGGTGCAGGATGTGGCCACGGCGGTAGCCCAAGGCGCCGACGCGGTGATGCTTTCGGGTGAGTCGGCGGTGGGGGAGTATCCGGTGGAAACAGTGGCCTTAATGCGGCGGATTATTGTGTACACCGAAAACCATCGTTGGCAAAATATCACCGCCAAGGCCTTTGGCAGTGATACCCAAACCAATGCCATTTCGGCGGCGGCCATTACCTTGGGGCAAAAAATGAAAGCCAAGTTTATTTTAGCTGAAACGGTTTCGGGCCGGACCGTGCGCAATCTGTGCTCCTTTCGCCCGGAAGAGCTGGTAATTGCCGTTACTCCCAGGCAGCGGGTGTATCAGCGGCTGGGGTTGGTATGGGGCGCGCGCTGCTATCTTATTAGCGACCCGGTCAAAGCGGCCGAGGAGAGCATGAACTTACTGCGTAAAGAGCACAATGTGGTAAAGGGGGATATTGTGGTGCGGGCTTCCGGACAACGCCCGGGCGTTGAAGGTGGTACCGACACTATTCAGGTGCAAGTAGTTTCGTGATATGAACGCCGTCGCACAATATACTTGGCGACAGCATAAGCTTTTTGCTAAACTAGCGGTATGAAGTTTCGAACCCTCCGCGACCTAAGCCTCAAAAATAAAAAGGTGCTGCTCAGGGTTGACTATAACGTGCCGGTTTCCGGCGGTATAGTTGGTGACCCCCTGCGGATTGAGGCATCTTTTGACACCATCCGCTATTTGCTTGACCGTAGCTGCAGCATTATATTAGTGAGCCATCTGGGCCGCCCGGAGGGCAAGAAGGTGCCGGAGTTAAGCCTGAAGCCGGTGGCCAAGCGGGCTAGCGAAATGCTTGGCCAGGATATTACGTTTGTGCCTGACTGCGTGGGGCCGAAAGCCGCAGCGGCGGCCGCGGCATTAAGGCCCGGTGAGATTATTTTGCTGGAAAATACCCGGTTCCACAAGGAGGAAGATACTAACGATCCGGTCTTCGCAAAAGCGTTGGCGAGCCTGGCTGAAGTGTATGTTGACGACGCTTTTGCCAACATCCACCGCAAGCACGCTTCCATTGTGGGGGTTACCCATTTTTTGGACGGCGCCGCGGGAATATTGGTTGAAAAAGAGGTTAAGTATGTGAGCGGCGCGTTGCTGCATCCGGCAAAACCGCGGGTGGCAATTGTCGGCGGAGCCAAGGTCTCTACAAAACTTGGCGTGCTGGAGCATTTAATTAAGCATGTCGACCGTTTGGCGATAGGCGGGGCGATGGCCAACACCTTTCTCGCCGAGGCTGGTCACGAGGTAGGCATGAGTAAGCAGGAACCGGAATTATTTGGCGAGGTCCGCCGGATCCGGGATGAAGCCGAAGCGGCCGGAGTGGAAATTGTGCTGCCGGAAGACGGAGTTGTCGTTTCAAAGTCGCTTAGCGAGGGCCCGGCCCGGTTTGTGCACTTAAATGAGGTGGCCAAAGACGATTACATCGTTGATTTTGGACCAAAGACGGTAGCGGATATTATTCACCCGCTTAATTTTCACGGCAGTGTGCTCTGGAACGGCCCGTTAGGCATCACCGAAGTGCCGGCTTTTGCCCATGGCTCGCGTATGCTGGCTGATAATATTATAGAGTCGGGCGTTTCTTGCATAATTGGAGGCGGAGAGACGGCCGCCTTTGTGAATGAGCAAGGTTTGCATGACGAGTTTAGCTGGGTGTCAACCGGGGGAGGGGCAAGTTTAGCCCTGATGTCGGGGAGTGAGCTTCCAGGATTAACGGCGTTGCGCAAAGAGGGTTCTCGGACGCTGGCGTCGCTTGGACGCCGTTAAGAAACCTACCATAAGCGTGTTATTATAACGGTATGAAACACTTTACTATTGTTGGTAACTGGAAAATGCACCAATCGCCGGAGCAGGCGGAGCGGCTGGTACGAAAACTCCAGGAGAAGGCTAAGCCCCAAACCCATGTGACAGCGGTGCTGTGCCCCCCGTTTATTTCAATCCCCGCCGTTAAGAAAATGGCGGAAGACGACTTGTTTAAACTGGGAGCCCAAAACCTCAACGAGAATGATGAGGGGCCGAATACCGGTGAAGTGTCGGGTGCCATGCTTAAAGACCTGGTTGAATATGTGATAGTTGGCCATTCTGAGCGGCGTCAGCTGGAACATGAAAGCGACAAGCGGATTGCTAAAAAAGTAGCGGCGGCGCTGCGCCACGGGCTAACGCCGATTTTGTGTGTGGGGGAGAAGCTGAACGACCGCCAGGATGGCCATGCCCGCCGGGTGGTGGTAGACCAACTCCATACCGGCTTAAGCCAGATCACCGCTGAAGAAGTTAGTAAGTTAATCGTTGCCTACGAGCCGGTGTGGGCGATCGGCACCGGCGAGTTTGCCGCTCCCGACCAAGTGGAACCGGTGGTGGGGGTTATCCGCCAAACGGTGGAAGAGATGTTTGGCGAAGGTGCCAGCGGATCACTTGAAATCCTTTACGGCGGCAGCGCTACACCCGATAATGTGAAAGCCTACCTGTCACTGCGCCATATCAGCGGTCTGCTGGTTGGTGGTGCCAGTCTTAATTACGAGCAATTTTCCGAGATGTTGGCAACGGCTGCCAGTCTTTCCCATGGCCGCTAAAAGCCTGTTTTTTCTTGGCATCACCGGCCATACCATGCGCGGCTTGGCGTTGGCCGCCAAACAGCTGGGATATGAAGTTAGCGGCAGCGATGAATATTCCTATTCCGTACCCGGCGAGGACGCCCTGGATACAACGGGCATCGCGTGGGGTAAACAAGCGGACCCCTCTTTATTGAAAGGCGTTGATACCTTAATTATTAGCGGGGGCACCGCGGCGGATGATGCCATGGTGGCAGCGGCCCGGCAGCAGAACATAGCGGTTAAATCATACGCCGAGTTTGTGGGCGAGTTAACTAAGAGTAAGCGCCGCATTGTCATCGCCGGTACCCATGGCAAAACCACCACGAGTTCATTGGTTGCCTGGCTGTTGGAATCGGCGGGCCGCCAGCCCGATTATTTAATTGGCGTCCGGCCCCATAATTTTCCTTCCAGCGTACGGCTCAGCGACAGCCGCGTAATGGTGTTGGAAGGGGATGAATACAAAGCCTCCGCGCTTGACGGCCATTCCAAATTTTGGTTCTACCGTCCGGATGTCCTGGTGGTGACCTCTTTGGAGATGGACCACCCCGATATGTTTGAAAACCTGGCCGCGATCCAAGGCCGTTTTCGCGAGCTGCTGCAGGCAATGCCAATAGACGGGATGTTGGTGTATTGGAAAGGCTCTGAAGCGCTGCGCGACGTGGCCGACGGTTTAGGCATAGCGGCCCAGTCGTACGGCGAGGGCGGCGATATACAGGTTGACCATGTCAGCTTTAGCGCTACCGGGATTTCCTTCGATCTTTACAATAATGAAAAATATATTGGGCATTTCGCGGCACCCCTCTATGGCCGCCACAACGTGAATAATAGTATGGCCGCGGTGGTCGTGGCACTTGGCGAAGGACTGGCCATTGAAGAAATCCAGGAAGGCTTGCAGACATTTCGCGGCGCCGCCCGGCGATTTGATGTGGTTTCACCGCCACAAGCCGAGATACGGGTAGTGGATGATTACGCCCATCACCCCAGTGAAATCGCGACAACTATTGAGGCGGCACGGTTGCATTTTAGCGGGCGGGTAGTCGCAGTGGTACGACCTCATACCTATTCCCGGGTTAAAGAATTGTTACCGGGTTACCGCGAGGCGGTCCAAGGGGCGGACATATCCTTTGTAACCGACATTGAAAGTGCTCGTGAATCCGAAGGAACAACCGATATCTCCGGAGCGGACATTACCCGCGATAATGGGGCTCATGTTTATTACGAACCGGACCGGACAAAGCTGGTAGAGCGCATACGTGAAGCGGCCCGGCCGGGTGACGTGGTGCTATCGATGACGGTTGGCGGCTATGACGGTTTGGCGGCGGAACTTGCCGCCCAGCTTAACCGCCAGGACTAAAAAGCAATCAGCTCCGGTTCTTGCAGCAGGGTAATGCCAAACTTTTGTTCGACGGCACTTATAACTCTGTCGCGGAACGCCAAAATCTCTTCGGGCCCTTTACGCCCAGGGTTGATGAGGGTAATGGCTTGCTTGTCGTAGATGCCAACCCCGTTTTCCATAACACCTTTAAAACCGCACTGCTCTACCAGCCAGGCGGCGGCTAGCTTAACGCTGCCGTAGGGCATTGGCCATCCGGGCAGATCGGGATGCGCGGCTTGAAGGCCAGCCGCTATTTCAGCCGGGACAAGGGGGTTGCTGAAAAAAGACCCAACGGTAGGGATTTGAGCTGGATCGGGCAACCGCGCTTGGCGAATGGCAATTACGGTATCACGAATATCGGCAACACTGGGACTGCTAATGCCCTTTGCTGTTAACTGGGCTTGAAGCCTGGGGTAATTGGCGGGTTGACTCCCGGAGGCAGGGGATAAACGCAGGCTGACACTGGTAATAATGTAACGGCCGCGGCCGGCGTGCTTAAACAGGCTATCGCGATAGCCAAATTGGCAATCGACGTTGGTGAGTACCACCATTTTTTCGGTTTCCAGGTCATACGCCTCTAGCTGGGTTAAGGTTTCTGCAAGTTCCTGCCCGTAGGCACCGATATTCTGAACCGGTGCCCCCCCGACCGTCCCGGGAATGAGCGATAGGGCTTCTATACCATGGAGGTTTTGTTCAACCGACCACGCGACCAGTTGGTCCCAGTTTTCTCCGGCACCCACGGTGACTTCGGTATAGCCGTCGGTTTGGCTGGTAATAGCGCGGCCGGGAATTTCGATTTTTAATGCTACGCAACGCAAATGGGTTTGGCTTATTACAATGTTGGATCCGCCCCCTAAGACGAATATCGGCAACGCTTGTTGACGGGATAAAGCAATGGCATTCGGTAATTGATTAAGGTCTGTTATATGAATCAGGTAGTCGGCGGAAGCGGCGATTGCCAGTGTATTAAGGGGACCAAGGTCTGCGTTGGAAACAGTGGAAAGCGACATAGCTGCATTATACACCCGATAATGAGGTCATTTTATTGCTTTTCAAAACGTTTATGCTTAAAGTAGGAAGCATGAATTGTCCCAATTGCGGCTCTGCTATGTCCGCGTCAAAGATTAGCTGGTTGTGCCTTGACTGCGGCCACATTGAGCAGAGCACTGAAGCGATACCTGAAGAAACGAAAAGTCCAGCGCAGCCAGTGTCTGAACCAGCCGCGATATCAAGTGAACCGGCCGCCCCTCAACCTGAAGCGCTGCCAGGCCCTCAAGAACTTGCCGCTGACGTGCAGGGTAATGTGTCCGATGGAATTAATCCGGCAACACCGATGACCCCCAGTGTAGCGGTGCCCCCGGTAAGCGCCACGCCCTCGCCCACAAGTTCCGTTTCGTCAGTCGCGCCTGACTTAGGGCAAAACCGCCGGAAGCCATTGCTTATTGGCGGAGCAGCACTGCTTGCAGTGCTTTTAGTGGCCGCGACCGGCTTAAAATTGTTTTGGTATGATCCACAAAATGCCCCGATGGCGTATTTTTCCAAGGTGGCCGCGGCTAAGACCGGCTCTTTTCAGGCTAATGTTAATTACAAGACCGACAACAAAGGCAACGACTTGTTTGGCATAGGCAACAACGCGACCCTAAAAGCCAGCGGAGCATATGATCTCGCGGATGAAAAGAACCCTAAGACCGATATCAAGCTAAATTTTAAGGCCAGCCAGTTTGAGATTGGTGGGCGCCTCATCACCATGCCCAAAACGCTTTATTTCCAGCTTTCAGATGCCGGTTTTCTATCGATGTTAGGTATTAAGGGGGGCAACGAATGGTACAAGTTCCCGCTTGAAAAAAGCAAGGAAGATGAGAAAGAATGTGTTGATCCCAAAAACGCCAAGGTAAACAGCTATTTTGGCGCTACCATCCCAGCCCAAATTCCGGTTAATAAAGCCCGACGCGTGGGACTCTATGAAAAAGTTGCCGGTCATACCACGACGCACTATACCGGGACGATTGATTTTAATAAGCTCCAAAAAATTGTGGACACAGCCAACAAAGGGATGAGCGCTGACTGCAAGATAGAATTATCAAAAGAGGACTATAAAGATTTAACCATTTCCTATGACCTCTGGACTAGTAAATCATTTGACCGCATAGTGCTTAAAATGGTAAGTACCGGCAAGGATACTAAGGGGACGAGCATTGTCACCGTAGACTCCTCCGGCTACAACAAAGCGGTTAAAATCGAGGCCCCCAAAGGCGCCAAAGACTTTTCATTATTTAATGACCTAGAAGGCAGCTTTAATACTGAGTTTGAAAGTCCCGAACCAGTCCTTAACTAAAGCGCCGCCTGTTAAAATAGAAGAGTGACTGATTTATTAAGCAGCTTGAATGAGCCCCAGCGTGAAGCAGTGCTTACGACCGAGGGGCCCGTATTAATGTTGGCCGGAGCCGGCAGCGGCAAAACCAAGGCTCTTACCCATCGTATTGCCTATCTGGTAGCGGAAAAGCAAGTACGGCCATCTAACATCTTGGCTGTGACCTTCACCAATAAAGCGGCAGGCGGAATGCGCCAGCGGGTATTAAGTTTGCTTGGCCGCGGGGTGGAAGACCGCCAGTACTTTCCCTACATTGGGACGTTCCACGCGATTTCCTGCCGGATGCTGCGCCGGGATTATAAAGCCGCCGGCTTAAGCTCTACTTTTACCATTTTTGATATGGCCGATAGTTTAAGCGCCATCAAGCAGGCAATGCGCCAAATTGGGGTGGATGAAAAGCGGTTTACTCCAAGCCTGATGGCTAATTTAATTTCAAGCGCCAAGAACCAGCTAATTGGTCCCGACCGCTACGCAAGTTATGTGAAAGGTGAGGCCGGGGAAACCGCGGCCCAGATATACCCCCGCTATCAGCGCATCTTAACCGAAGCCAACGCCGTCGATTTTGATGACATTATTATGAAAACCGTCCAATTATTGCGTGACCCGGAATTATTGAAGCGTTGGCAGGAGCAATTCCATTATATTTTAATTGACGAGTATCAAGATACCAACCAGGCCCAGTACCAACTTACCCGCCTGCTTGCCGCCAAACATCACAATATTTGCGTAGTTGGTGACGACTGGCAAGCCATTTATTCCTGGCGGGGCGCTAACTTCCAAAACATTTTAGATTTTGAGAAAGACTATCCTCAGGCGAAGGTGATTAAGCTGGAGCAAAATTACCGATCCAGTAAAAACATTTTGGACGGCGCCCACGCCATTATTAGCAAAAACCATGTCCGTTCGGATAAAAAGCTGTGGACAGATGCCGACGGAGGTTCCGGCATAAAGGTCTTAACAACCTACGACCAACAGCAGGAAGGTGATACGATTGCCATGACCATTGAACGAACCATGCGTGAAAGCCACACCTTACAGCGGGGGTCTAGCACTATCAAGCGGAGCGCGCAGCTTAAGGATTTCGCGGTGCTTTATCGCATGACCGCCCAATCACGGGCTTTGGAAGAGGCATTCTTGCGCCATAACATCCCCTATAAAATTGTTGGCGGAACGCGTTTTTACGAGCGGAAGGAAATCAAGGACGTGCTGGCCTATTTGCGGTTTATCAATAATCCCGATGATATTATTAGCTTTGGCCGCGTGGTAAATGTACCCGCCCGAGGATTGGGAGAGCGCAGCATGGAGCGGCTGTTGGCTTATGGCCGCGAGCACCAGCTGTCAATCCTGGATACCCTGCAGGCGGCTGGATCAATTGAAGCGCTTACGCCGCGTGCGCGCAAAGCGCTTACTGATTTCTCAACCGTAATAGTAAGTCTTCGCGGTCAAGTGGATGCCCTGCCCGTGGCGGAGCTGCTTCAGCAAACGGTTAAGCAAACCGGCTACCTGGCATCATTGGAAGATGGCAGCGTGCTCGCGGGTGACCGCATCGAAAATGTGAAAGAGCTGTTGAGCGTCACGGCCGCTTACGACGGCATGGGGTTAAACGAATTCCTCGAAGAAATCGCGCTGATCACCGACCTTGATAATTACTCCACTGAAACCAACGCGGTTACTTTAATGACCCTGCACGCGGCGAAGGGTTTGGAATTTCCGGTGATTTTCATGCCCGGTATGGAGGAAGGCATTTTCCCCCACAACCGCAGCCTTGGTGATGGTGCCCAAATGGAGGAGGAACGCCGTCTCTGTTATGTCGGGATGACCCGCGCCAAGCAAGAGCTTTATTTGCTCCATGCCCAATCCCGGCTGCTCCATGGCCAGGTTCAGCACAACCCCCCGTCGCGCTTTCTTCTAGATGTGCCGCTGGAGGTACAGGACGCTGCTAACGCGGTGCGGCCATCGGGAAGGCTTGAGGTTAGCCCGGCGGGCTGGGGCCAGGTTCAAGCGGCACCAGAGCTGGCACCAGAGCTGGCACCGGAAAAAGCCGATTTAGCACCGGGAGATAAGATCCGCCACGCTAAGTTTGGCGAAGGAATTGTTATTGGCGCTAAGGGGGATGACTTAACCGCCGCCTTTGAAGGAATCGGCACCAAGCATTTAAGCTTATCCTTTGCTCCGGTTGAAAAACTATAAGGAGGGTGTGTCAAAATTGGTGAGCAGGGTTGAAAGGTCAATAATATTAACGACCCCGTCTTCATTAAGATCGCCTGGTATACGCGGGCCAGCCTGGCCATAATTATTAACGAGTACGCTAAGATCGGACACGCTTACCGAGACACCACCATCGGCAGACAACGTTTTTGCTCTCTCCGCGGACCGAAGCGTTTCCGACGGCTTGGATACATTACCCTGGGCGTCAAAGGCAACTACATGATAGGAATACCCCTTCTTAGGCTCCACACCGGTGTCTGTATAGGTTGCGTCGGGGCTGCTGGCAACTTGAACGCCGTTCCGGAAAACGCGGTAACCGCGCACTGAAACATTATCAACCGAGGGGCTCCAGCTAAGCGTGTTAGAGGCAGCGTCGGAGCGCGGGAGTGTCAGGCTTTCCGGAGCGCTCGGAGGGCTTTGGTCGGTGATTGTGTAGCTGCCAACATATTTCCTTATTTTTTTAACGCTGCTATCGTTTGCCCGCAAAAGCGTCGCTTCCGGCGTGAATTGAATGGAAGTTGTGCCGGAGCCGATTGTTACGAAATTGACAATGGCTATCTCTTGGACACCCGCTACCGATTTGCCTTCCTCGGCCGTCAAAGCGACGCGCACCGTGCCATCGCTTCCCTCGGCTAACGTTACCGCGGGAAAGGCGCTGGTAGCGGTGCTAATGCTGCTGAACCGCAACTTGGTTTGGTCGTAAGTCAGCCCAGCCTGAATCGCCTTAACCGGATCGGCCCCATTATTGGTAAGGATGGTTACACTTACGGTTGATCCAAGGCTAAGGTTGGCCTGAGCCGGGTGCAGTGACAGGCTATCGCCCGCCGCCAAGCTTTTGTACACTACCATGATGCCCGCTAGCACAATTAATCCGGTCAACGTGGCCACTAGCTTTAGGCGGGGATGCAGCTGCGTGAATACCGGAGGTTCCGCTTGTTTCCTCGTCTTTTTAGGTGCATTCATTATTTACGTCTCCGGTGTGAGGCCCATATAAAGCTAAACAACAAAACTTCAACGCATAAGGCAGCGTACCAAACCAGGTCAGGGGAATAGCGCTTTGTTGCTAATCGTACGGTGTGGCGATGGAGGACTAATTCGGACCGAGGGTTAATAACAAAGGAACTGGCACGGGCTTGCCCATGAGCAGTTGTGGCTACTGGGTGTGCGCCTGAAGGTACATCATAAAAGCTGGCAACGCCGGTTGAGTCGGTTGTAGCGGTTGTATTGCTTACAGTAACTTTAGCGCCGGACACGGGTTTGTTATCTCTGGTAAGCACTTTTATAGCAAGTAGGTAGGAAGATGCTTTTTTCCTGTCTCCGGTGGTACTGTGGGTTGCCTGTCCGCCGGGCCGCAGGCTGAAGTTTCCGCCCGCGAGCGCTCCGTTCCAGATATTCTGATTGGGATTAGCTTGCTCGATAGCCGAGGCAGAATCAAAAGATAGGGCGGTAGCGCCAGTGCTGGCAAGCACCTTGAATGTGGCCGATCCTACCAGTTGATTGCCGGTTAACGGAGAAGGGAGTTTAGCCCGGACAATTCGCAGTTTTCCTTGACCCCCCATTTCGACTGCCCGGATATTGAAGGCACTTGAAGCGGTGTCAATGCTTAGCAGCTCGAGGTGAAGAGGATTATAGGTCAAGCCAGCTTGGACAGCGTTGACGGCAATTGTCCCGCTGTCTTCTTTAATAGCCACTGTGAACGTACTGCCCTTTGTGTAGGTGCCGCTGGAAGGTGAAAGGGTGAAAATCCCTGTTCTTGTTGCTGCCTGACCGGGATGCGGCATACATACTATAAGGCCCAGCGCTAAGCCCAGCGACCATCTCACCACGTTAGTTGCGAGCCTAATCATAATACTTCAATAGTGATCATCCATAAGCATTTTAGCAAGCCCTTCTTAACGCTTATGCTTAGACTTGACTTATTGGTGCATAGCCATTAACCTTAAGCATAAGCTCTCTAATCTGGTGGAGGCTCAAAAATAAAGATGTCAAAAAATGATCGCTTTCTTATTTAACTTCAGAGGCAGCTATTTTAGGCATATTTCATTCTGCGCTACAGGCTCCCGCCGACACTAAATTTACCCGGATTGTTACTTGGATCTCCGGCATTGCTCTTGGCATTGTTGTCGTGGGACTCGTTACGGGCTTTATCCCACCTCCCAAAGACGCATTTGCTGATTCGTCCAAAATTGTTAGCCTTTACTATGATGGCCAAAAGAAGGTTGTTACCACCAATGCCCCTACAGTGGCGGCCGCCTTATCTGAAGCGGGCGTTGAAATGGCCGCTGGTGATTTGGTGGAGCCCAGCCCGACTACTCAAATTTCCGATGGTTTCTTCAATATTAATGTGTACCGTTCCCGGCCAGTGGTAGTTGTTGACGGGGTAAATCGGAAGGTGGTCCAAACCGCCCTGCAAAGCTCTCGCCTCATTGCCGAACAGGCGGGACTGAAGGTCTACCCGGAAGATACCTATGAAACAGCAGTTATTGATGACATTGCCGGGCTAGGCAATGTGGGCCAGGTAATTACCATTAACCGCGCGGTGCCGGTAGTGCTGCTCGCGGATGGCCACGAGCAAACAGTCCGTACCCAGCAGAAAACGGTAGGCGGCTTGCTGCATGAGCGGGATGTCGCCTTTGGGCCCAAGGATACCGTTTCCGTAGACCGAGAGGCTGAGATTCAGCCCAAGATGGTCATACAGGTTAACCGGGTAAAGGTGGTAGTGGTTAAGCAAACCGAAACGATTGGGCATGAGGTTACCACCATTAAAGACCCTAACCTTGAGAGCGGGACGGTTGCCGTTAAAACTCCCGGCAAGCCGGGCCAAAAGGAGGTAACCTATCGAGTCCATTACCAAAATGGCAGCGAACAGGTGCGGGAAGTACTTGCCCAAACCGTTATTGAGCAGCCCGTTACCGAGGTAAAAGTTTACGGAACCAAGGCCAAGAGTGGCCCAACGCCTGAAAATTGGCTTCGTTTGCGCTTGTGTGAATCCGGGAATAATTACGCTAATAAGCACAATAGTTTGTACCGGGGTGCCTATCAGTTCTCTTATGGAACATGGGGGTCGGTTGGCGGGAGTGGGGATCCCGCCGACGCCTCACCGGCCGAGCAGGATATGCGGGCCCAGCTTCTCTACAGTCGCAGGGGTGCATCCCCGTGGCCGGTGTGCGGTCGGTTCCTCCGCTAAATACCCTTGCTTAGGCTCGCATATTGCCGCGGCGGAAGAGGTTTACAATTGCCAACAAGACAACGGCCCCCAAGATGGCCACCAGCAGGCTGTAGAAGTTGAAGCCAGTGGCGCCGCTTCCTCCCAGCGCCTGCATAAGGTAGCCGCCAAGAATGGCCCCGATTATACCCACAATCACGTTGCCGGCAGCACCTTGCTCTTGGTTGGTGCGCATGATAATGGAAGCAATCCATCCGGCGAGCCCCCCAAATACAATCCACGCTAATATACTAAACAGATCCATCAACTCCTCCTTTCACTATTGTTTCTCTTATACGCTCAAGCCTACTCCTGCTAAGCAATTGCTTCATGGGTAAAACTGCTAATTATTTAGTTCCATTGAGGCGCTAAATCCGCCTTTTTGTATAATCCGACCATTTTCCTCCTGTACGTTAGAATAGGTATATGGATTTAAGCAATATCGATGAGCTGCGCGGTGCCTTGCGGTTGGCCGGGCTGCGTCCGCATAAAAGTTTAGGGCAGCACTTCTTAGTTAACCAGGAAAGTTTAGAGGCGGTAATGGCAGCGGGCAACTTAACCGGCAGTGATACGGTGCTGGAGATTGGGCCGGGGCTTGGGGTTATGACAGGTCCCCTTTCCAAACAAGCTAAAAAAGTAGTGGCAGTCGAAGCCGACCCAGTGCTGGCAAACATCCTTTCCCATAGTCAGCCAGCAAATGTTGAAGTAATAAATCAAGATATTATGCGGTTCGACCTAAACCACCTCCCGGCGGGATATAAAGTAATCGCCAATATCCCTTACTACCTGACCTCAATGATTATCCGCTTGCTCATGGAAGCCCAGAACAAGCCTACACGCGTAGCGCTGCTCATTCAAAAGGAGGTAGCCCAGCGCATTACCGCGAAGCCCGGGAAAATGAGTGTTCTGGCTCTTAGTGTCCAGTATTATGGGATGCCCGTTTTGCTTGAAACGGTGGAGCGATACAAGTTTTGGCCAGCCCCAAAGGTAGATTCGGCAATTTTGCAAATTACGTTAACCCAAAAGCCGGCATTTGAGGCAGACCGTTCTAAACTTTTTCGGCTCATCAAAGCTGGCTTTGGAGAAAAGCGTAAGATGATGAAAACCAGTTTGGCGGGTGGCTTAAATATTGAGCTTCCCTTGGCCATAGAGCTAATGGAAGCTGCTTCATTAGACCTTAGCGCCAGAGCCCAGGAACTTGACATGGAGGGGTGGGGTCGGCTTTACCGCGCGGCCGATAAGCGCGGAGTCCTGTAGCCGCGCATAGACGCCTAACCTGATTTTCGTTACACTAGCCCTATGCCAAAATTTTACCTTACAACCCCGATATACTATGTTAACGACCTGCCCCATATCGGCACCGCTTACACCACGATCGCGGCTGATGTGCTGGCCCGCTACCACCGCCAACAGGGAGATGAAGTTTTATTCGCGACAGGTTCCGATGAGAATGGCCAAAAGATCGTCAGGGCAGCCGAAAAAGCCGGTAAGACGCCAGCCGAGTATGTTAGCGGCATGGCGGAATCATGGCAAAAAACCTGGGAACAGCTGGGTATCAGCCACGACCGGTTTATTCGTACCACCGAGAAAGACCACATCGACGGGGTAACGGCATTTATTGCCAAGGTACAGGCGTCCGAGGATCTTTATAAGGGTGTTTATGAAGGCCTCTACTGTGTCGGTTGTGAGGAATTTAAAAAAGAAGCTGATTTGGTAGATGGTCATTGTCCCGAGCACCCCAATCAGGAAATTGAGCAGTTAAAAGAAGATAATTATTTCTTTAAGTTAAGTAAGTATCAGGATAAATTATTGGCGCATATTGACGCCAATCCCGATTTTATCCAGCCGGAAAGTCGACGCAATGAGGTGGTCCAGTTCATTAAGCAGGGGTTGGAGGATTTTAGCGTTTCCCGGCCGAACAAAGGATGGGGTATACCGTGGCCTGATGACAAAAACCAGGTAGTGTACGTATGGTTTGACGCATTAGTAAATTATCTGGTAGTCGCGGGATACCCGAAAGACTTGAGCCACTGGTGGCCCGCCGACCTGCATTTGGTGGGCAAAAATATTATTAAGTTCCACTGTGTTTATTGGCCCGCGATGTTAATGAGCGCCGGGCTGCCGCTTCCCAAGCAAGTCTTTGCCCATGGTTTTTTTACGGTTGATGGCCAGAAAATCTCGAAATCATTAGGGAACGCCATTAATCCGGTTGAACTGGCCGGAACCTACGGGGTTGATGCCCTGCGCTTCTATTTGTTGCGCGAGATTAAGTTTGGCGGGGACGGGGAATTTAGCCATGAGCGCTTCAGGCAAGTGTATGAATCGGAGCTGGCTAATGATTTAGGGAATGCCGTTCAACGCGTTGCAACAATGATTGCCCGCTACATGGGCGGCACAATCAGTGAGGTCCCCAAAGCTTCCCACGACGTTGGGTTGGTCCATCAGGCGATGGCCGAACTGCGCCTCGATAAAGCCTTAGAAGAGCTATGGGTCCATGTCCGCGGGATCAACCAATATATTGAAGCTGAAAAGCCCTGGGAGCTGGCCAAGAGTGATGTTAACCAGTTAGCGATTGTTCTGCAGCAAGCGGTAGGGGATCTGCTGCATGTCGCGGAGTTATTGCTGCCATTTATTCCGGCTACCGCTCAACGGATCGCCCAAACATTCGAAGGCGGACAGGTGCATCCCGAAGTTGGGATATTATTTCCCAAGTTTGATGAAACCCCCGCCCCAAAGTAGCTTGACATGTCGTTAATTGACACCCACGCGCATATTCATTTTGATAGCTTTGCGGGCCAGGTTGACGCGGTGCTGCACCGCGCCAATGAAGAGGGTGTTCAGCAAATAATTACGGTTGGGGTAACCACCGCCGACAGCCGGAAAGCCGTTGACCTGGCAAGCACTTACGAGAATGTTTGGGCTGCGGTTGGCATCCATCCTCACGAGGCCGGTGAGGCTATTCAGGGTATTGATTATCTGCGAGACCTTACGAAACGGCGTAAGGTAATAGCGGTTGGTGAGTGCGGTTTGGACGCGGTTAAATCCAAAACCAGCCGGGAGGAGCAGGAAAAAGCTCTTCGCCTTCAAATCGAGTTGGCCCTGGAATGTCAGCTGCCCTTAATCTTCCACGTGCGGGAAGCCTTTGATGATTTTGTGGCTATTATTGCCCACTACCCCGAGGTGCGCGGAATCGTCCACAGTTTTAGCGCCGGAATCAAAGAGGCCAGCCGCATTGTTGAAAAAGGCTTGTTGCTGGGAATAAACGGCATAGTAACCTTTCCCAACAGTCAGGCCCTTCAAGAGGCGGTCAAGCGGATGTCCTCCAGCCACATCGTGCTAGAAACCGATTGCCCTTTCCTAAGTCCGGTGCCATATCGGGGGAAGACCAACGAACCGGCCCGGGTAGTGGATATTGCAGAGCGGGTAGCGGCGTTACGGGCGGAATATCCCGCCGAGGTAAGTTCTTTTACTTCAGCTAACGCTAGGGAGCTGTTTGGCATATGAACTACTGCTATCTCGATTACGCGTCAGCTACGCCGGTGGACCCAATGGTTGCTTCGGTTATGAGGAACTATGCTGAAAACCAGTTTGCCAACCCTTCTTCCCCGCACAGTCCAGGACAGCGAGCGCGAACCTCCTTGGAAGCTGCCCGCGCCGAGGTGGCGGGTATTCTTGGAGTGAAGTCATCCGAAATTATTTTTACCAGCGGCTCTACCGAAGGAGCGCAGATTGCCATCGCCGGCGTCTTGGAAACTTTCCCGGGTAGCGGGGTAGTGGTGTCATCAATTGAGCATAAAGCAATTTTGCAGACAGCGGCTAATTTCTGCCATACGCTGCCCGCCTCTATCGCTTGTGATGCCCGCGGTATTGTCCAGCCGGAAGCGGTGGTGGCCAGTATTAGCGACACTACCGCGCTAGTGTGTGTCCAATACGCTAACAATGAGATAGGAACACTCCAGCCGATTGCCAAGATCGCGTTAGAAATGGCTAAAATCCGGATTCAACGGGCCAAGCGGAACGTAAAGCTTCCCCTTTATCTCTACTGCGACGCTGCCCAGGCCGGGCTTTTAAGCCTGCAGATGAGCCGGCTGGGGGTGGACTTATTAAGTATGGGCGGATCAAAAATCTATGGCCCTGCTGGCAGCGGCTTCTTGTACATTCGCACGGGCGTAGCGCTTAAACCGTTGTTTGAGGGGGGCGGACAGGAGCGTGGCTTACGGGGCGGCTCGGAGAACGTGGCGGCGGCAGTAGGATTAGGGGCAGCCCTGGGCCTTGTGCAGCGTTCCCGGAGCATAGAGAGTAAGCGATTAAAAGGGTTGCGAGAGGATTTGCGAAAGACAATTCTGCAAACAATTGAGGGGGTGCAGCTAAATGGTTCACTTGACCACCGCTTGCCCGGTAACCTGCACTTAAGTTTTGACAATTGCTTGGGAGAGGACTTAGTTGCCCATCTTGACGTTGCCGGATTCGCGGTAGCGACAGGCTCGGCCTGTACGGCAGCCTACCAAGACCCTTCCCATGTTCTTCTAGCTATCGGTTGCAGTCGGGAAAGGGCAGAATCAAGTTTACGTATCAGCTTGGGGCGGCTTACCACCGTAGCCGAGCTGGACCGCTTCGCGGTTTCCCTTGCTCTGGCGGTAAAAAATATCCGCCAACACGCGATAAACCGCGATGGGTTACAATAATTCCATGAAGCTGCTTATGGCTTTTTTAATAACAATTGCCGTGTTCGCCGCGCTGATTGCCTGTTGCATAGTAGGAATCGGCTTCTTCCTATCTCCACAGAGCAAGTTACAAAACGCCGACCTAATCGTTGCAATAAGCGGGGGGGAGACCCAGCAGCGAACCGCCGAAGCCATTAAGCTGTATAACCAGGGACGTGCTGGTAAAATACTATTTTCCGGAGCGGCGGCCGACCCCACCGGGCCATCCAACGCCGCGGCTATGCGGGCCGACGCTCTGCGCGCGGGGGTGCCGGACAGCGCGATTATTATTGAAGAGAAATCAACGAGCACTCTGGAGAACGCGGAAATGGCCGCGCCGCTTATCACGGAGCTGGGGGCAAAGTCTATCATCCTGGTTACCTCCCCTTACCATCAGCGGCGTGCCAGTATAGACTTCTCGCTTTACCTGGGAGATGACGTCGCCATCTTAAACCATTCCGCGACCGACAGTTCCTGGCGGAAGAGTAATTGGTGGCAGAAGGAAAAAACAATTAGCCTCACAATGAGCGAGCTCCAAAAAACCTTTTACGGATTGTCGGTCCAACCTAAAGATAAGGCTACCGACTAGACTTTACCCTGTCGCTAGCGGCATAATAGAAGCATGAGAAGTTTGCGGTGGCTGGTGGTGCTCGTCGTGCTCCTGGGAACCAATGAGGTTTTCGCGGAAACATTGCGCTCCCCCAACTTTACAATTGATGAAAGCTTTGTGGGCGGGGGTGGCCAGGTTGAAGGCAGTTCAACAAACTTTAAGGCCCGGGACGCGATAGGTGAGGCGGGGGTGGGCGATTCCAGCTCTACCAATTTCCAAACCAACTCCGGATACATCACCACCAATGATCCCGCCCTGACGTTTGTGGTGAACACCACCACCATTAATTTTGGCGCCCTTTCAACCTCGGCTACCGCCACGGCCAACTCCACCTTCAGTGTCATCAATTACACCAGCTATGGGTACGCCGTCCAAACGGTGGGGCCGCCGCCCCAAACGGGCAGCTATACGCTAACCGGTATGTCTACGGCCGGCCCTTCCCAAACCGGGGTTGAGCAATATGGTATTAATTTGCGCGCCAATACCTCTCCGGTAGCATTCGGCGGTAATCCTCTCGGAGGCTTTGGCACGGCAGCGAGCGGCTATGCCCTTCCGGATAATTTTAAATATATTGCCGGGGACACGATTGCCTCTGCTCCTAAAAGTTCCGGGCAAACCGATTACACAATTTCATATATCGTTAACGCTTCGAGTAATACAAGAGGTGGAACGTACACCGGCATTCAATCATTAGTATGTACCGGCACTTATTAGCATAAGCACTTTCTTGACTTTCATAAATTGCTAATGCTACAATATCTCTAGAACAAAAGGGCTAACTAACTTTATGAAATCAAAACTCCAGTCGCTCCTAAAAAATATCTCGCCATTCGTTATTACCGGGTTGCTATTATCATCATTTTTGCCAGGCATAGCTAACGCCGCGCAAATAACCAACCGCAAAGTTACCCTGGGAACCTCGCAGCCCAGCGTATCGACCAGCCACAACTACACCTTCACCGCTCCTTCGGCTACAACCGTACAGTCTGTTGATTTCCTTTACTGTACCGCCCCGTCGGGTACCTGTACGACTCCAGCAGGAATAACTACAACCACCGCAGCCTTAAATGGTTCGCCGGGCAACCTGGGCAGTGGCGGCACCTGGACGATTGGCGGCACCCCCACAAACGGGCGTGTACAGATTGCCAACGCTTCCAATACGGGGTCACCTAGCGCTGGCGCAACCGTTAACTTCAATACCATTACCAACCCGAGTCTCGGCGCAAACAACCAAAATAGCTTTTATGTCCGCATCGTAACCTACTCCGATGCCGCTTGGACTACCCCCATCGATTCAGGCACGGTAGCCGGGAGCGTTACCAACCAGATCCAAGTAACCGCTTCGGTGGATGAAACGCTTAACTTCTGCGCCTTCCAAACCGGCACCACTTGCGCCAATGGCACGGGGACTACCGTAGCGCTCGGCACCCTAAGCAGCTCTACCCCAACCAGCAGTACCTCAAAAATGGTCGCTGGAACCAACGCTACCTCGGGATATGTAATTCAGTACACGGGCGCAACTTTAACCAGTGGTCCTAACACCATTGCTGCAACCGGGACGGGCGGAGCCACTTCTGCAGCAGGGAGTTCACAATTTGGCATTAACTTAGTCTCCAATACCACACCTTCAGTTGGCTCGGCTGCCTCGGGTGGCACGGGAGCTGCTTCTACGAACTATGCCACCGCAAATACTTTCTCTTTCGTGCCCAGCACCTTAACTCAAGTTGCTTCGGCCGCGGCGGCGACTTCGGATACCCTCTACACCGTGGCGTACCTGGCTAACATCTCGGCGGCCCAGCCGGCGGGTGCTTATTCCACAACATTGACCTATATCTGTACCGCGACCTTCTAAGCATGGGGGCGATGCCACAAAATTTGACCAGGAGGCTGGCTCAAATTACGATTGGCGCCTTGCTGATCTGTCTTATAGCGCCTTTTAGTGCCAACGCTGCTCAAATTGATTCCCGTAAGCTGACGCTTGGTACATCCAGCCCGCTGGCTAGCACCACCTATACTTTTACCTTTACGGTGCCCACAACCGGAGCACCGGTTCTCAGTTGGGAGGCCCAAATCTGCACTACTCCATCAGGGGCATGCGTAATGCCTCTTGGGTTTGTTAACTCCAGCTCAATTAACCAGCCGACGGGGCTTGGCGATGCCAGCGGATGGACGGGAAATACCGCTACAGCTGGCAGTCTGAGGATGTCAAACGCAGGAAATGCAACTGTACCCAGCGGCAGCCAAACGGTTACTTTTAACTCTGTTACAAACCCAAGCACACCCAACCAGACGATTTATGCCCGAATAACTACCTATGGCGGATCTACCTGGAACCCCCCGATAATTGACACTGGTACAGTCGCGGCTAGCACGGCTAACCAGATTCAACTAAGTGGGACTATGGATGAATCGCTGGTCTTTTGTACCGGCACCAGTATCACCGGCACTAACTGTGGCACCGCGACTGGCAATGCCGTTAACTTTGGAACATTTTCAACTTCAACAACTCGGACCGGCACCTCGGTAATGGCTGCATCAACGAATGGACAAAGCGGCTACAGTATTACCTTAAACGGCACTACCATGACTTCAGGATCAAATACTATCCCGGCGATGGGTGCGCAATCGGCAAACGGCGCGGCCGCAGCTTCAAATGTGGGGACTTCCCAGTTTGGTGTTAACTTGCGCGCTAATGCTACGCCAAGTGTCGGGGCGGACCTGACGGGTACTGGCTCTGGTACTTACGGGACAAACTACGGCATTGCTGACTCATTTCGTTTCTTTACCGGGGATTCGGTAGCGACCGCCGCAACCTCTACCGATGCCAATGCTTTTACGGTTTCATACATCGTAAACGTAGCCGGCAACCAGCCAGCGGGAACCTACGTAGCCAATATGACCTATATTTGTACCGCTACATTCTGATACTATGGAAGGCATGAAAGCGCTTCGCTTAGTTATGGGAATTTGGTTATTGGTGGCGGCTGCTGCTGTCACGACGGGCTTATCGGCCGAAGCCGCCACCCCTTCTGTCACCACCTCACCCGCGACCGCCCAGGGGCTGGAAATCTCACCTCCGGTAATAGAACTCAGGGCTGATCCTGGGCAAACCCTGACGGTTCAGATTCGATTACGCGATGTTTCAAGCGGGCCCCTGGTGGTGCGGGCAACAGCTGACGACTTTGGCGCTAAAGGCGAAAATGGGGACCCGCAAATACTGCTTGATGAAAAAGAGGCTACCCGTTACTCATTAAAGTTTTGGGTAGAACCGCTCCCAAGCTTTAGCTTGGTGCCCCAGGAAGTAAAAACCATTCCGGTGAAAATTGTCGTCCCCGCCAACGCTGAACCCGGCGGGCATTATGGCGTGATTCGTTTTACCGGTACACCTCCTGAGCTGGAAGGCACCGGAGTGTCATTAACGGCAAGCCTGGGTGCGCTGGTGCTGTTACGGGTTTCCGGCGACATTACTGAAAAGCTGGCAGTTGAAGAGTTCTATACGAGCAAAACATTGGAGAATAAGAGTGTAAAAAAGACCGGGTTTTTTGAAACCGGTCCCATCGGATTTACCGAGCGCCTGAAGAATGGGGGGAGTGTTCACGTTAAACCAGTGGGTTATGTTTCTGTTTACAATATGTTTAACAAACGGATTGCCCAGCTGCCAGTCAGCAATCCGGCGCGCAATGTACTTCCTAGCAGTATTCGCAAGTTTGACCAACAACTTGAAACAAAACGACTTTTTGGCCGCTACACCGCCAAAATGGATGTGAGCTACGGGTCGGGGAAGCGGCTTACTGAAACGGTCAGTTTTTGGGTCATCCCATACAAGCTAATTCTCATTGCCCTTGTAGCTATCATTCTGCTTATTGTGGTACTCCGCCAGGGACTGAGGCGCTATAACCGGTGGATTATTAGCCAAGCATCCCGCCGGCGATAGTCACTAAGCCCGGTACATAATGCTTATGCTATAATCCCAGCAATGGGTATTAAAACGGGGCGGCTACACCCCCACCATCACACATCATATCCAGCCCTAGCTTTTTTACTGGTGCTGACCGCGCTGCTCTTGGCGGCGGTTAACTGGAATATTTCCGCGGCCACCCTGACGACCACGGGGAGTGTGAGTCTCAGCGGGGAAATGGCAGGACCTCCGCCCACGGCACCTCCTTCAATCCAGTCACCAACCATGGGACAACGCTTTACTAGGACGCCGGTAAATGTTTCCGGAACATGTATAGGCGGTTTACGGGTAGTAATACTGCGCAGTAATGTGGTGGCCGGTCAAACATACTGCACCTCGGGGGGATCGTTCCAGCTTATGGTGGATCTCGTGCCTGGTGCAAACGACCTTACTGCCCGGCAGTATGATGCCCTAGACCAAGCCAGTCCCAGTTCACCGGCTGTAACGGTGTTTTATGACAAGCCCTCTGGCCCAAACGTGCTTGTTCCGGGACATCCAAATGCCCCCAAGCTAATTAATCCGGTGGTTGAAAGCCAGCCCTTCATTATTTCCAGCGCGTTCAGTGGACGCCATATCTTTCCGGAAACTGAATTCAAAATCCCGATTGATGTTGCCGGCGGGGTTGCCCCTTACGCGGTCCATATCGATTGGGGAGACGGCGGAAGCAGCTTGCTGAGCATGGCTAAAGCGGGTTCGCTGAACGCGCCCTACACCTACGCGAGTCCTGGAATTTATAGTGTCATAATCAAGGCAACGGATGCCAATGGGGCCGCGGCCTATTTCCAGTCGGCGTTAACGGTGAATGGAAAAACGGTTGCTCCGCCTGCAACGACTTTGCCGGACCGACAGATGATTATTTTATGGCCAATTTTCATTATTATTGGCGCGTTGGTGCTGGGTTTTTGGCTGGGGGACCGGTTTGAAAACGGACGCTGGCGCCACCGGCAGGAAAAAGCTCCCGGGCTTAGCTAATCCGCTTACGCTTTTCTTCTTGTTCCAACAGATCATAACTGTTATGCTTGAATGGTAGAAAAGTGTGTCCGGATACTACTTAAGTTAGTTGCCAAAATGTGGAGTAACAAAATCATTAAAAAAAGCTTAATAAAGCTAAAGTTTGCAGTCCGCATATTAATGGTCGGCTTGTTTGTGGTGATTGGGGGATTTCACGTTGGCAGTTTTGCGCCGCAAGCTGAGGCCGCGGCCGGCATAAACCAGCAAATAAATTTTCAGGCGCGCTTGCTTAATTCTCAAGGTGCGACCGTTCCTGACGGGACGTATAACGTTCAATTTAAAATTTACCAGGATGGTACCGGCTGTGTCGTTAGTGGCTCATCCCCCTGTGGCGGCACGTTGCTATGGACGGAAAGCTGGCTTAACAATACGACTCAAGGTGTAGCCGTAAAAAACGGGTATTTTTCTGCCTATCTCGGCTCGATCAGCTCGCTTGCAGGTGTTGACTTTAATCAAGACTCCCTCTGGTTGTCTCTTAATATTGGGACAACCAACCCTAGCTGTACGCCATTTACGAATTGTGGCGGAGATGGGGAAATGCTGCCGTTTAAGCGGTTTGCCTCTAATCCCTACGCCCTCAACTCCGGCAAGCTTTCCGGCCTCACCTCCTCACAGTTCGTCCAATTAGCCCAAGGCGTACAGGTGGATACCTCTACCGCCTCCTCAATCTTCATCAACAAGACCGGAGCTACCGGAAACATCATCCAACTCCAAGACGCCGGTACCGACGCCTTTGTGGTCGGTAACGCTGGTAACACCAGTATTAACACCAACTCCGCAACCGCTTTAACCGTCCAGAACGGCTCTAACAACGCCTTTGGCGTCGATACCTCTAACATCAAAGTAGCTATTGGACTGTCTACCGCCTCTGCTAGCTCAAGGCTAAGTGTCGCCGGACAAGGAGCCGCCAACGGCATTACCTTAGGTGACGGGGCAACCGGATCAGCCAACCTGTATGTTAGCGCCAATGATACCCTTAAGACTGATGACGCGTTTCATATAGACACTGATGTCGCTTTAGCCTTTCGCCTTCGTGATGCAGCCGGTACCACCACCATTTTAACGGTAGATAATTCAACAGGAAACATGAGTATAGGAGCGACAGATACTTCCACGTATAGACTCAAGGTAGTGAGCGCCACAAATACCGGAATCCAAGTCATAAACACAGCTTCCCCCAGTGCGACTTCCGGGGCTGGCATTGTCGGCCATCTATCCTCTCTGCCCACAGCCGCCAACCAGCGTATGGGGTACTACTTGTTTGGCACTACAACAGCCAATAGTGCTGGTCTGTTAGGCTATTCGGAGCAGGCACATAGCGCTGCCAATAAAGGTACCTATCTTAGCTTTGAAACCACCAACCTTGATACCAATACACGCGGCGAGAAGCTTCGTATTAGTGCTAATGGTAATGTAGGGATTGGCACAACGGGCACGCCATCTGCTCTTTTGCAGTTAGGTTCAGATGCTGGTACCGCCGCCAGCGGTATTATGCTCGGCAGCGGAGCTGATTTGGTAACCCTTTACCGCTCGGCTGGAGACACCTTAAAGACGGATGATAGTTTGGTGGTCGGCACTGGGCTGACGGTATCAGGCGGAGGAACCAGTATTACCGGCAACTCCACCATATCTGGTATCTTAGGCGGTGTAACGGATTTTACCCTTTCGGGCAGTATCTCCGGCGGCACAAGTTATTCAGGGTCGGCCAACATTACCTCAACCGGCGGCTCGATTATCGCAGCAACCCATACCGGCCCAGGCGCGGTGACGGTTTCGTCTGGTGGGTCAAGCGCTCTAACCCTCACCTCAGCATCGGGGACAGCTATTTTAGGTGGCACCACCAACAGCATTCAGCGTACCAATTCAGCATTAGAGCTTGATGTCGTAAATGCCGCGGCAGCTTCAACCTTAAATGTCACAAACTCTGATGGATCGCAAGTAGCCAATCTTAACGTTGAAGGCGGACTCAACATTGGTTCGGGACAAACCTACAAGATAAATAACGCCGACATTAATTCGGCCGGTACCCTCACTAATGTTGCTTATGAGAATCAGGCTAACGTGTTTACGGCAGCCCAGTCATTGCAGCACACCAACGCGAGCGCGTTCTTAATTCAAACAAACTCCGGGGGTGCGACACTGTTAACAGCTGATACCAGTGCCATGATAATTAAAATTGGAACGGCTAGTGCCGGAACATTATTAGGCGTTGATCTCACGGTGAGTGAAGCTGAGGTTACGACCACGCTACGCGTTGGTACTACGAGCAATGGCATGGATTTCAGCGCATCCGGGGTTACCTATTATGGGACAGGAGCCAATCTTTCCAGGCGTCTCGTGCTTTCTCCGGAATACCCCGGCGGCACTTTAAGCCCCGATACTACCAGCAACGTAGGAACCATGACCTCGGATAGTGAACGGGCAACCGCTAATAATTGGCGCAATTACTATAACTGGGTTTCTACCCAAGCCACCAACCAAGACTATGATATTCTTGTGCGCGTAATTTTACCGGCGGATTTTGTTAGCTGGGAAACCGGCTCCTGTCCTGGAAGCGCCTGTGCCCTTGAGATTGAATATAAAACCGGGCTGGCCGCCACCACCAACAATGGTGTCTCAGGTTTCATCTATAACGCTTCCAGTGATACGGCGATCTGCGCGCTGGCTGAAGCTGGGAGTACGAGCTGGACCAGTTTTGGCTGCACATCGGCCACCTTAGATGATGGTGGTACCGACCTGGACACCGCTGGCCAGGTCGCGGTTATACGGATCACCCTTAAGGCCAACAGCACGGCTTCCGCGGCCGCGCGGGCTGGCGATATAGTCCTAAGGTATAAGGCGAAGTACTAGTGCGCAGGACTAGGTTTGCACTATGGTTGAATGATTCATTAATAGCTGCGTTGTGTTTTGCGCTGGCTTTTTTCTGGCTCGGCAGTATTACCTTTTTCCCCAAAAGCGCCAACGCTGCCCCCGCCAACATGCTGCTGCTGTGGGAAAGCGCTTCGCCGCCAACTGGCTGGAGTTTTGTCAGTACCTACAATGGCCGGTTTGCCAGAGGGGAATCCGAAGCCAATGTCGGGCTAACTGGCGGTACCGCGTCGGTGGTGATTTCGGTTGCCTCAACCACGGTTGCCAGTATCTCAGATACCAGCTCCAACGGAGGCTTAAACCTTACTGCCCGTTCAGCGTCAGGCCATACCCACGCCATTACCGGGCAGTCCACAACGGTAACTAGCACTGCTGGTACCTGGCCGCCAGCTTACCGCTCGCTTCGGGTGATAAAGCCAACCGCTAACGGTATGAGCGGTACAGTTCCGGCCGGGGCAATTGCCATGTTTGATGATTCGCCTGGGATGCCGGGCTCTAATTGGACGCAGTACACTGACATAAATGGTAGAATGCTCATGTTAGATAGTTCGATCGCGCCAACTAATGGCGGAAATGACACAAAATCATTTACGGTTACCTGGGGAGCGTTAGGGGCTGCTTCTGGCAACCAAAACACTGGTACCGGTGGCGGAAACTTTGGGGCAGCTACTACCCATACCCACACGGCTCCAGCCCAAACGGTAATTACCGATGCTACGCTTCCCATCCACGTCCAACCGGTTTTTGCCAAAGCAACCGTTGATACGGTAGTGCCGCCAGGCATGCTTACGTTATTTGATGGTACACTGGGTGCCGGTTGGCAGGTACAGTCGGCTAGTGGCGGCACCTATTTTCAAAATTTTCTCCGCGGGGCCGCGGCCTATAGCGCCGCGTGTGCCTCAACTTGCGCCAACACCTTTAACCAGCCAGTCGCGACGTCTGGGGCCACTGGTAACTCCGGTACCACTACCGCCCAAAGCGCAACAGATGGCAACTTGGCCGGCCCTAGCCATACTCACACCGAAAATATGAACTTTACGGCCGGAACGGCCAACGTTCCTCAATATGTAAACTTAGTTATCGCGAAAAAGATTGGTTTCACCGCCAACAGCTACAGGTGGTGGTATGACAATGATAACCAGAATGTGGCTACAGCTTGGGGCACGCCAGCTATTGCAGAAGCCACCCCGATCTCGACCATACCGGCTCCAAGTGACCCGCCAATTCCAACTGATGAGTTGCGTTTGCGCACAAACATGATTGTGTCCGGCCCGCTTTTACCGGTTAGTACTATGCAGTTTAAACTGCAGTTTAAACAGGGAACCGACCAGTCCTGTGCCACAGGGAGCTGGACTGACGTAGGCGCAGGAGGAAGTGGCACGATTTGGCGTTTTGCAACATCGGGAGTTACCGATAACACCACTCTGACGGCAACCAAGCTTTCGCCGGGCTCGGACGTGCTTGAGCTGTATTCAAAGTCAAACCCCACGGCCGTGAATCCGGCAGCTACCACCGTGAATGGCCAGACCATTGAATATGATTTTCACATTGAAGATAATGGGGCGCCTGGAGCGACCATGTATAGTTTCCGTCTAGTTGAATCAAGCGGCTTTTTGCTAGCCGCCTACAGCGTGTGTCCAACCTTGACAACCGCTCCCGATACGGGAAGCTTACTGCGCCACGGTAACTTCTTTGAGAATGAATCGGAAAGGGGGTTCTTTTGGGCAAACTAAGTACCATTGCTTCTTCTCGCCTATTTGGTTGGGTTGTTCCGATTGTTGTTGCTGGACTGGGTTTTGCTGCAGTCCAACCCTTGCTTACTTTTCAGGCTAAAGCGGCGGGTACCTATCGAGCTGGCGCGGATGTGGTGGCAGGGTATCAACAGGTTTATATTCAGGATACCGTGACGCTTGTAAAAACTTATATTACCAGCGGTCGACAAAATAGTTACGATCCGGAAATTGCCAATAATCAGTACGTGGCCTACAGTGTCGCTAGTAATGATGGCTCCATCCAAGTAAAGCTTTATAATATTACGTCATCGTCCACGACTGCGATTGTGAATGACGGCACCAATTTAGACCCTAAAGTTGATCAGGGTATAGTGGTATGGAAAAAATGGGTAACCGACCGATGGCAGATCTTTTTATATAATGGTACATCGGCTATACAGATCAGCGCCGGTAACTCATCAGCTCGGCCTGATATTGAAGGAGATCTTGTAACCTACGCTACCAAAAATGGCTCGAATATATGGGAGTCTTATAAATACACCATCAGTAGCGGAGCAACGGTTCTGGTTAATAGCGGAAATAACTTTGCTTGGCCGCGGTTGTCGGGAATAAACGTCATATATGGCTACCGGCTCGACTAGTTAAGAGTTTTGCGTTCCTCGGATAGGCGCTTACTTACGTTATCAATCTCCCGTATCAGCGCTACATAGCTTGGGTGGTAACCTTCAGCGGTTTTTATTAAGCCAACCTCGGTCGCGAGGGCTGCGGCCCGTAGCCGATTAAACTGCTCAATTGCGCTTTGGCGGGCAGACTCAGTTGCGCCTATATCTCCGCTGGAGATGGTAGTCACCAGCTGGGTGAGGCTGGTTTGGGTTTGACTAATTTGTTCCCTTAAGACGCTATCTGCGGTTTTCCCCTTGACTTGATCCAAGCCAGCTATGGCAGCCTTAGAGCGTGATGCTAAGAGCTCAAACTTTTTTGGCTTGTCGACGCGAATCAAATCGCTGATGGGCTGGTACTCATAAAGCTTTGATACCACTTGGCTATAGGCGAGAATCGTATCAATCACGCTTTGCTGGGCTTTTATGACTTCATTTCGCGTACGTGTGAGTTTTTTAAGTTGAGGTCGAAGCGTCTCATCGACATATTGAGAAGATGGTGAACCGGAGTAAACGCGGTCTATGGTGAGTTCCGTAGGATGCCAACTAGCTGAACTCTGAAGTGAGGAAATGATACGGCTATGTCCAGCATTAAAGTTTGACGACTGAATATCAAGACGTTGTAGTTCTTCAAGCAGCAGGCTTCGCTCTACAAGGCGCGCCCGTGTCTGCCCCAAGGTTATCTCGGTTTGCTTAAGGCTATTGCGAGCCGCAATCTGCGGATAAGGAACAAGCCAATAATAGATACCAATAATAAGCGCCAAGATAATGACAGCCCGAAGTGCAATAAAGCTGAGCGTTCTAGCCATGAGTCGATTTTAGCATGAGCAATATCACTCGCTAACATCGACAATAACTACAGGAAATGGCATAATACTAAGCTATGAATCGCGTATTTGTCGGTCTAAGCGGCGGGGTAGATAGCTCCGTAACCGCGGCTCTTCTTCAGCAAGAAAGCTATACCGTCACGGGTGTCTATATGAAAAACTGGTCGCAGGATTTGCCTGGCATGAAATGCCCGTGGCATGAAGACCTCCGTGATGCCAGAGCGGTGGCGGCAAAACTGAACATCCCATTTAAAGTTTATGACTTTGAGGCTGAATACCGATCGAAGGTTGTGGATTATATGGTAGCCGAATATCAAGCCGGCCGGACGCCTAATCCGGATATAATGTGCAACCAGGAAATTAAGTTCAAATTATTCCTGGATGCTGCCTTGGCCGACGGAGCCGACGTCATTGCCACCGGCCACTATGCCCGCGTAAAGAATGGACAGCTTTTTAAAGCTAAGGATGAACAGAAAGACCAAACCTACTTTTTATACCGGGTCAGCAAAGACGCACTTATGAAAACTATCATGCCGATCGGGGAATACACCAAGCCGGAGGTACGAAGGTTGGCAGAAAAATTTAACTTGCCGACCGCCGCTAAAAAAGATTCCCAGGGCATTTGTTTTATTGGGGTTGTTGGGATGAAAGACTTTTTGCAGCAATATGTAAGCGCCAAATCTGGTCCGATTGTGCACAAAGGGGAAGAAATTGGCCAGCATGAAGGGGCAGTATTTTATACTACCGGGCAGCGGCAAGGGCTGGGAATTGGTGGCGGCAAGCCGTTTTACGTAACTGGTAAAAACATAGAGACGAATACGGTATTTGTAACTAATGACCCAAACGATCTTGAGCTGGAAAGTACTGAAGTCCAGATGGAAGATGTGCACTGGATAAGCGAAATTCCCGTGGCGAGCACAAAGCTTCAAGCCCGCTTCCGTCACCGGGGAGAATTAATCGACTGTGTGTTGGTTGAGGGTAATATCCTCAAGCTTAAGAAGGCGGCAAATGCATTGGCAATCGGCCAGTCAGTCGTGCTTTATGATGGAGGTGTATGTCTGGGCGGCGGCATTATTGCTGTTGTGGCCAGACATACGCAGAAAAGTAAAAGCCCCGCTAGGCTTACCTAGCGAGACTTAGGCAATTTAAGGACGTCCGATTCGTCCACTCAATAGTTATGAGCCTGCCTATATTTCCACCTCTTTACTCTCAGCCTGCAGGGCTGCGACCCAGCCCATGAGGATCTCGATCATTCGATCATTCACCCGATCTTCCAGCTTGAAATTAGCTAGATTATCCGGCTGCAAAAAGTGATTCACGAATGAAGTGAGCTCGAACTGCACCCTCTTTACTTCTGGATACAAAAGCTCCCCCCGGAACTCAATGTCCCTAGCCTGGCGTATCCGAGGCCACCTTGGGTTGAGATACCTGCAGAGGCGGCGATACAGATGGGTCATTGCACCTTTGTCGACGTCGTTCCAGAGTGCGAATTCCATCGCATCGTCAAGGTTTACCCACTTCTTGCCTTCAGCGCTTGTCAAAGCATCGCCTCCAGATCGTTGTTTGAGCCTATTCTGCGAGTGCTCTACATAATACTGTGTTTTGCCTGCAGGTACTAGTAAATTTAGCCGTACAAACATTAACTTTTGATTAATCAGGTGCCTGCAGATTACAATAATCATCATGACTACCGAACAAATCAGGACAAAATATCTGGAATACATGAAGTCGAATGGCCATGTGCTAATTCCGCGGGCTAACCTAGTGCCCCAAGACGATCCCACTACGTTATTTACCGGATCGGGTATGCAGCCCTTAATCCCTTATCTTCTGGGAGCGGAACATCCGTCGGGTAAGCGCTTGGTAAACAGCCAAACTTGCTTGCGGGCGCAAGATATTGAGGAAGTTGGCAATAACCGGCACACGACGTTTTTTGAGATGCTGGGAAACTGGGGGCTGGTTGGCGAGTATTTCAAAAAAGAACAAATTCGCTGGTTCTTTGATTTTCTCATAAATGAGATTAAGCTTGATCCCCAGAAAATCTATGTCAGCTGCTTTATTGGCAGTAAGCAGCATGCCATTCCCAAAGATACCGAGTCGGCTGAGATCTGGCAGGAAGTTTTTAAAGAAAAAGGTATAAAAGCCAAAGTTGTCGATATCGGAAGTCAGGAGGATGGCGACAAAGCCGGCATGCAGGGTGGCCGTATCTTCTTTTATGATGACGGGGAAAACTGGTGGAGTCGGGGTGGCGGCTTGGCCACTACGCCAGTAGGGGATCCTTGCGGACCTGACAGTGAAGTATTCTATGATTTTGGCGAAGACCAGCATGATTCGAGTTTCGGCGAACCCCATCCGGCCAGCGATTCGGGCCGCTTTATGGAAATTGGTAACCAGGTGTTTATGCAATATTTAAGGACAAAAGACGGTTTTGAGCCGCTCCAGAAAAATAACGTGGACTTTGGCGCGGGACTGGAACGGATCGCGGCCGCGGCTATTGATAGCCCTGATGTATTTAAAATTAGTTTGCTATGGCCGATTGTCGCGAAGTTGGAGCAGCTTTCGGGCAAGCACTATGATGATCACACCGAAGCCATGCGGGTAATCGCCGACCATTTACGCGGGGCGGTTTTTTTGGCGGTGGACGGTGTGGTCCCTAGCAATAAAGAACAAGGCTATGTGTCGCGTCGGCTGATGCGCCGGGCAATCATGCACGCCCACGACTTGGGAATTGAAAAAGAGTTTGTCCAAGAGATTGTTCCGGTGATTGCCGACCTCTACCAAGACGACTATCCTGAAGCGGCTGAGCGGCGGGCGCAAGTAATAGATGCGTTAGTCCGGGAAGAAAAGTTATTTCGGCAGACCTTGCGCAATGGCTTAAGGGAGTTTGAAAAGCGAACCGTTAAAACCACCATTCTAGATGGGGAGATGCTGTTCACGCTTTATGATACCTATGGTTTCCCGGTAGAAGTCACTAAAGAGGAAGCCCATAAGCGAAAGCTGGAAATTTCCGAAGACGCCGATAAGGTTTTTGATACCTTGCTTGCCGAGCAGCGCCAGCGTTCGCAAACCGCCAGCAAGGGCGTCTTTAAGGGCGGTCTTGCCGACCAAAGTGACGACACCAAAAAACACCATACTGCCACGCACTTAATGTATGAAGCATTGCGGCAGGTGCTAGGCGCCCATGTAACCCAACGCGGATCCAATGTTACGGCCGAGCGACTGCGGTTCGACTTTAACCATGACGCTAAAATGACTGACGAAGAGAAGCGAGAAGTAGAACGTATTGTGAACGAGCAAATTGATAACGATTTAGCAGTGAGCTTTACCGAGTATCCCACCGACGAAGCCTTTAAGCTCGGGGCCAAGGGTGCGTTTGGAGACAAGTACGGCGACCGCGTAAAGGTATATACCATGGGTAAGCCTGGAGAAAAGCCTTTTAGTATTGAAATTTGCGGCGGGCCGCATGTCGAACATACTGGTGCGCTAGGCGAGGGTGGTAAGCGCTTCAAAATACAGAAAGAGGAATCGTCCAGCGCGGGGGTACGGCGTATTAAGGCGGAGCTAGTTTAATATGACTAACTATTAATTTGATACACGAAGTGTACCTTAGTGATACATTTAATGTACCGAAAAAATAAAAAGGCTTGAAAAATACATAAAACTCTTGCCAAAGCATAAGCAGTTTGATTAACTTAAAGTAAATCTAGTACAAAAAGACAAAAAGGGAAACAAAAATGCTAAACGCTAGCTCCGCCAATTCGCGCAGCACTATCATATTTGAATTAATTGTAGGGGTTACCGTAATAGCCGCTGTCGGTTTAGGTGTCTATCAGCTTCAGCACCCGGAGCTCACTCAGCAGCAGCAGATCCAAGCGGCGTTTGAGCATTAAAATTACTTAAGAACAAAAAGAGAACCCGCATCGAAGTGAAGCGGGTTCTCTTCGATGCGGGTTGAGGGCTGAGCGCCGAAGGCTTGTATGGGCCTTCGGGCAGGGCTGGCGGGGATCGCCGCGGGTCGGGCTAGCTGAGCACCTCATCGATCGGCACGGACTTGCCGGCCGCGTCGCGGAGCGGCCCGAGAATCCGGATCGAATCAACCCCGAGGGCGATCCTGATGAGATCGGAAATCGCCAGAACCAGCTCGCGGCCGATCATCTCCTCCGGGACGTCGACCTTCAGGTTGCAAAGCTGGTCCGCCCGGTGGAAGTAGTCGGCTCGTGTGATGCCAGCCAGAACGCCCGCCTGCTCTTCGCGAACGAGACGAGCGATACCGGTGCCGACCTCGAGTCCCATCGGTGGGAAGGTGAAACGAAGTGTCTTGGAAACGATCGTCGCCCCTTCACTGGTAGCGATGAGGATGGTGGGGGTATCGGCGTGACGTTCGGTCGTGCCTGTTGCTGCATGTGCATCCGTGGTCATGGGTTCCCTCCTGGGTGGGTTGCGGATTCAGCGTTGATATATTCTAACATATAATTGCTTTTAGGTCAATGTGCAATCTCTACAACCTGCTTATGGTAAAAAAGGCATAGACACGGTACAATAACCCTGTAGGATTATATTTTTACATGGCATTGAAGCTCGTCGATAAAATTCGGAAAAAAGGTGACAGCGAACAGTATATTGTGGCGCTGGATATTGGTACCGAATTTGTTAAAGCCCTGATTGGCAGGGTGAAAGGCGATAAGATTGAAATTATTGGAGTTGGCCGGCAACATCAGCGCTTAACCGATATGGCATCGGGAGCGGTAACCGATATTGCCGGGGTGGTAGATAACTGTGATGCGGCCCTAAAGCAGGCTGAAGAAATGGCTGGGGTCGTTGCCAAAGATGTTGTTCTGGGGATTGCCGGAGAGCTGGTAAAAGGGACCTCAACCACCATTAAATATAAGCGCACTGACGCCCAAAGCCGCATTGAAATGAGCGAACTGCGTAAAATTTTAGACCGGGTTCAAGAGCGGGCATTTGAGCGTGCCCGGGAAACTCTTGCCTGGGAAACTGGCCAACAGGAAATTGATGTAAAAATGGTGAACACGGCAATTGTGGATGTCCAAATTGACGGTTACCGGGTTACCAATCCCATTGGCTTCCAGGGGCGGGACGTATCGATTCAGCTTTTTAACGCGTTCGCCCCAATGGTGCACATCGGGGCCTTGCAGCAAGTAGGCAATAATTTAGACTTAAATATTATCAATATCGCCGCCGAACCATTCGCGGTGGCCAAAAGTGTTGGCGGGCGAGGATTCCAGCGACTTTAGCGCCATTTTTATTGATATTGGCGGCGGTACAACCGATATTGCGGTGGTTGATAACGGCGGCGTTGAAGGTACTAAGATGTTTGGAATTGGCGGTCGCTCGTTTACCAAGCGTATTGCCCAAATGATGGACATTAGCTTTGAAAAGGCGGAAGAGTTAAAGCTGGAATATTCAGCCGGAACGCTGGCTCATGTAGCCGATAAGCAGGCTGTAGCGGAGGCGGTTAAGGCCGATATTAACGTTTGGCTTTCGGGTGTTGAGCTAAGCTTGGCGGAGTTCACGAAGCTTGATCATCTGCCAGCCAAAATCCTCTTATGCGGCGGAGGTACCGGCCTTCCGGAAATTATGAAAGCTCTTAAGGGTGACTGGTATAAAGAACTTCCTTTTGCGCGCAAGCCGATAATCAGCCACATTCAACCTTCTATGGTTTCCCGGGTAATAGACACAACCGGGCAGCTTACCAGTTACGCCGATATTACTCCGATGGGGCTGGCAAACCTTGGCCTTGATGTTATAAACACCGGCAGTATCAGTGAAAGTGTGCTGCAAAAACTAAGTAAGAGCTTGCAGAACTAATATGGCACAAGACTCCACCCAACCCACAAATGGCGTAATATACCTCGAAGCCGATGAAGATATCACCGCGGCGGTTGATAAGCTGGTTAAATCTGACGCGTCCAAAGTTCAAATAGTCACCACCAAGCGCTCAACCTTATTGCAATCAGTTATTAATTTAAAACTTTTGCAAAAGGCCGCCAAAGATGCCCACAAGGACTTGGTGGTGGTAACTACCGACCGAGTGGCAACCAGTCTTGCCGGGCGGATTGGCGTGCCGGTCGCTAGCCAGGTGGGGGAGGCCGCTAAAATCCCCTCAGCAATGGCGGCAGCTGCCGTTACTGATGATGAAATTGACGGCGGTAGCGTGGGTGAAACGCCTGAACCAGCTTCTTCTACCGGGATGACGACACCTTTATCGACGCCGCCGGCGGAACCATTAGCACCGGCGGCTGCAACGCAGGCGCCCCCGCCTTCATCTCCCGCCAAGCCAAAGGGGCAACGTGTTCCAAGTATAAGCGCGGTTCAAAAACGGGTTATGTGGGGGGGTATCGCGCTGTTGCTGGTGGGTACAATATTCGGCGCTTTCTATTACTTTGCCGGCGCCAAGGTTACTCTTTACGCCAACGCTTCACAAGTGAATACCCAGTTTGCTTTTACGGCTGACCCAGCCGCTAAAAGTTCCGATATCGACAGTAGTGTCCTTTCCGCCCAGCGCCTTAGCTTAACAAAGGCGGTTACCGCCAGCGTGGAAGCGACGGGAACCAAAGATCTGGGCACCAAGGCCAATGGCACCATAACGGTTTACAATAATTATGATTCCGATGACCATCCGCTTGTATCCGGTACCCGTTTTGTATCCTCAGGAGGTCTCGTGTTCCGCTCAACTGAGGATGTGGTTGTTCCGGGCGGCAATGTTAAAAACGGAAAAATTGTGCCTGGTCAGGTGGGAGTATCGGTGCAAGCCGACCAAAATGGTGACCAGTACAACTTAGGGCCAGGTAAATATACAATTCCCGGTTTGCCCGCCGACCAGCAAACCGGTATTTATGGTCAGGGCAATCAAATGAAAGACGGCACCACCAAGACGGCAAAAGTGGTAACTCAGGCCGATGTTGAGAAAGCCCAGGTCGCGGCCTTGGCAAGCGACAAGCCAGCTTCGGCCAAAGAATTGGCCGGGAAGGCTAGTGCCAGTCAGGCTGTTATTGACCCTTCATTGCAGCAAAACGTAACCAGCAGCGACGTGAAGCCGGCGGTTAATAGCGAGGCCCAAACCGCCACGCTTACGATCCAGGTGGCCTACTCGCAATTGGCGGTTAAAAAATCCGAGTTAGCACGGCTGGCTCGAGCTGAAGAAAGCAAGCAGCTCGGAGGCGAAAGCCAAATCTATGATGATGGCAGCGATAAGCTTGCAATGACCCTGGTTGAAAAACCGCAGTCACCGGATTCGGCCCAAAAATTCAACGCTTCCGCCACGGCTTTCGCGGGCACACGGATTGATTCCGCTGCCTTAGCTAAGGAACTCAAAGGGAAAAAATACGGCGAAGCGCTTGAGGTCGCCTCCAAGGTGCCCGGCGTGGACCGCGCCGAAATTAACTTAAAACCCGGGTGGTTCACCCGTATGCCCGGCATTGCCAACCACATTACTATTACTATTAAAGTCGCCAACATCAGCTCCAGTGACCAATAATATTCTGGCTATTGATTATGGGCGTGAGCGGGTGGGGCTGGCGCTGGCAAGACATGGGAGCCCTCAACGGCTCATGACGCTTTCTCATGATGGTCATCTAATCGCAGGTTTAGCTACCGAGATTCAGAAGCAGGGTGTTGGTATCGTAGTTCTAGGGCTGCCGCGCACCAGCGATGGAAATGATACTGCCTGGACTGCCGAGGTTCGCGAGTTTGAGAAACAGCTAACCAAAGCAATTTCTATACCGCTTGTTCTCCAGGATGAGTTTGCTACTACCGAGGAGGCCAAAGCGCGACTGGCGTCACAAAAGTATAGCCCCAAGCAGCAAAAGGAGTTGCTGGATCAAGAATCGGCGGTAATTTTACTTGAGGATTATATTCATGCTCTATAAGTTTCGTTGGATAATCGCGGGATTTGTTACGGCGGTAGTTGTAGCTTTGTTTGGAGGGTTGGCCTGGTTTTTTATGGCAAACAGTCCGGTCGATCCGAAGGCGAAGCCGGTTAGCTATCAGTTGGAACCAGGAACGAGCGTTGGCGACATAGCAAATCAGCTCCAAAATCGGAAGATTATTAAAAGCGCGTCCGCTTTTAAAATTGTGGTTACTGTAAAAGGATTACGCTCCCAACTCAAAGCAGGATCTTATGAACTAAGTCCTAGCCAAAGTACCAGTGCAATCGCGTCCCAACTTGCCGATGGCCGTATCGCTACTAATAAGCTGGTGGTTCCCGAAGGGGCCGATATTGCTAAAATTCGTGAATTGGCCGGAAATAAAGGGGTAAGCGTCGCTGAATTTAATAAAGCCCTGCAAGCCAGTTATGCCAATAAGTACTTAGCAGCCCGACCAGCCGGGCATACCTCTTTAGAAGGTTATTTATTCCCCGACAGTTACGAAATTGCTAAATCGCCTCAAGCTCAGCCGGTTGTTCAATTAATGCTTGACACTTTCTCCCAACGACTAGAAAAAGCGAACCTCGTAGAGCTTTTCGCCGCGCAGGGCTTGAGCGTCCATGAGGGCTTGACGCTGGCTTCTATTGTGGAGAAAGAGGTTTCCCGCCCGGCAGACCGCCCAATGGTGGCAGGCGTCTTTTATAACCGGCTTAAAATTGGCCAGCGGCTAGAAACCGACCCAACCATTGAATACGCCGCTAAGCTCACGGGCAAGCCTTTCAGCCTGTCGCTCGATTCGCCTTATAATACCTACCGGAATTACGGGCTGCCGCCCGGTCCCATTTGCAGTCCGGGCGTCTCGGCTATGGAGGCGGTGTCCCATCCGCAAAAACACGATTATTTTTATTTCCTATCCGATAAGCAAGGAAAGACCCATTTTTCCAAAACACTCGATGAACATACCGCAAACATAAAGCGCTATCTCTCAAATTAAGCGGTTTTGTGCTTTTTGCAGTGATTTATCCCCATTTCTTTGGAAAATCTGTTGAATCATTTACCTTACGCTGTAAAAGGGCGTTTTATACTATAACAAAGCCATAATCCGGTGGTTGACAGACATAAGCAGCGTTGATACACTTACCAACGTACATCGATAAGCGTAAGCGCTATATATCTCTCGGTATGTCGAGGCATCATAGAAGCTGCGATTAACAATGTTGTGTTGAGCGGTCGAACGGAGGCTTAAACCTAAGGTCGAACTTCTCCCGTCCGAAATTAATCGGAGCCAAGACCGTCAGCACCCCTGTCACCCTGTTTTAATGTGACGATGGGATGGAGATAAACCATTAGTAGAGAAGTCAGCAACTCGTTGTCGATGCCAGCCATCGGCCAGAGTAAATCGGAAAACGCTTCAAAACTAAAGCTTTCCAAGACAGCTTTGCTGTCGCAACCTAACACTATTACCGAAGCCTCTACGCTAACCGTAGTGGGTAAGGGTGTGCAGGCGGCATCTGGGGTGATGCTGCGGCTTTATGCTGCCCCCCGGATGGTAATGCATGCCGGAGTTATTGGATTAGTGGGGATGATCGTCTTAGGCAGCTCAACCGGCCACCCTGCCAAGCTTAACCCTTTGGCAAGCCAGATTGGGTACGGCTCAGTTCTCGACCAAGCCGCCGCCGCCAGTGTTGCGGCTACCGTAGCAGACCAAACGCACTTATTAGTTACCCAGGAAATTGATACCACCGCCAAAACCTTAAACGAACAAATCAGCTTACCCACAACGGACGATGCCACCTTGGCAAAGCGCCAAGTGGTTGATACGGCCGGGCCAACCGCCCGCGGCGTCAGTACTTACACCGTAGCCGTGGGAGATACGATGAGCGGGATAGCGGCTCAATTTAATATCACGACCGACACGGTTCGTTGGGCAAACGGCTTAAGCCAGGGCGTTGAACTTAAGCCCGGTCAGGCTCTCACGATCCTTCCCGTCTCAGGTGTCCGGTATAGGGTACTGCCCGGGGAAACCGCCCAGGCGCTCGCTGAGCGTTTTCACGCCAATGCCGACCAAATAGTAGCCTTCAATAACAGCGAAGTAAGCGGCTTGCAGGCTGGCCAGGTTGTTATTATCCCTGATGGAATTGTAGAAGAGGCAGCCCCCGCTCCAGCAAGCTCAAGGGTTGCCAGCCAGGCAGCCGCGGCTAGCAGCGTCTCAACACCCGTTAAGTTTACCCGGGGCGGCCCTAATGGTTACGCCTACGGCTACTGTACTTGGTATGTTGCCAACCGCCGGGCAGTTCCAGCCTGGTGGGGTAATGCTGCCAGCTGGTATTCAAACGCGCGAATTAGCGGTTATAGCGTGGGCTCAGCCCCCCAGCCAGGTGCAATTGCCTGGAGCGGAGCGGGTTACTATGGCCACGTGGCTTATGTTGAGGGCGTGTCCGGTGGTATGGTTACCGTTAGCGAAATGAACTGGAATGGTAACTGGAACCGCGCGACCTCGCGAACAGTACCCGCGTCTTCCTTCCGTTATATCTATTAATTTCCTTTAAATGAAAGCGGTGCTTTAGCCGCGTTCCTTTATAATTAAGCCATTATGTTTACCGATAAACTCGAAATTGAAGTAATGGCCGGAAAAGGCGGCGATGGCCGCCTTAGCTTTCGCCATGAGAAATATCGGGCTAAAGGCGGTCCCGACGGCGGTGACGGAGGCAATGGTGGCAGTGTTATTTTTGTTGTCGACCACAACCTTCACACCTTATCCGCTTTTCGAAAGTTACGGCGTATAAAAGCTGAGGATGGTATGGCTGGCGGGGGGGACCGCAAACATGGGCGTGCCGGGGAGGATACCATTATTAAAGTTCCTGCCGGTACCCAAATAGTACAAGAGGGGAGTATAATCGCCGACCTCACCCAGGAAGAACAGCGGTTAGTGGTAGCCAAAGGTGGCCGGGGCGGTTTTGGTAATGCCCACTTCACGTCCTCTACGCGCCAAGCACCGCGGACCACCGAGCTTGGTGAAGCCGGCCAGCGCAAGAGTCTGCTTTTAGAACTTAAGCTGGTTGCCGATGTGGGACTTATTGGTTTGCCCAACGCGGGTAAGTCAACCTTACTCGCAACCATCTCCAACGCTAAGCCCGAAATTGGAGATTATCCTTTCACGACCTTGATTCCAAACCTAGGGGTGGTTGATTTTGAGCAGTTTACCTTTTTGGTTGCAGATATACCCGGTTTGATTGAAGGGGCCAGTAAGGGCAAAGGCTTAGGTGATAAATTTTTACGGCACATAGAACGCACGGCTGTGCTCGTTCACCTTATCGACGCCTACTCTCAAGACATTGTAGCCGACTATACCACTATCCAGCATGAGCTATCATCATATCGCATAGATCTTACGAGTAAGCCTCAAATCATCGCGTTTACCAAAACCGAAGGGATGTCCGAGGTTGATTTAGCTGCCAAAAAACAAATACTCAAAAAGGTCACCAAAAATACCGTAATGGCTATTTCCGCGAATGCCGGCCAAGGCATCACAAAACTTCTGGCCGCGATTGTACCGTTAGTAGAACGGGCTCGGACTAGGCGTGAGGCGGAGGAGTCCGAAGAGGCGATACCGGTGATTGATGAAGCCAGCCAGCCAAACCTGTGGCACGTTGAATATAAGGATGGCGTCTACCATATATCCGGACAAAAGCTCGAAGGATTTAGCCGGCGGACCGACTGGGAAAATGACGCATCGGTTGAACGCCTACGCGACATCTTGCGCAAGAATGGCATTGATAGGGAACTCAGGCGCCTGGAAGCCGAACCAGGCTCTATCCTTCAAATTGCCGGCCACGCTCTTAAATGGTTGGGATAGCGCGGTAATTTAACGTGGTTTTAATCCAGGTTTGTTATCTTCTGGAGGTAACAAGGAGCCGGCATGAGTAATATATATCCTGAGTGGATTCAGGAACAGTTAGATAAAATCGCTTCGGATTCATTCAGGACATCCGATGAGCGTTTGGCTATAAGGTTGGCAGCGGTTGAGTCGCGGATTATTCACCACATAGGCCGCCGGTTTGATCGAGTTGAAGCACGCTTGGAGTACCTTATTGGCTGTTTCGATGCGCACGAATCCTAGCGAGCCCAAGGCAAATGCCGTACAATTATCCCGGTACGAGGGGATATAGCTCAGCTGATAGAGCGCTGCATTCGCATTGCAGAGGTCGGGGGTTTGAATCCCCCTATCTCCACCAGTAAATGCATGGAACGGAAGTCTTGCTCATTTTCTGGCGACTAGGAAAAATGAAATGACAGGGCGTTTGGTGTGAAAATAGCGAAATTGTAAATCTGTCTGATGAAATGAGAAATTATAAGAGTATTCTAGGTAAATATAAAGAGGAACGAGTATGGATCCAGATACTGCGGACAGGTTAGCGGCAGGGATGCCGGTTCCTGCACAACAGCTGCAGGATGATGCCGCGAAGAGGGCTACAGATGCCCGCGTGGCTCAACAGCAGCAGCAAAAAGCGGAGGCGGAAGCGGCGGCCCGGGCTGCTGATGCGGCCAACGCGCAACGTTACGGCAGCTGACCAAATAAAAATTTGTTTATTATAGAAAAGAAACGCCTAGGCGTTTCTTTTCTTCTTTCCTTAATGGTTTAAAAGCTAATTGTTGTTATCAATCCTGTTGCTACCGCTCGCTTCGCCCCCTTTTTTTGCGGCGTCCTGAACATCGTTTTTGTCACGGTTTGCAAAATTACCAGGGTTGTTTTCCTTGCCCTGCTTGGAGCCAATTTCCGAGAAAAACTCGCTGTCATGAGTTTGGGCGGTCTTTTGGCCACCTTTTTGTCCAGCCTTCGCGTGTCCTTCTGAGTCTCCGTACCATCCTTGCCCTCGGTTTTGGTTGTCTTGGTCTGCCATATTGCTACCCCCTTACTTATTTTCTAACGAACACAGCATAAAACAGCTAAAAGTAATTGGCATTATAAAGAATTCCAGCATAACTTGGATTAAAGGAGTGAAATGCTTCACTCCTTGTATTGAAATGACTGCGATTGCCTATAACAAGCGATTGGAGCGGCTCGACATAATAACGAAATAAGTCAGATAGTGGCGTATTGGTAAACCATTTACCGCTTATGTTAGACTGCGAGTATGGCAAAAAACTTTATTGATGAAGATGAGCGCCCTGCAAGTCTTGGGTATACCGATGGCTTTCGTTTTGGCTTTGGCTTCTTTATAGCTAATTTGCTTGGGCTTACCGTGTTGGCAGGTCTAGGCCTGTTGGTTAATTACGCCATGACTCAGTTGCGCTAAAACACCCAGTTTGTTAAAGTTACGCTGGTAAACACGGGGCTATAGCTCAGCTGGCTAGAGCGCTTGCATGGCATGCAAGAGGTCCAGGGTTCGAATCCCTGTAGCTCCACCAATGCAATTATATTCTTGGGAGTTTGCACAATGCACCTATTGCTTGCCTCAGTTAAGCTTTAGGCAGCTTAAATAAAGGAACGCAGTATGCTTAAGACAATCCTAGTGGTGCTTGTGGTCCTATGGCTTCTAGGCTTTGTCGCCAAAATCGGCGGCGGCTTAATCCATTTACTATTAGTAATCGCGTTAATCGTATTTATTTATGACCGCCTCGCGGGCAGAAAGAAGGTTTAACATGGCAGACATCGTTCAAAACATTCCACCAGAACGTGAGAATACGGTAGTTGAGCGGGATAGGGGCAGTTCAGCTGGCTGGATCCTTGCTGTTCTGCTGATACTGGTCCTGCTTGTTCTGGCTTTCTTTTTTCTAGGTAATAATGATAACGACAAGGAAGCAACGCCGAACCAAAACAACAATACGACTAATACTACGAGCGAACCCGACACTACTGAAACGGAAACAACACCTGCCGCTCCCGCACCTACCGCTCCGACCCCCGCGCCTGTTTCGCCCACACCCAACCCTATCACCCCATAAGAGGTTCGTGCCTACCAAGCAATTAGCTTTTGGCTTAAACATGGGGATATAATATGAAGCATGGCTTTACAAATTATCCGGCTTGGACATCCGGCACTAAGGGCTAAGTCGCTGCCGGTTACCAAAAAAGAGCTGGCCACTTCTCAATTTCAAGCGTTTCTCGACGAATTAAGTGCTATTTGCGTAACTAATAACGGGGTGGGTATCGCGGCGCCCCAGGTTGGCGTGAATAAGCGCGTGATTGTCGTACATGTTGATCCGCTCAATCCGCGTTACCTGGGTAAAAAGCCCTTTCCCTTAACAACAGTAGTCAACCCGAAAATAAGCGTCCGTTCCACGGTTAAAGCCGATGATTGGGAGGGTGACCTTTCAATTGCAATCCGCGCATTGGTGCCGCGGGCAAAAACCTGTGAAGTCCGAGGCTTGGACCGCCAGGGGAAGCCAGTAGTATTTGAGCTTTCCTATGACTTCCACGCCAGGGTATTTCAGCATGAAATTGACCATTTAAACGGTGTACTGTTTTTAGACAGGGTGAAGCGCAAACAAACCTTGAGTGAACCGGCCGAATGGGAGAAGTATTGGAAAGGTAAGAAAATATAACTACACTAGCAACATGGTAAAGCAAAGCATTTTAGTGGTAGGCGGCGGCGGCCGTGAACACGCTTTGGCCTGGAAGTTGGGTCAATCACCTCATAGCGGTAAGATTTATGTCGCCCCGGGCAACGGCGGTACCGGCGAGGTAGCTGAAAATGTGCCGATTGAAGCGAATGATATTGATGGCTTGCTAGAGTTTGCCAAAAATAAGCAAATTAACTTAACGGTGGTTGGGCCAGATGACGCTTTAGCCGATGGCATCGTCGACGCCTTTAAGGCAGCCAACTTAAGAGTGTTTGGCCCTACGCAGGGTGCGGCGAGGATTGAGTCGTCAAAGGCTTTTTCAAAGCAGGTTATGTCTAAGCGGCATATTCCTACGGCCGAATTTGTTATTATGCGTGACCAAACCGAGGCGCTAGCTTACGTTGAGGTCTCACCTTTGCCAATAGTGGTAAAGGCCAGTGGATTAGCCCTTGGGAAAGGAGTCTTTATATGCCACACCCTGGATGAAGCTCGTGAAGCGGTTCAAGCCATTATGGAAGAAAAACGGTTTGGAGAGTCGGGCAACGAAGTCGTTATTGAGCAGTATTTGGTAGGACCAGAGGTTTCAACCCATGCCCTATCCGATGGACAGGTGGCGGTGATGTTTCCCGCCTCCCAGGACCATAAAGCGGTGTACGACGGTGATAAGGGGCCAAATACCGGCGGTATGGGTGCGTACGCTCCCGTCCCTGGCGTGACGGATGAGGAGGTTTTATGGGTCCAAAATAATGTGGTAGTACCGGTGTTGCAGGAAATGGCAGCGGGAGGATCTCCGTTTGTTGGCTGCTTGTATCCTGGTCTGAAAATGACGCCCCACGGTCCTAAGGTGCTGGAGTTTAATGCCCGCTTCGGTGATCCGGAAACTCAAGTCTATATGCGCTTGCTTGAAAGTGACTTGGTAGAATTAATTGACGCCTGTATTGATGGCAAGGTGGCTGAGCTAAAGGTCCGCTGGAAGCCAGGATACGCGGTGAGCGTAGTGTTGGCATCGGGCGGCTATCCCGGAAGTTACCGGCGAGGCCTGCCCATTGAAGGTCTTAAAGCGGCGGCCAGCGAGGAGGATGTGGTACTATTTCATGCCGGAACCAGCTTGGAAGAGGCCGGCTGCACGACGTCCGGCGGAAGAGTGCTTAATGTTACCGCCACCGGCAACACGTTAGCGGAAGCCCAAGCCAAGGCTTACGCGGCGGTTAAGCTGGTACACTTTGATGGGATGCATTACCGAACCGACATTGCTCAGAAAGGAATAGATGCTGCCAATGAGTAAGATTGCATTGATCTCAGTTTATGAAAAAGAGGGTATCGTCGAGTTTGCTAAAGGTTTGGCCGACCAGGGATGGGAGTTGCTAGCTTCCGGTGGTACCGCCAAGGCGCTCACCGATGCCGGCTTAAAAGTGCGGGATGTTGCTGATTTAGTCGGCGGCAAAGCCATCCTGGGGCATAAAGTAGTTACCTTATCGCGTGAAATCCATGCTGGTTTACTTGCTGATTACAAGACTGAAAGTCAAGAAATGGAACGCTTAGGACTTTCGTATATTGATCTGGTGTGTGTTGATTTATATCCATTGGAAGAAGAGCTGAATAACCCCAGCCGGACGCTGGCCAGTATCCGTCAGAAAACCGATGTTGGCGGACCTACCATGCTGCACGCCGCAGCAAAGGGAGGGCGTTTAATTGTCTGTGACCCTGACGACCGGCAAGGAGTAGTCGATTGGTTATCCAGCGGTTCACCCAACGAAAGCAAAAAGCGTTTAGCGATGGCAATTAAGGCCGAAATGGTCGCAGCGCACCATATAGAGCTTTCGCAGCAGCTGCTGACCGAGGAACTTACTAGGCAACAATAAGCGATATGACCTGTTACGGTGCTACAATAAGATCATGATTCAGAAGATAAAGCAAAAGTTGTATTTCCCTGTAGCTGCTTATTTTCGCTTCTGGGCCAAGATCCAACTTACCCGCTGGCATCCCCGAGTGGTGTTGGTCACTGGGTCTAGCGGTAAAACAACCTTACTGCATTTGCTGGAAGCGCAGCTGGGCGAACTGGCGCTCTATTCCCATCACGCCAATAGTGCCTTTGGCATACCGTTCCATATCTTGGGGTTTCCTACCCGCACCAACGCCAAGTCGGAATGGGTGAACTTAGTTTTAACGGCACCTTTCCGGGCATTCAAAAAACCGTTTAAGCAGCGAGTGTATGTGGTGGAGGCTGATTCTGACCGGCCGGGCGAAGCCGCTTTTATACGTTCGCTGGTAAGCCCTGAGGTTTGCATTTGGTTAAGTACCGATAAGAGCCACAGCCAAAACTTCGACGCCCAGGTTGACGTCGGCACCTTCTCCAACGTAAGTGAAGCAATCGCCTATGAATTTGGCAGCTATGTGGCATCAGCTTCAAAATTAGTTATCATCAATGATGCTGAAGCCTTGATTATTAGCCAAGGCGACCGTATTAGAGCGGAAGTTAAGGCGGTGAATCCAAGTGCTATTAGTGGGTATAACATAGGGGCCGCTCATACGTCCTTCACTATTGACGGCACCACCTACCAGCTCCCCGGCCTGGCGCCTGTTGAGGTTGGTCTTTCAATCGCCGCGGTTATCCAAGCCTGTCATTATTTAAAAGCAGAAGTTGATCCAAGTTTTAAGAACTTTGTGTCCCCGCCAGGACGCAGCTCGGTGTTTAAGGGAATAAAGAATACCGTACTAATTGATAGCACCTATAACGCTATTCCCGGCGCGGTACGGGCGGTGCTGGGTTTATTCGGCAAATATCCGGGAAAGCCTAAGTGGCTGGTGATCAGCGATATGCTTGAGCAGGGCAAATCGGAAGCTGAGGAACACCAGGCAATTGCCGAATCAATCGCCCGGCTTGATCTCGACCGGATTATTGTAATGGGTCCGCGCATGTCTAAGTATACCGCCCCCAAGCTAAAGGAGCTGGTAGGCACGAGCACGCCGGTAGAAGTTTTCTTAAAGCCCCGGCCGGTGCTGGACTATCTGGAAAGTAATATTAAGGGGGAAGAAATTATCTTATTTAAAGGATCGCGTTTTTTAGATGGGGTGGTAGAGCATTTATTGGCCGACCCGAAGGACGCCGATAAGTTATGCCGGCGGGGCCCTGTTTGGCAACGGAGGCGGGAGCAGTGGGGGCTATGACTAAAGTTTATATTCTTCACGGCTGGGCGTACTCAACCGAAAAATGGCAGCCCTTTATTGACGCGCTTAAAAGCGGCGGTTGCGATCCGGTGATGCTAAAAGTACCAGGGCTAACAACTGAAAGTGACGCTATCTGGGACGTACCCAAATATGTTGACTGGATCAATAAGCAGACCATAAAGGAAACCCGCCCTTTTGTGCTGATGGGCCATTCTAATGGCGGCCGATTGGGAATTGCCTTCGCGGCGAAGTATCCTAAGCGGTTGCAGCACCTTATATTGCTCGACAGTGCCGGCATTTATCACGATGAACCGCTTTTGCAGTTAAAGCGAATGTTGTTGGGAAAGGTCGCCAAGGCCGGAAAAAAATTAACTTCATCGGCGAAGTTACGGGCTGCTTTGTATAAGATTGCGCGGGCCCAGGACTACCACCAAGCTTCTCCCAATATGCGTGAAACCATGATTAACATGCATGAAGCTGATAAGCAGCTTCCCGTTGAGTCGGTGAAGACACCTACTACCATTATTTGGGGGAGGGAAGATAAAATTACTCCGCAAGCCGACGGGGAACTGCTATTAAAGCGTATCCCAACCAGCCGCCTGCACATAGTGGAAGGGGCCAGACACACACCGGTTTACACCCATCCGGAAGAGGTTGGGCGAATTGTGTTGGGGGCGCTGCGGTGAGCATTTTTAACTCTCTTGGGTCCAAGCTATAGGCCCTCAACCGTGTGGCGGGCACTGTTCGGATGGGGGAGCGGTAGGGCTGCGCGGGAGCTTACCGCCGTCCTCGAAGAACGCTACAGTGGTAAAGCGACGCTGGTGTATAAGGGCCGCGAAGCTCTGCGCCTTGCCCTAGACGCTCTCAACCTGCCGAAAGGCTCAGCAATAGCAATCAGTGGCTTTACCTGCTTCGCTGTATACAAAGCGGTTGCCAGTGCCGGACACGAAGTCGTCTATATCGATATAGACCCTGAGCAGCTTAACTTTTCGGGCGCGGCCTTAGAGGCGGCAATTCAATCCAATCCCCGCATTGAAGCGGTAATTATTCAAAATACTCTTGGTTACGCCTGTGATATCGTGACAATTGCCGAGGTGTGCCGTCGCAACAATATCGTACTGATTGAGGATTTGGCTCACGGTATCGGGACATACTATGCCGATGGCAGTGAGGTTGGCACGGTAGGCGACATGATAATGCTTTCGTTCGGACGCGATAAATTAATTGACGCGGTTTCCGGGGGCGCGCTGATTGTCCGTAACCCCAAATATCAACCACGCAAAGCCAGTAAGCTGCTAAAGCCGCCAATTGCTTCGCGCATGCGCGACCGCCTCTATCCGGCATTGACCGCTAAGATTCGGCTCGGCTACAAACTAGGCATTGGTAAGTTTGTGCACGCTGTTTTTAAAGGGCTCGGTTTACTTTCTAAGTCAGTTGACGGCGAGTTTTATAGCGGCCACAGCTTGCCACAATGGTACTGCACGCTGACCCTTAAAAACATTACGGAACTTGAGACCAATTTAGCTCATCGGCAAGCTATCGCCCAAGTATATGCCCAAACCATTCAACGGAACGCGCAGTTCCTTGCTCTTCCGAGTCAAACCCCCCAAGCCTCCAACTTACGCTTTCCCATCCGGGTTAAGCGCCGGCAGGACTTAATAGCCTACTTAGCTAAGTCTAGCGTCTACATCGCTGATACTTGGTATGATGTTCCCATTGCCCCACCGCGCTATTTCGGCCAAACTACCTATATGCGCGGGCAATGCCCCGGATCGGAACAAGTCGTATCACAAATACTCAACCTGCCAACCCACCGGGGTGTTTCAGAACATGACGCGAAAAAGATAAGCGAGCACATCAATACGTGGCTAAAATCGAAGTAAAACCAGTTACCAACCAGGATGAGTGGGCAGCTTTCTTGGCCGCCCATCCTGAATCTAATTTTTTGCAATCATGGCAGTGGGGCGAGTTCCACGCTGCCCTTGGTAAGACTATTTTCCGGCAGGGATTTTATCAATCCGGAAAGTTAGCAGGGGTCATGCTTTCGGTGGTAGAGCCCGCCCGTCGCGGCCGTTACATTACCGTTCCCGGCGGTCCGATACTTGATTGGCATAATCAGTCTGTAGTCCAGGCGTTCACTCAAGAGATTCGCATCCAGGCCAAAGCCGAAAAGTGCGTGTTTGTGCGGGTTCGCCCCCAACTGCTCTCCGATGATTTTTCGATCAGCCTTTTTGCCTCTCTGGGTTTTCGGGGCGCGCCCTCACACCTCCATGCCGAGCTGACCCAGCAGCTAGATATTAGCTTGCCGGAAGAAGAAATCCTTACCAAGATGCGTAAAGGCACCAAGTACGAGGTAAAAAACAGCTTGAAAACGGGGGTTGAGGTGACAAGTTCAACTGACACCGCCGACATGCAAAAGTTTTATGAGCTGCAAATTGAAACCGCCAAGCGTCAAGGCTTCGTACCGTTTTCCTATAATTTCCTGGAAAAGCAGTTTGAGGTTTTCACCCAGGACAAGCAAGCGCTGCTGTACACGGCGAAATATCATAATCGAGTGTTAGCCCAAGCCTTCATTATTTTTCAAGGACAGGAGGCGGTGTACCACTACGGTGCCAGCACCGAAGCGGGGCGGAAATATCCCGGCGCATATGCTATACAGTGGGAAGCTATTAAGGAGGCGAAGCGTAGGGGTATGAGCCGCTACAACTTTTGGGGAATTGCTCCGCCCGATCAACCAAACCACCGATTTGCTGGTATTACGACCTTTAAACGCGGCTTTGGCGGCGAGGCGGTGGAATATCTGCATGCTAGGGATTTAGTTATCAATCAGCCACATTACTTAATAAATCTTTTAATTGAAGAAACACGAAGGAGGATACGGCGCGTTTAGGGGATTTGCGAGGATTGCTTGCCACTGAAGTATTCCTTGATCCGCTTCAACCCCTCTTCAATCTGATCGATATCCAACGCGTAGGAAAGCCGGAGGCGGGTAGGATCGCCGAACCACGCGCCGTCATAAGTAATGACGTTATGGTCGTAAAACAACTCGCTAACTACCTGTGAGGCATTTTTGACCTTGGGAAAAACGTAAAAAGCGCCTTCCGGTTTCCAAAGGTCAAAGCCCATTTGGATTAAGCCGTTATAAATGAGGTCGCGGCGCTCTTCCCATATAGCGGTTTGCTTTTCCACATAATCAGCCGGGACGTTTAACGCCTGCAACGCCATTTGCTGGCCGATAATACTGGTATTCATAGAAGTGTGGGTTTTCATTTCAAAGACTTGGTCAAGCAAGCGATGGTCGGGCGTGCATAAATAGCCAATCCGTAGGCCGCACATAGCGTATGTCTTAGAAAAAGAATTAATAGTAATAACATGCTTGCCTCTGATGTAGTAATTTTCGCGGGTATAAATTAAATCCTTATAAACCTCGTCAGAAACGACATAGATATCTTGCTCGGCGGCTAGCGCTTCAATTGCTTTGAGCGTAGCAATATCTTCAATCCGGCCGGTAGGGTTAGACGGAGAATTTATTAAGATAACTTTCACTTCAGTCAACTTGGTTTTGAAATCCTCCATATCTATCCGTCCGTCAATAAGGTCGGCATACACCGGCACCAATCCGGCCAACTTGATGATAGGCGGGTAAGAATAATAGTAGGGCCGGCAGACGAGTACTTTAACCGGGCCGTGCAGTTCATGAATGGCGCGGAAGGTAAGATCGAGTGCTTCTGAAGCACCATTGGTAATAACGTAGTTATCGGGATGCGTGCCAGGGTAATCGCGGCTTAAGCGTTCGCGCAGTTCAATCTCACCTTGGATCAAACCGTATTGGAAAACCCGTAGTGTTTCCAGGCCTTCGAAAATACCCGGCGGCGGCGGTAGGTCCGGCTGGCCAGACCCAAACGAAATCATGCCTTCTCCTTGGCGGCCAATGAAGCTGGCAGGGCTGGAAAACCGTTTGGGGTTTGCGTCTGACATAAGCTTAATTATGACATATCCATGCCCGGGCGGTAACAGATTTGCTACAATAAGCCATGATGAAGCGTTACGAACCGAAACAACTTGAACCCAAATGGCAGCGGATTTGGGAAGACACCAAGCTGTATGAAGCCCATGATGACGACCCGCGCCCAAAACACTACCAGTTAGAGTACTTTCCGTATCCATCAGGCGTGACGATGCACGTTGGCCATGTGCGCAATTATGTAATTTCTGACGCGTTTGTCCGCTACCAACGGATGAGGGGGCGCAATGTACTGCACCCGATGGGCTGGGACGCCTTTGGTCTGCCAGCTGAAAACCAAGCCATTAAAACCGGTAAGCCGCCTCGGGAATCAACTGAGGAAAACATCGCCATATTTAAGCGCCAGCTTTCGCAGGTCGGCTTGTCTTACGACTGGTCGCGCGAAATTAATTCTTCAGAGCCAGACTATTACCGGTGGACCCAGTGGCTGTTTTTGTTAATGCACAAGCGTGGTTTGGCCTACAAGGCTGAGGCGGCGGTCAACTGGTGCCCGGTGGATAAGACGGTGCTGGCTAATGAGCAGGTAATCAAGAAAGATGGGCAGAATGTCTGTGAACGCTGTGGCAGCTTAGTAGAAAAGCGCCAGTTGTTGCAGTGGTTCTTAAAGATTACCGAGTATGCCGACCGCTTGCTTGATGACCTCGATAACCTGGATTGGCCGCAAAATATTAAAGCAATGCAGCGTAACTGGATTGGCCGAAGTCACGGGATTGATATTGACTATGAGGTTTATGGCCTTAAGCCGGGCATTAAGATTACTACTTTCACGACCCGTCCTGACACTAACTTTGGGGCTACCTTCGTGGTTTTGGCACCGGAACATCCTTTTGCGCAGCAGGTGGCAAACGGCGAAATCACGCCCGCTGATGGTAAGCCTCATACGAAAGAAGTCGCGGACTATGTGGCAAAGTCCCTGCAAAAAACCGTGCTTCAGCGTCAGGAAGAAGGAAAAGGGAAAACCGGAACTTTCACAGGCTTTTATGTGATAAACCGGCTAAATGGTGAGAAGTTGCCGGTGTGGGTTTCAGACTTTGTGTTAGCTGGGTTCGGAACCGGTGCTGTGGTTGGGGTACCTGGGCACGACAAGCGGGATTTTGAGTTTGCCCAAACTTTCAAGTTGCCTATTAAACGCGTAGTGGTTGGAGCTGACGGGGATATCTCGGAAATCACCAAGATCTCCCAAGTCCAGGAATCAACTGGGGTTATGATGAACTCTGGTTTTGTGGATGGCATCCCGATTATGGAAGCGATTGAGAAAATTAAGACCCACATTGAAGGGAAAGGCTATGGCCGTCGGCTTACTAATTACAAAATGCACGACTGGTTGATTGGCCGTCAGCGCTACTGGGGCACACCCATCCCCATGGTGCACTGTCCCAAGTGCGGTGCTGTGCCGGTGCCGGAGGATCAGTTGCCCATTGAGTTACCGGAGCTAAAGGATTACCATCCCAGTGATGATGGACGTTCACCGCTAGCGCGAGCTACCGAATGGGTTAAAACATCCTGCCCCAAGTGCGATGGCACAGCAGAGCGGGAAACCGATACCATGGATACATTCCTTGATTCTAGTTGGTATTTTTTGCGGTTTGCCGATGCCCACAACGCCCACGAGCCGTTTGATAAACAAAAAGTTGGCTATTGGTTGCCCGTGGACACTTATGTGGGCGGAGCCGAACATGCAGTTGCTCACTTGCTCTACGCGCGGTTTTGGACCAAGGTTATGCAAGACGCGGGTTTGCTGGACTTTAGTGAACCATTTAAGACCTTACGCAACCAGGGTATGATTGGCGGCTCTGATGGTCGAAAAATGGGTAAACGGTACGGTAACGTGGTGACGCCTGATGACATAATTAACCAAGGGTACGGAGCGGATTCGCTTAGGCTGTATGAAATGTTCATTGGGCCTTACGATCAAGGGATTCCGTGGAATCCAACTGGCATTGATGGCACCAAACGTTTTTTAAATAGAGTCTGGGCATTGGTGCAGGAGCATTTAGAAGCAAGGGGTGCGGTTGTTCACGATAATACCGGTACTGATCAAGCTCTCGAGACAGCGCTGGCTGCGGCGGTTCATAAAGCGATTAAGAAAGTTTCAACTGATCTTGAAAAGTTTAGTTTCAATACCGCCATTGCGGCCCAAATGGAGTTGGTTAATGAGCTTTACCAGCTCAAAACCAAGCTGCCGCTGGGAAGTGAGATCTGGCAGCAGCATCTCCAGTTAGTAGTCGCGATGCTCGCCCCGTTTGCGCCGCATATCACTGAGGAAATGTGGGAGCAGGTAGGTGGCGAAACCAGTGTGCATGTGGCTGGGTGGCCATCTTATGATCCTGAGCTGGTAAAGGAAGAGTTAATCACGATTGTCTTGCAGGTAAATGGCAAAACCCGCGGGCAGATTGAGATAAACTCAAATACCGCGGATGATGGAGTCAAACGCTTGGCGGCTGAACAGCAAAATGTTGCTCGCCATATCAAGGATACGCAAGTTATCAAAACCATTTATGTGCCAGGTAAGCTCGTCAACTTCGTCATCAAGCCGTAGTCTTGCCAAAGAGCCTCTTTATAGGTATACTATGCGCCTAAGCGTATGCAAGTAGACGTAAGCAACATCTTAAGGCAAGGCGAAGGCGCCCAGGAAGAGTTCATCATTGATGGTGAAACTCCGGAGCTTGAGGGCATTGAGCTGGCGTCACCGATCCGCGGTACTGTCACTATCATGGGTACCAATACCGGTGTAGCAGCGGGGGGAACGCTGCAGGCAGCCGTTACCTTGGAGTGCAGCCGATGCTTAAAGGCATACGCGCAGGAAGTACAATTTCCATTGCAAGCGGAGTTCGAGGATCATCCTGGCGAAGACCAGTTCCCCATAGATAAGTATGGGAAGATAGGACTGGCAGAACCGATACGCCAAGAGCTTGAAGTGCACTTACCATTGAAAGCGCTTTGCCAAGAAGACTGTACTGGGATAAAATTAAACCAAACGAAGGATAGTTAAATGGCCGTACCTAAAAAACGGACTACTAAGTCAGCCCGCGGTCAACGCCGCAGTCACGATGCTTTACAGGTTATGCAATTACAGCCTGGCAGTAACGGAACCTTGTTGCCGCGCCGCCTCCACAAGGCTTTAAGCTTAGGGTTAACTAAGTACATTAAGCGGGTTCAGTAGTCTAACGTGGCCTCGAACCGCCATTTGGGACGTATTGTCGCAATGCAGACTCTATATGAATGCGATTTTCGGGAAAGCGCAGGGGTTGAAGTCGACCGTGAGGCTACCCTAGAGCGAAATCTGGGGGAGTTTTCGGAAGCGATTGACGACAAGGATTTCGTGAAGGTTTTAGTAAAGGGGGTGCGTGAGAACGTCGAGGCTATTGATGGCATTATTGGTCCGGCTGCTCCGGAATGGCCAGTTGACCAAATTGCTAAAATCGACAAAATTATCCTCCGAATAGGTGTGTACGAGCTGCTTTTGCAGAAAGAAGTACCACCGAAAGTTGTCATCAACGAAGCGGTGGAGCTGGCTAAATCGTTCGGCGGTGAGAATTCAAGCAAGTTTATTAACGGAGTGCTGGGCACGATTTATCGTGAAAGTGATGTCTATCAACCAGAAGAAGAACCACAAGCAAGCTAAATCGAAACGCCCCCCACGGCTAAAGGCGATACGCGAATACACTGCTGGAGGCATGGTGTTCCGGCGGAGCGGCGCGGGAAAAATTGATATTTTAATGATTCAAGACCGCAAAGGACGCTGGACCATACCCAAGGGTCATGTTGAAGAGGGCGAAAGCTTTGAGGAAACCGCCACTCGGGAAATAAGCGAGGAAACAGGCCTGAAACACTTGGTCATTCGCGATAAGCTCGATAAAATTTTCTTTTTTTACCGGCGCGAAGGCAGTTTAATTTATATGACAACCCATATTTTTTTAGTGGAAGCTTTAGGCGATACCAACGCGCTAGTTCCTGAAGACAGCGAGGGGATTGTTGACGCGCGATGGTTTAGTAAAGAAGATGCCTTGGAAACCATTGAATACAAAGATACCGAAAAACTATTCAAGCTTGGACTAGAAAAGCTGAAGGCCGCCTAATGGAAGTCACTAAAAAAACCTTTGATGACCTGCAGAAGCAGTTGGGGGTAGAATTTAAACAAATTGAATTGCTTGAGCGAGCTTTTATTCACCGCTCTTATTTAAATGAGCACCCCAAGTCCGGATTAGAGCATAATGAGCGCTTAGAATTTTTGGGGGACGCGGTACTGGAATTGGCGGTAACCGACTATCTCTATAATACCTATCCTAATCCAGAAGGGGATTTAACCAACTGGCGTAGTGCTTTGGTAAAAACTGAGAGCTTAAGCACGGTGGCGGAGCAACTGGAGCTTGACCAATATTTGAAGTTAAGCCGGGGGGAGGCTAAAGGCAATTCTCGCAGCCGGGCACTAATCCACGCCAATTCGGTTGAGGCTTTAATTGGTGCCATCTATTTAGACCAAGGGTACGAAGCCGCCCAGAAGTTTATCCTCACTCATATCGTGAGCCGTTTAGAGCAAATTTTGGAAACCGGCAGCTGGATGGATCCCAAGAGCCGCTTTCAGGAAGTAGCCCAAGAGCAGGAAGGGTTTACCCCCCATTATAAGGTTTTGGAAGAAATGGGTCCGGACCACGATAAGGTATTTGTGGTTGGCGTGTTTGTGGGCGACCGTCTCTGCGGCAAGGGCAAGGGTTCCAGCAAGCAGGCAGCCCAGCAGGTGGCAGCAGCAGTTGCGCTTAAAAGCTATAAAAATTAGGCATTATTCCAAAAAATAGCTTTCATTCAATAATAGTATTGTAGGCATAACCAGTTTCGTGGTATCACGTGAATACGACGTGTGGCATGAAGCTACGCGGCTCGCTCATTTCATGACGGACAACGTAAGAAGGAGAATAAAGCATGGACGTGTCAAGCAATGCCACCGATGGCAGCGCACTTCCCACGATTCCCGACCCCATCACTCGCCTAGTGGCGGAGTCGTCATCGATGCAGCTGGTCGGCCACTCGCTGCGCGCGCTCGTCGACCTGCGAGTGGTGTCGGGATCTCCGGTCGATCGCCTGCTGGGCACCACTCGCAATGCCGGCCAAGTGGCGTGGGGGGTGGGCGGCATCGTCCGCACCACCATCCGGCGCAACCTGCCCTAGCCGAAGGGCGCACCTAAAATTGAGCAGCGTTCGCGCCGCCAGCCTTCATTGCTCCTCCCGCTGTCCGTTAGTCGCCGCCCGGAGATCATCCCTCCGAGCGGCGACTTTCGCGTTGCGCAAAAATATAAGGAATAATTTATTATACGTGCTCTTAGTTTGGCATCAAATCTGCATCAAATCTGCATCAAATCTGCATCAAATCTGCATCAAATCTGCATCAAATCTGCATCAAATCTGCATCAAATCTGCATCAAATCTGCATCAAATCTGCATCAAATTTGTCACGTATTTGCCTAAGCCCGAGCAAACTATAAGGTATCGGTAATTCGCAAGAACCTAAGCGCATGAACGTGTTGCTCGTATTGATTGACTTTTCCAGATAGAATCGGTACAATCTCCCCTATGCAAGTTATTCGTTTGGCCCGTGGCGGCCGCTCAAAATATCCTACCTACCGTATTGTCGCGGCCGAATCAGCGCGCGCTGCTACCGGTAAATTTATTGAAATTTTAGGTCATTATAATCCTCATACCAAGGAATTAAACATTAAGCGTGAAGAAACCCTTAAGCGGATCAATTTTGGCGCCCAACCCTCCAACACCGTTATTAAATTATTGCAGCGCGAAGAAATGGAACTTCCTGCTTGGGTAAAACTGAAAGCCAAGACACCTAAGAAGGTTGAAGCGGTTGAAGAGCCGGCTAAGGCTGAAGCCGCAGATGCTATTGTTAAAGACGAGGCTGTTGAGATTGCGGCCGACGAAACAGCCACGCCGGAAGCGCCAGCCGAAGAAGAGGTACGGATAGCCGCTGCCGCAACCGATAACGCGGCTGAAACTGCCGACAAAGCCGTTCCAGCCGGTAAAACCGAGACCGCTGAAGATACCCAAGCCCAAGCCGAAAAGGCCGCTAAAGCCGAGCAGTCCTAGCCCTCAGCTACAACCTGCGCTATTATAAAGCTACGTTTTAAATGAAGTGAGGCACCCCTGTGGCCGATTTACGTGAAGATTTTGTACAGTATGTAGTAAAGGCGCTTGTTAATAATCCTGAGGCGGTATCACTAGCTCGGAGCGAAGATGAAAAAGGTGTGTATTTGGAACTCCGGGTGGATCCATCTGATATGGGCAAGGTTATCGGAAAGGCGGGCGCTACTGCCAAGAGTATCCGTACATTACTGCGAGGGGTCGGCGCCAAAGACGATTTGCCACCGCTGCCATTAAAAATTGTTGATCCGGAACGTGAAGAAAGTAACTTGAGGCCAGCAGCGGCTGCCGCGGCAACGGCAGGCGTAGTGGCAGCACCGGCTGTTGATGTAGCAACATCTGAACCAAGCGAACCGGCACCAGTGTTGGAAGATGAAAAAGACGAGCACCAAGAATTACACGAGCGCACGAAGCGGGAAATGCAGGAGCTGGCTGATTTCGAGCTGTAATTTTTGCTCAGGTATGATGAAATGAAAATCGATATTATTACTTTATTCCCCGATATGTTCAAGGGGCCTTTTGATATGAGCATGCTTTGGAAAGCCCAGGACCGCGGGATGCTGGTCATGGCGTTTCATGACCTGCGGGAGTTTGGCCTGGGTAACCGGCGAACCGTTGACGACACCCCCTATGGTGGCGGCGATGGCATGTTGTTAAAGCCGGAACCGGTCGTTGCGGCAATTGAGCATGCCAAGAGCGCCAATCCCCACGCTAAAGTTATTATTCTCTCACCGCAGGGTAAGCGTTTCAACCAAGGTTACGCCTCCACCTTGGCTGCCGAAGAAGGCCTTATTTTGGTGGCAGGCCATTATGAAGGTTTTGATGAACGCATCATGGCATACGCTGACCTTGAGCTAAGCATTGGCGATTACGTGTTAACTGGCGGGGAACTTCCCGCTATGGTTGTGGTTGACGCGGTGGTACGCCTTATCCCCGGAGTGCTGGGTGGGGAGCAAAGCGCCCACGAAGAATCATTTAGCGATGGCTTGCTGGAATACCCGCAATATACCCGCCCGGTGGAATTCCGCGGCCAGAAAGTACCTGGGGTTTTGCAAAATGGCCATCACGCCGAAATCCAGCAATGGCGGACCGAACAAGCCGCGCAAAAAACCAAACGCAACCGCCCCGATCTGTTAAAATAAGGTAGAACTAAAAGGAGGCAATGCATGTATACGTTACCTGATTTACCCTACCAATTCGACGCTCTTGAGCCTCATATTGACGCGACAACCATGGAGATACATCACGGGAAGCATCATAAGACCTATATTGATAAGCTGAACGCCGCGCTGAAAGGTCTTAACGATCTCCAAGCCTTAAACCCCTATGAACTAATGCGCCACCTCGATGAAGTCCCGCCGGAAAAGCGCAAAGCGGTGCGCAATAATGGTGGTGGCCATGCTAACCACAGCTTCTTTTGGGAGACCATGTCGCCAAACGGCGGAGGGGAGCCCAGCGGGGAGTTAGCTAAAAAAATTGATAGTACTTTTGGCAGTTTCGCGGAACTCCAAGCCCAACTAAAAGACGCGGCGATTAACCGTTTCGGCAGCGGATGGGCATGGCTGGTTCAAACCTCTGGCCGCCTGGAAGTTACTTCAACACCCAACCAGGATAATCCCTGGATGGAAGGTGAGAACCCATTGCTGGGTATTGATGTATGGGAGCACGCCTATTACCTCAATTACCAGAACCGCCGCCCCGACTACGTGGGCGCGTGGTGGAATGTAGTAAATTGGGAGGCCATTGAGGACCGCTACCAAGCTTAGCGTAGCCTTGCTGAACCTCCTATAAATTGCTACTATGCCAGGGTTAAAAATGTCAGTGATGGGGTGTGGCCAAGTGGTAAGGCGCTTGATTCTGGCTCAAGAGATCGTAGGTTCGAATCCTACCACCCCAGC